>NZ_PZKG01000140.1 GCF_003034985.1 Cereibacter changlensis JA139
GACCGGGTCGAGGCGCCGTGGCATGTGGTTCGCGTCGGCGCGCGGGTGGAGTTCGTCTGCGCCCCCGGCCCGTTGAAGACCGGGGCCGAGGCCATGGCTGCGCATCACCCGGATGTCGAGCGCGCGCTGCATCTGGCGCTTTTGAACCGCGGCTGCCTGATCGCGCCGTTCCACAACATGATGCTGGTCAGCCCGGCCACGCGAAAGCGGCAGATCGACCGGCTGATCAGCGCCTTCGATGAAATCCTCTCCGACCTCTTTGCCTGAAAGTCCGTAACGAATGACCCTGACCGCCAGCCCCTCGGGCTCCACCGTCGCCGAGGCCGAAGCCTTCCTTGCCGCCCATCCCGAGATCGAGGCCTTCGACATCGTGCTGCATGACGCCAATGGCATCGGGCGCGGCAAGATCATCCGGCGGCACGAGCTCCTGGCTTTCTACAAGGGCGGGCGGCATCTGCCGATCTCGATCCTCGGCCTCGACATCTGCGGCGAGGATGTGCACGAGACGGGCCTCATCTGGGATCAGGGTGACGGAGACCTCAGGGCCTGGCCGGTGCCGGGGACGCTGGCGCCACTGCATGGCACCACCCCGCCGCGCGGCGAGGTCTTCATGTGCATGTATGACCTTGAAGGCCGGCCGATGACCTCGGACCCGCGCCACGCCCTGCAGCGGCAGGTCGAGGCGATGGCCGCCGAGGGCCTCTTCCCCGCCGCCGCCTTCGAGCTGGAGTTCTTCCTGCTGGCCAATGACCGTGGCCCCGACGGCAAGGTGCAGCCCGCGCGCGACGTGCTGGACGGCCGGCCATCCAGCAAGACCGAGGTCTATTCGGTCGATCACCTGCACGGGATGCTGCCGCTCTTCTCCGACATCTATGCCGGAGCCGAGAAGGCCGGGATCAAGGCCGAGACCATGATCTCGGAATATGCGCCGGGCCAGTACGAGCTGACGCTGCATTACCGCACCGACATCCTGCAGGCCGCCGACGATCTGATGCGGCTGAAGCGGATCGTGCGGGCGCAGGCGCGGGCGCATGGGGTGACGGCCTGTTTCATGGCGAAGCCGGTGGAAAGCTACGCCGGGTCGGGGATGCACCTGCATGTCTCGCTTCTGGACCGCGAGGGCCGCAACGTCTTCGTCGAGGAGGTCGAGGGCCAGTGGTCGCAGCCGATCCTGCACGCGCTCGGTGGGCTGCGCGCCACGATGGGCGAATCGATGCTGGTCTTCGCGCCGCATGCGAACAGCTGGCGCCGCTTCGCCAGCCAGAGCTACGCGCCGGTCTCGCCGACTTGGGGCGTGAACAACCGCTCGGTGGCGCTGCGCATCCCGGCGGGCGACATCAAGGCGCGGCGGATCGAGCATCGCCCGGCGGGGGTGGACAGCAACCCCTATCTGGTCGCGGCGACGGTGCTGGCGGGCATCCGCCACGGTCTGGCCCACAAGATCGACCCGGGCCCCGAGACCACCGGCAACGGCTATGCCGACGGGCAGGACGCGCCGCCGATCCCGGTGGACTGGCGCGGGGCCATCTTCGCGGCCCAAGGGTCGGACTTCCTCAAGGACGCGCTGGGGCACGAGATGCACCGCACCTTCACCGCGATCAAGGCCTCGGAATACGCCCGGGTGGCGCGGACGATCTCGGAAGTGGATTTCGATCTTTACCTGCACACGGTCTGAGGCTTCTGGATTGTGCCTCCCTGCTGGATTAGGCTCCAGCGCCATGGCCCCGCCGCAATCGGATCTTCCCCCCCAAGCGTCTCCCGGCCCCAGCGCCTGGAAGAAGATCCGCCTGCCGGTGACGGCGACGGCCGTGGCGATCTGCGTCGCCACCATCGTCGCCCTGTCGCTGGACACGAGGCTGCGCATCCTGCGGCTGGACGACAGCCGCGAGGACCGGCTGCACTGGCTGATCGACAGCACCCATGACGACGTGCTTGAGCTGGACGTGGCCCTGCTGCAGGCCCGCCTCGCCCCGCAATCCGGCCTCGCCGAGGTGCGGCGGCGGTTCGGCGATCTGGAGCAGCGGATCCGCGAGCTGGACGAGGCCCCGCGCGCCGCGCCGCTGATCCACCGCGACGGCCATGCCGAAGGCGTCGAGTTGCTGCGCGGCTTCCTCGCCGACACGGCGCAGGTGGTCGACGGCCCCGACCCCGCGCTCGCCACGGCCCTGCCCGGCCTCTCGGCCCGGCTGCAACCGCTGGTGGTGATGAGCGAGGCGATGCAGACCCGCAGCGCCAGCGCCGCGCTCCAGGGCTACAGCGCCGAACAGGTGCGGATCGGCGGCGCCCTGCTGCGGCTGGTGCTGCTGACGGTCCTGCTGGTGGTGGTGCTCAGCGTGCTGTCGATCCAGCTGCTGCGGCTCTATCTCGGCTCGAAGGAGCGGGCCGAGGAGAACCGCCGCACCAGCGCCCGGCTGGAGACGATCTTCGCCACCTCGGCCGACGCGATCCTCGTCACCGACCTCGAAGGCCGGGTGCTCGACTGCAATCCCGCCGCCCAAGCGATGTTCGGCTATCCGGCCGAGGCGCTGCTGGGCGGCGTGGCGATGACCCTGCTGTTCCCGCCCGACGTGGTGGCGGCGCAGCGCAGCCAACTCGACCGGGCGGTGCGCAGCGCCAGTTCCACCGCCGCCAATCCGCTGCGGCTGGAGGTCGAGGCGCAGCAGGCCGACGGGCTGCGCTTCCCGGTGGAGGTGACGCTGGCGGTGGCCCCGGTCGTCTCGGGCAGCATCGTGGTGGCGCTGGTGCGCGACATTTCGGCCCGCCGCCGCGCCGAGCGCGAGCTGACCGAGGCGCGCGACCGGGCGCTGGCGGGCGAGCGGGCCAAGGCGAATTTCCTCGCGGTGATGAGCCACGAGATGCGCACGCCGCTGAACGGGCTGACCGGCTCGATCGAGCTGATGGCCCAGACCCCGCTCGACGCCCGGCAGCGCGAGCTGGTGCGGGTGCTGTCGACCTCGGCCGAGATCCTCTTGGACCATGTGAACTCGGTGCTCGACATCGCCCGCTTCGAGGCCAACGCGATGGAGGCGGTGACCGTGGCCTTCGAGCTCGACCGGCTGGTCGCCGATTGCGCGGCCAATCAGGCCGGGCTCGCCGCCGCCGCCGGCAACCGGATCGAGCTGCGCAGCCCCGGCGGGGCACTCGGCATGGTGATGGGCAACCCGGTGCGGCTGCGGCAGATCCTGTTGAACCTGCTGAACAACGCGGCGAAATTCACCCGCAACGGCCGCATCACGGTAGAGACCGTCACGCTGGCCGGCGACGGCGACCCGATGGTCGAGATAAGAGTGATCGACACCGGCATCGGCATCGCCGCCACCGATCTGGAGCGGATCTTCGAGGATTTCGTCACGCTGGACAGCGGCTATGACCGGCGCTCGGGCGGCACCGGGCTCGGCTTGGGCATCTCGCGCCGGCTGGCGCGGGCGATGGGCGGCGATCTCGGCGCCCTGAGCATGCCGCACCGGGGCAGCCGCTTCTGGCTGCGGCTGCCGCTCTTGCGCCCCGAGGCCGCCGACCTGCCGCCGCCGGCGGAGGCCGAGCCCGCCCTCCCGGCGGAGCAGCCGCAGCCGGGAGGGCTGACGGTGCTGATCATCGAGGACAATGACATCAACCGCTTCATCGCCCGCAGCTTCATCGAGAGCGAGGGGCATGCCGTGGTCGAGGCGGCCGACGGCATGACCGGGCTGATCGAGGCGCAGCGCCAGGCCTTCGACGTGGTGCTGACCGACATCAGCATGCCCGGGCTCGACGGCTTCCAGGTGGCGCGGCGGATCCGCGAGGGCGGCGGGCCCAGCGCCCGGTCGCGCCTCATCGCGCTGACCGCGCATTCCCTCTCCACCCATCAGGAAGAACTGCGCGACTCCGGCCTCGACGCCTTCCTGCAAAAGCCCGTGGGCCGCGCCGAACTCCTGTGCAGCCTGCGCCCCGGCCCGACTCCCGCCCCCTCCCCCGAGGACCAGCCGGAGCCGGAGACCACCCCCGCCGACCCGCCGGTGCTCGACCCCTCGGTGCTGGACGAGCTGCGCGACCAACTCGGGCCGGTGGCGGTGATGGCGCTGATCCGGCAGATGCTGGGCGACGGCGACATGATCCTGCAGCGCATCGCCGCCCTCGGCCCCTCGCCGGAGCCGGCGGCGCTGGCTCCGCTGGCGCATCAGTTCGCCGGGGCGATCGGCACCTTCGGCGCGCATCCGCTGCACCGGCTGTTGCGCCGGATGATGCAGGCCGGTCGCGGCGGCGACCGGCCCGAGGCCGACCTCGCGGCGCTGCCGGGGCTCTGGCAGGCGACGCGGCTGGCCTTGCAGCGGCAGGCCGACCGGCTGGCCCGGCAGCCCGACTAGGAAACCGCCGGCGCCAGCGCCGCCCGCAGCGCGGCGGCGATCAGCCCGGGCACGCGGTCATCGAGCCCGACGGGCGGCAGCAGCGGCCCGCGGAACCCGGCCTCGGCCAGGGCCTGCGGCAGGTCGTCGACGACATGCCCACCGCGCGCCGCGAAGAACGGCAGGCAGAGCGCGTCGGGCATCGTCGCCGCGACATGGACGATCTGCGGGCTCTGGTCGATGAAGGCCGCCTCGCAGCGGTCGAGCCCCAGCTCCTCCCGCAGCCGCGCCGCCATGGCGATGGCGATATCCGACGGGGCCGGGCTGCGCGACGACCCATGCGCCGCCAGCAGGATCTCGCGCGGCCCTTCCGGGCGACGCTCCAGCGCCTCGCGGGCGAGGGTGACGGTCAGATCAGCGATGGCCGGATCGGTGCCGAAGGGCTCGACGATGCGCCAATCGGCCCCGCCCGCCTCGGCCAGCCGCTTGGGCAGCAGCGTCCGGGTGAACCAGCCCCCGGCCATGAACAGCGGATAGATGAGCCCCGGACGCCCGGCCGCCGCGATCCCCTGCGGCAGCGCCTCGGCCTCGGCCAGCGTGGCCGAACCCACCCGCCAGCCCGGCAGATGGGCGGCGACCTTCGCCGCCAGCGCCGCGATCTCCGCCGCCGCCGGGGCGGGGTCGGAGGGCTGGCCATGCGCCACGATCAGCGCGGTCTCGGGGATCTCTGTCATGCGGTCGCCTCCGGTTCGCGGCAGTACCTAGCCGCCGGAACCGCCGGAGCAAGCCCCGGCGCGCCGGCTTCGCGCGCCGGGGCGCAGATCACGCCGGATCGGCGATCACGTCCTGCCGCTGCTGGCCCAGCCCCTCGATCCCCAGCTCGACCACGTCGCCGGCCTTGAGGAACTGCGGCGGCTTCATCCCCAGCCCGACGCCGGGCGGAGTGCCGGTGGAGATCACGTCGCCCGGATGCAGCGTCATGAACTGCGACAGGTAGCTGACGAGGTATTTCACCCCGTAGACCATGGTCTTCGTCGAGCCGTCCTGCATGGTCTTGCCGTTCACCGTGAGCCACATCGGCAGGTCCTGCGGGTCGGCCACCTCGTCGCGCGTCACCAGCCAGGGCCCGAGCTGGCCGAAGTTGTCGCAGCTCTTGCCCTTGGTCCACTGGCCGGAGCGTTCCGACTGGAAGGCGCGCTCGGACACGTCATTGGCCACGCAATAGCCCGCGACATGGGCCATCGCCTGATCCTCGGTGACGTATTTCGCCTTCGTTCCGATGACGATGGCCAGCTCCACCTCCCAGTCGGTCTTGACCGAACCGCGCGGGATGAGGATCGGGTCGTTCGGCCCGACGATGGCCGAGGTCGCCTTCATGAAGATGATCGGCTCCGGCGGCACGGTCGCGCCGGTCTCGGCGGCGTGGTCCGAATAGTTCAGCCCGATGCAGATGAACTTGCCGGTGCCCGCGACGCAGGGGCCGAGCCGGGTCCCCGGCGCGACGATCGGCAGCGTCGTCAGATCGGCCTTGCGGATCGCCTCCAGCCCCGCGTCCGACAGCACGTCGCCCGCGATATCGCCCACCACCGAGATCAGGTCGCGGATCGTGCCGTCTTCGGCGAGGATGCCGGGCTTTTCGGCCCCGGCGGGACCATGGCGCAGAAGTTTCATCGTTGTTCCTTTCAGGTATTGGCCCAGCCGCCGTCGATCACATGGGCGACGCCGGTGGTGTAGCTGCTTTCGTCCGAGGCGAGATAGACCGCCAGATGCGCGATCTCCTCTGCGCGGCCGATCCGTCCGATGGGCTGGCGGGCGATGAAGGCGGCCCGCGCCGTCTCATAGTCCCCGGTGTCGCGCAGGCGCTGTTCCAGCGAGGGGCTGTCCACCGTGCCGGGGCAGATCGCGTTGCAGCGGATGCCGCGGGTGATGAAATCGGCGGCGATGGCCTTGGTCAGCCCGATCACCCCGGCCTTGGTCGTGCCATAGACGAAGCGGTTCGGCGCGGCGATGATCGAGGAGGCCGCCGAGGACATGTTGATGATGCTGCCGCCGCCCCGCTCCAGCATGCCGGGCAGGAAGGCGCGGCACATGCGATACATCGCCGTCAGGTTCAGGTCGAGGCTGAAGGCCCATTGCTCCTCGTCGCAGTCGAGGATGGTCCCCGAGGCGACGAAGCCCGCGCAGTTGAACAGCACGTCCACCGGCCCGGCGGCGCTCACCGCGGCGGCGATGCTGGCCTTGTCGCGCACGTCCAGCACGCGCACCTCCAGCCCCTCCTCGGCCAGCGCCGCCAGCGCCGCCTCGTTCACGTCGGTGGCGATCACCCGCGCGCCTTCGCGCGCCATGGCCAGCGCCGAGGCCCGCCCGATCCCCTGCCCCGCGGCCGTCACCAGCGCGGTCTTTCCCTCCAGCCGTCCCATGTCGCCTCCTTCTCCCGGGCAGGCATCGCCCGCCCCCGACCGATTGGTCGCGATTTTCACGCCGCGGTGCAAGACCCGCGGCGCGGGATTGCCCCATCCGGGCGGCATCCCGCAGCCGCCTCCCGCGGCGAGTCATGCACAGCCAAGATGCCGCACCCCCCGCGCCCTCGCTTGACAGGTCCCGGGTGGGGATCAATGCTTAGCGACAGATTAACGTATCGACGTAAGGTTGGACGACCGCAGGCGGGCGGCGCGGCGGAGGTTCGGGGAACGGGCGGTCGGCGGGGCGTATTGCCGCAGGCGGCGTTGCGCGGGGACTGCGCGCTTGTTTCACCGGGAACACAGGATTAAGGGCGAGCCATGGCGCAGGATATGAAACACAGCGTCTCCGGGGCGGAAGCATCGCTCGCCTGCTGGTGCTACCGCAGCCTTGCGCTGCCCGGAATGAACCTTCCGGACATCCTGCGGCTGACCGAACAGGCCCAGCGCGGCAACGAGCGGCTCGGGGTGACGGGAGTGCTGTTCTTCAGCGCCGGACGCTT
The DNA here is from genome assembly GCF_003034985.1 of Cereibacter changlensis JA139. Classification (GTDB taxonomy): domain Bacteria; phylum Pseudomonadota; class Alphaproteobacteria; order Rhodobacterales; family Rhodobacteraceae; genus Cereibacter; species Cereibacter changlensis. Next base: position 7,285 of record NZ_PZKG01000140.1, read on the forward strand.
CCTGCAATGGCTGGAAGGCCCGGCGGAAGCGGTGGAAATGCTGATATCGAAGATCCTCCGCGACGGGCGGCACAGCGAGATCGAGATCCTGTCGCAGGAGACGGTGACCCGCCGCCGCTTCGGCGACTGGCACATGCAGCTGAGCTGCACCGAGGATGAGGCCGCGCAGCTGTCGCAGGGCGAGCGCGGCGAAGTGATCGTCGTAGACCCGGCCGCGCTGCCGGGCGACGGGGCGGCAAGCAATGAGGGGATCTTCGCGGTGCGCCGTTTTCTGAGCGATGTGAGCGATACGCAGGGCCTGCCGCAGGGCGCAGTGCAAGGGACGCAGGGCAACGTGACCAGCCTCGCGCTGCGCGCCGTGCCGCAACGGGTGGCGCAGCGCGTACTGCTGGCCGACCGGGCGGCGGCGCTGACAGCCCTCCTGCTGGGGCCGAACCCGCTGGGCCAGCTGGACGCCATCGAGGTGCAGTTCCGCGACCACGGCCCCTCCCCCACCGATTTCGCCCGGCTCTACGAAGCCTACGCCGAGGCGCTGACCGAAAGGATGGCGCAGGAGGACGGGCCGTCGATCATGCAGGTCGGCCTCGCCGCCGCCGCGCTGCAACTGGTGCTGCGCCGCCTCCACCACCTGCCCGACCCGCAGAAGAGCCATGGCGCGGTGACCGTCGCCGCCGCGCCCGGAGAGACCCGCTTCCTCGAGGCGACGATCTCGGGCGAGATGCTGCGCGCCGCCGGCTGGTCGACCCAGGTGCTCTATCCCCAGACCGATGACGAGCTCATCGAGCGGCTGAAGCAATCCGAGACCCGGACGCTGGTGCTGGCCGCCAGCGTGCTGGACCCGGCGCATCACGACGCGCATCTGGAGCGGCTGATCGCCCGGCTCGCCGCCGATCCCGGCCTCGCCCGGCTGCGCATCGTGGTCAGCGGCCGGCTCGCCACGCGCCCGGCGCAGGCGCTGGTGGCCATGGGCGTGTCGGGCTGGTTCGACCACCTGCTCGACGTGACCGCCGCCGTGGTCCGCGTCGCCTGCCCGGACGGCGCGGATTGCGGCGGCATGCGCGCCTGCCGCCAGCCGGGCGCCGCCTGCTGCGCCAAGCGGATCAACAGCAGCTTCCTGCTGGCCAATGTCATGCCCTCGGTGGCCGAGCGCATGGTCGGCCGCAAGCTGCAGAGCGCCTAGACCTCCACCGCCACCCGGCCGATCGGGTTGGAGCAGCAGGCGAGGATGTAGCCCTCGGCGATATCCTCGTCCGAGATGCCGCCGTTGTGCACCATATGCACCTCGCCCGCGGTCTTCTTGATCTTGCAGGTGCCGCAAAGCCCGAAGGTGCAGCCCGACGGGATGTTCAGCCCCGCCGCCCGCGCCACCAGCAACACCGTGTCGGTCTGCGCGCAGGCCATGGTCACGCCCGAGGATTCGAAGGTGATCTCGGCCTCGGTCGCTGCATCCGGCACCACATCCTCGATCACCGGCGCATCGGCCTCGGTCGCCACCGGCGCCTGGAAGCTCTCCTGGTGATAGCGCGCCATGTCGAAGCCCAGCGCGTTCAGCATGTCGCGCACCGACTGCATGAAGGACTCCGGCCCGCAGCAGAACACCTCGCGCTCCAGATAGTCCGGCGCCATCAGGCCCAGCATCAGCTGGTTGAAGGCCCCCTCGTAGCCGGTCCAGACCCGGTAGGGATCGGGCTCCTTCACCGCGAAGCGCAGCTTCAGCCCCGGCACGCGGCAGGCCATGTGCTCCAGCCGCTCGCGGAAGATGATCTCCGACGGGCGGCGGGCGCAGTTGATCAGCACGACATCGGGCGCGGCGCCGAGGTCCCAGAGATACATCGCCATCGACATCACCGGCGTGATCCCCGACCCCGCCGAGATGAACAGGTGTT
>NZ_PZKG01000141.1 GCF_003034985.1 Cereibacter changlensis JA139
ATCGACCCCGGTGCGGTGCATCGCCTCGGCCAGGGCCGGCGCCGCGCCGACCAGCAGCTGCGCGCCCGAGGGCAGCGCCGCGATGCGGGCGAAGGTGGCCTGCGAGATCTCGCCCGAGGCTTCCAGCCAGACGGTCGCGCCATGGCTGCCGCTGATCGTCGTCGCCCCGGTGCCCGCGTCGTTCACCACCACGGTGCTCGCGCCGCTGCCCAGTTTCACCGTGTCGGCCCCGCCGCCGGTGCGGTAGAGGAAATCGGTCTGCAGCGCGCTGGCGTCGATGCTGTTGGCGCCGCTCGCGCCGCGCAGCTCGATCAGTTCGACGCCGCTGATGGTCGCAAGGGCCGCGCCGGCCGCGCCCTCGACGACCGGCGAGACGCGGTCGAAGGTGTCGCCGGCCTCGGTGACCGTCTCCAGCTTGAAGTCGCCCGCGAGGCCGGCCGCCGAGAGGATCACCCGGTCGCTGCCGCCGCCGCCGGCGATGGTCGCCGAGCCCTCGATCAGGATCACGTCGTCGCCGGCCGAGCCGGTAATCACATCCGCGCCTCCGAGGCTCTGGATCAGCACGCCGCCGGCGCTGGCCGGGGCAGCCTTGGCCACCGCGCCGGTGATCTTCGCCCGGTCGAGGCCGAGCACCTCGAGCACCTCGCTGTCGACCCAGGTGGCGACCTCGCCCCCCGCCCCGTTGCCGGTGACGGCGACGCCGGCGAAGGACAGCGCGCTGGAGCCGGAGCGCGAGGAGGACACCGTGATCACCCCGCCGGAGAGCGTGGCGGTCAGCCCGCTCGCATTGCCGGCGGCGTCCCTGGCAAAGGCGTCCAGCACATGCTGCAGCGTGGTGGCGGTGGAGGGGATGTCGATCTGGACGGTGGTGCCGTCCGGATGGGTCACGGTGAAATCGACGCCGTCGCGCATCGGCAGGCCGGCCCCGCGCGCCAGCAGCGACAGCAGCGTCGTGGGCGACAGCTGGCCCGAGGTGAGGCCGGCGGCACTGAGCGTGTCGTTGCCTGAGGTGCCGGTCAGGATGTAGTTCTCGAAGCCGGCGGTGGCGACGCGCTGCGCGTCGCTGCCGAAGGAGACCGAGCCGTCGCTGACGAGGACGGTCTGGCCGGTGACCAGCAGCCAGTCCGAACCCGCGCCGCCGTCGATCATCAGCGCCGCGTCATAGCTGCCCGCCGCGGTCAGCGTCACCCGGTCGCTGCCCGCCCCGAGCATGGCGCGGTGCTTGGCGCCAAGCCGCACCACATCGTCGAGCTCCGACCCGGTCAGCACCGCCGCGCCGGCCCAGCCGGCGATGTCGGCCCAGCCCGCGCGCTCCAGATCGAGCCGCAGGTCGAGGGTCTGGATATTGGTCAGCGTTTCCGGCGTGGTCAGCTTGCGCGTGCCGACGACCAGCACCCCGGTTGCGGCGAAGGCGACGGCAGCGGCATTGGCGGTGGCGCGCGACGAGCCGCTGGCCGAGAGGGCGAAGCCCGGATCGCGCCCGGCGAAGGAATCGCGCAGGACAAGCTGGACCGAGGTGACGCGGCCGTTGGCGGTGGTGACCAGCACGTCGACGGCGCTCTCGTCGAACTGGCGCAGCGCGTAGATCTGCGCCGCGACCTGATCGGCGGTGGCGGTGAAGCCGATCGAGGCGGTGCTCAGGGTCGAGCCGTCGGCCAGGGTCAGCGTCAGACGGAAGCTGTCGCCCGTACCCGCCGAGACCGGCAGGGTGACGGTGATCGTGCTCGCCCCGTCCTCCTCGCTGTCATGCAGCAGGCCGGAGGCGCCGACGTGATACTGGGTGAAGCCGTCCTCCAAGAGGGTATTCGCCCCCGCGCCGCCGTCGAAGACATCCTGCCCCATGCCGCCCGACAGCGTGTCGTCCAGCGCGCCGCCCTTCAGCGTGTCGTCGCCCGCCCCGCCGTAGAGCGCCACGCGCGCCCGGGTCAGGCCGGAGGCGTCAAACACATTGGCCCCGTCGTCGCCGCCGAGGCTGAACAGGCTGACGCCGGTCAGCGTGTGCGCGCCATCCGGGTGGGTGTAGACGATGGTCCCGTCCTCGGCGCCATCGGCCAGCGCCCGGTTTCCGGCGAGGCCGCTCGCGGCGAAGCTGTTCACCCCGGCATTGCCGGTCATTTGGTCGCTGCCGCCGCTCTCGGTGAAGACATCGTTCTGGGCGCTGCCGATCAGGATGTCGTCGCCCGCCCCGCCGCGCAGGGTGACCGAGCCGCGGGTGAAGCCGCTGGCGTCGATGGTCGTGCCGGCGGTGTCGGCATCGGCGGCGAGGAAGGCGCTCTCGATCCCCGAGAGGCCGACAACCGAGCCGCCCTGGGTGATCGCGGTATCGGTCAGGACGGTGGTCGCGGCGGCGCGGTCGTAGAAGACCATGTCGGCGCCCGCCCCGCCGTCCAGCGTGGCGCCGGCGATGAGCCGCGTGCCGATCCGGTCGTCGCCGGCCCCGCCCTGCACGAGCCGGGTGGTGGCGTCGCCCATCAGGCTGTCGTCGAACTCGGTGCCGATCAGCGCGTCCACCGCGCCGGTCCAGCCCGCCAGACCCGAGACCAGACCCTGGGTCAGGTCGACGCTCACCGCGCTCTCGTATTGGGCGATGCCTGCGCCGTCGCCGGCATAGGACAGCCGGACCAGCGGGTTGGTCCGCCCGCCGCTGCTCTCCATCCCGGCGAGGCGGATGCCCTCGTAGGACAGCCGCGCCCCGCCGAGCAGGATGGCGCCGGCGTAGACATCGGGGATGTACCAGGTGGCGGTGCTGCCGGTGGCGACGTTCAGGTCGAAGATCAGGCTGTCGGGATCATCCTCGCCGCCGAGCCTGGCGAGGCTTTCGGCCCCGGTGAAGCTGATGTCCTGCCCGGCGGTGAAGGCGTCGCCCGCGCCGAAGCGCAACTGCGCCCGGCCCGCCGCGCCATCGGCGCCGAGGCTGGTGACGGTGAAGCGGGTGCCGAGCGGGGTCTCGACGCCCGCGAGCAGGCCGGTCTCGTCCTGATCGCCCTGCAGCGTGTCGCTGCCCGCGCCCAGATCGACGCTCAGCGCGCCGAGGGTCGCGCCCAGCGTTACCACGTCGTCGCCGGCGCCGGTGATTACCGAGCGCATGCCGGCGTCGACCACGACGCTGTCGTCGCCCGCGCCGGTGCGGATCGCGGTGAAGCCCGCGACCGAGGTGAAGCCGCTGGCGCTGCCCTCGGTCTGGTCGAAGCTGATGTCGTCGGACAGCGCGGAATAGTCGATCAGGTTCAGCGCGGTGGCCGAGGGCGATACGCTGGCCACGATCTGCTCGAAACCGTCGGCGATCAGCGCGGTTCCGGCGCCGCCTGTCGTCGAGACGCTGACGCGGGGCGCCTCGATGCTGCCCGAGACGACGACCGTCACCGCCTGGCCATAGTCCAGCACCAGCCGGTCGGCGTTGTCGCCGCCGGTGACCCGGTCGATGCCGTAATAGGTCGCGTCGCGGTTCAGCGAGACCCAGTCGCCCTCGGCGTCGAGCTGGTGGAAGCCGAGCGTGAAGGCCGCTTCGGCATTGCCGGTGGCGGAACGGTCGGTGAGGGTCCAGACCAGCTGGTCGTCGGAGCCGGTCAGGCTGTCCTCGCCGCCCAGGAGGTTCATCCCGACGCCGGCGGCGGCGCGGGCCACGTCGCGGCCCATGGTGCCGGTGTAGCCGCTCATGCCGCGCACGTCGAAGAACAGCGGGTTCTGCCGGTCGCTGTCGCCCGGCTGGTAGAGGCTGATCTGCCCCGAGCCCGCGTTGATCGTCGCCCCGGTCTGGTTCGCCGTCACCGACTGGTAGCCGAGGTTCAGGTGGCCTGCCCCGGTGGTGGTCAGGCCTTCGGCCCCGGTGACCGACAGGCTGCTGGTCCGCCCCGCCGCGGGGGTTCCCGCAGAGACGCCTTGCGCGTCGGTGAAGCGCTTCAGCGCGATGCCGCCCGCGTCCCAGGTCAGGCCCCATTCGCTGGCGCCGGCGGTGCGGTCGGCGACGATGTCGCGCGTCGCCCGCATGTCGAAACCCTCGACATCGTTGAAGGTCAGGAAATGGTCGCGCCCGCCGGCATGGGTCACGCGGGTGTCGAGCGGCTTGTCGGCCTCGGCGGTCTCGGTGTCGGGATCGTTCGAGTCGGCGGCGGGCTGCAGCAGCGAGATCGAGCCGTCGGCGCCGTTGCCGTCGACCGCGTCCAGCGTCCAGACGAGGCCGGTCGAGGCCTCGGGCCCGCGGATCGTGTCGTTGCCGGCCCCGAGCGAAATCCGGACTTCCAGCCCCTCGGCCAGACCCAGCACCGACTGGTCGAGCACGAGGATGTTGTCGGCGCTGTTGCCCGAGATCGACAGCACGTCGATGGCATTGGCGGCGCCGGTCTTGCCGACCTGCACGATGCGCTTGGTGTCGCCCTGCATCTCCACCTTCCACTCAGAGAGGACGGTGGCGCTGGTATTGGCGGCATTCGTGCCCTGGATCAGTTGGAGCCGGTCTTCGCTGGTGTTGTTGCCGGTATCGACCTGGGTGATGCGCAGCGTGGCGTTCTCGACCCCGGCGGCCATCGCCGCCACGGCCGTCGCCGGGTCGCCGCTCATCAACAGCCGCGGCTCCAGCACGTCGATGCCCGGGCGCCGGCGCGAGAGGCTGGCCCCCTCGGCCTTCAGACGGCGGTCGAGCCAGGACCAGAGCCGGCCCGGCAGTTTCGGCCCCTCAGGAGCCTCGCGGAAAAAATCTGCCGGCAGGGACGGAACCTTTGCAGCCGCAACGGGTTTACCGTTTTTCGGTCTGAAATGCGTGCTCATGGTCCGGTACCGCCAGATCGAGGAAAGCGCGCCCGGAAGCCGGACGCGCATGGAGCATTGGCCTTGGCTCAGTTGAGCGCGGCGGCCTCCGGAAGCAGTTCGGGCGCGGCCTCCGGGGCGGGCTTCGCCGCGCCGATCCGGGCCACCAGCGGCTCGACCTGCTGCATCGACATCAGGTGCATCTGGATGAGGTCGAGATCGCCGTTGCGGAACATCTCCAGCACCTTGTCATCGGCGAGGTTGCGCAGCTTCTCGACCGAGACGCGCAGGAAGCCGGTGACGCCGCCCTGCTTGCCGTCGGGCAGGGTGTAGTCGATCCGCGCTTCTTCCAGCAGGCCGCTGGCCAGCAGCCGGTCGCAGAAGGCCTGGGTGCGGTTGAAGGTCGCCTGGTATTCCTCGACGAAGCGCAGCACCGTGCGGGTATAGGCGGTCTCGGCCCCGGTGGAGTCGAACAGCCGCTCGCCCTCGCCGCGATCGTTCAGCCCGGCATAGCTGTCATCGATGCAGAGCGTCAGCCGGTCGCTGCCCTCCTGCACCGCGAAGACGAAGGGATAGCGGCGGAAGAAGGCGGGGACGTAGCGGCCCTCCCAGGTTCCGTCCTCGGCGAGGAAGCTGTTGCGGTCCTGCTCGGCCCCGAGCAGCGCGGCGCAGACGATGCCGGTCTGGGTCCGGGTGAAGACGATCGGCAGCGTCGGCGCGACCTTGACGAATTCCACGTCGACGATCGGCACCGTGTTGGTCTTGCGGGTGAAGTCGAAGTTGGTGGTCTGCTTCACCGCCATGTCGCGGTGCTGGACGCGGTTCAAAGGGACCACGTTCTCGTAGATGAGTATCTGCCTGCTCATGCGTCTGCCTGTTCCTGATCCTGTTGTTTCGCGAGGGGGAAGCCTCAGCTTCCCGCCTGCGCCGAAATCGCCTTCATGTCGAGCGCCCCGAACAGCGCGTAAAGCTCCGCCTGCACCCGGAATTGCTGCAGCCGCGCCGACTGTACGTCGAGCCGCAGCGTGTCGCGCCGCAGCCGCTGCTCCAGGAGCACGCCTTCCGAGGCGCGGCCAGCGTCGAACTGCTCCTGCGCCGCGGCCACCGATTCCTCGCTCAACCGCAGCTGGCTGGAGAGCTTGCCGCTGCGCGCCGCGGTGGCGCGGGCCGCGCCGATCAGCGCCTTGTAGCGCGCCAACACCGCCCGCTCGGTCTGCTGCACCTTCAGGTCGGCGGCGCGTAGCCCGGCCTCGGCCTCGCGCACCCGCGACTTGCGGATACCACCCTCGTAGATCGGCACGGTGAGCATCGCGCCCCCCGTCACCGTCTGGGTCTTCGAGCCGCCGCCGAACAGCGAGCCCTCGGTGGTCTGGTGTTCGAAATCCAGCACAAGATCGACGGTCGGCTGCAGCGCGCCGCGCGCGCTGGCGATCTGCCGCTTGCCGACATCGGCCGCGGCCCGGGCCGACTGCAGATCGGGCGACATGGAGAGCAGCGCCGCCTCGGTCATGCTGCGGTCGATGTTGGCCAGATCCACCACGCCGAGCCGCGCCCCGTCCAGCGCCACCCCGGTCACGTCGAGCCCGGCATAGCGCTGCAGCCCGGCCAGCGCCTCGGCGAGGCCGATCTCGGCCTCCATCCGGTCGCTCTCGGCGGCGAAGGAATCGCCCTGGGCGCGGATCAGCACATCTGCCTCGCGCCGGCCGGCGGCCACGTCCTCCTCGACGCTGCGGACATAGTCGGCCCGGCCGTCGATGATCGCCTGGGCGCGGCGGATGCGCATCTGCGCCTGGGCCACCTCGAAATAGGCCACGATCATGTCGCGCACGATGCGGTTGCGCGCGACCTCGGCATCGGCCTGACGCACCGCGTCCTGGGCGCGCGCCAGCGGCAGCGCCCGGAAGCGCACCGCGTCATAGATCGGCTGCCGGACCGAGAAGTTGAAGGTGACCTTGGGATACTGGCTGCTGCCCTCGGCATAGGTCTCGTTGTCCGAGGAGATGACCTCCTGCTGGATCTGGTCATATTGCAGCGACAGCTGGACCCGCGGCAGGCGCTGGCCCTTGGCCTGCTTCACGCCCTCGGCCGAGGCGGCCAGATCGGCGTCGATGATCCCGGTCTCGATCCCCGCCGTCATCATGCGGGTATAGGCTTGCATCAGCGTCACGCTCTCGGCCCGGACGGCCTGCCCGGACAGCATCAGGACCGCCAGACCGGCGACCAGCGCCCCTCCCCCGGACCGCCTCATCGCCGGACGTCTCCCGGGCCGATGCCGCGGAACCGCGGACGCTGCAGCAAAAGCATGACGCACACCTTTATTGAGTATCGGGATACCTAAATTGTAGTAAGTGGGCCGCATCTTAACGTTGCGTTAGTATATTGCAAGCATGCCGCAGGTGGAGGCCATGATATTGCGTCTGCCGTGTCCTGGCCGCCAGAATGCCTTGCTGCCAATCCTCGACAGGCCGGCCCGCCGGGATTATCTATAACCCATGCAGTCACCTCCCGAAGACACCCACGCGACGCGGATCGCGCGCATCCTGGCGGACCGCATCATCACCGGCGAGATCGCGCCCGGCGCGCGGCTGCGGCAGGACCACATCGCCCTGGAGTTCGGCGCAAGCCATGTGCCAGTGCGCGAGGCCTTCCGCGAGTTGCAGGCGCAGGGGCTGGCCGAGAGCCTGCCGCGCCGGGGCTTCCGCGTCACCGAATTCGACGTGGCGGAGCTGCGCGAGGTGGCCGAGATGCGGGCGAGCCTCGAAACGCTGGCGCTGCGCCATGCGGCACCCAACATCACCCGGGCAATTCTGGCGAAAGCAGAAGAGGTTACACGCCGCGGCGACAGCGCCGACACGGTGCGCGACTGGGAGGCGGCGAACCGGCATTTCCACCGGCTGATCCTGGCGCCCTGCCGGATGCCGCGCCTGCTGCGGACCATCGACGATCTGCAGGCGGCCAGCGCCCGCTTCCTCTTCGCCGCCTGGCGGCGGGACTGGGAGGCGCGCACCGATCACGACCACCGCGCCATTCTGGAGGCGCTGCGCAAGGGCCGGACCGACCTTGCCTGCGCGACGCTGGCCCGCCATGTCGGCTGGATCGGCAAGCGGAAGCCTGCCACAAAAAATTCTGACCTGCGCGAGACTTACGAGATACCTGGCTGATTATCTATAATCCTGATTGCCGGCCGACACCGCACCTCCGTAACTCTAGATGGAGTACACATCCATCTTCGGAGAGCCCATGACATCGCTGACCTCCTCCCTGTCCCGCTCCGGCCCGCTGTGGCGCGGGCTGGCCTTCGCGCTTTGCGGCGCGGCGCTGATCACTCTTGGCGCCAAGGTCCAGATCCCGTTCTGGCCGGTGCCGATGACGCTGCACACGCTCGCGGTGTTTCTCGTTGCAGCCGCGCTTGGCTCCCGCCTCGGTCTGGCCGCCATGGCCGCCTATCTCGGCGCGGGCGCGATCGGCCTGCCAGTGTTTTCCGGCGCGCCCGAACGTGGCATTGGCCTTGCCTATCTGGCCGGGCCCACGGGCGGCTATCTGGCAGGCTATCTGGTTGCGGCGGGGCTGATCGGCTGGCTGGCGGCGGGACGTGGCTGGATGAGGCGCGCCCTGGCGATGCTGGCGGGGCTTGCGGTGGTCTATGCGGCGGGGCTGGCCTGGCTCGCGTTCTTCGTGCCGGGACCGAAGCTGCTGGCCGTCGGCCTCGTGCCCTTTCTGCCGGGAGATCTGGTGAAGATCGCGCTGGCGACGACACTCCTCTCCGGCCTGAACCGCCTGAAGGGCCGCGCGCAATGATCCGCACCGACTGGACGATGGCGGAGGCGCGGGCGGTTCACGCCCTGCCCTTTCCCGACCTGCTGCACCGCGCGCAGACCACCCACCGCGCACATTTCGACCCCAACGTGATCGAGACCGCCAGCCTGCTGAGCATCAAGACCGGCGGCTGCCCTGAGGATTGTGGCTATTGCTCGCAATCCGCGCATCACGACACCGGGGTGAAGGCGACCCGGCTGATGGGCGCGGATGAGGTGTTGGCGGCGGCGCGGCGCGCCAAGGCGGCGGGCGCGCAGCGGTTCTGCATGGGGGCCGCCTGGCGCAGCCCCAAGGACCGCGACATGGACAAGCTCTGCGACATGGTGCAGGGCGTGGCCGGTATGGGGCTGGAGACCTGCATGACGCTGGGGATGCTCTCCCCCGATCAGGTGGCGCGGCTGAAGGCGGCGGGGCTCGATTTCTACAACCACAACATCGACACGTCGCCGGGCTATTACCCGCAGATCGCCAGCACCCGGACAATGGAAGACCGGTTGCAGACGGTCGAGGCGGTGCGCCGCGGCGGCATCAAGGTCTGCTGCGGCGGTATTCTCGGCA
>NZ_PZKG01000142.1 GCF_003034985.1 Cereibacter changlensis JA139
TCCGCTCGTCCGAGGGACCGTCGGTGTTGGAGGCGGCGTAGGAGAGCGCGGGCTCGATCAGCTCCGACTCCGGGTCGGGCGCGCGGCGGATCAGCTGCGGCATGCGCGCCAGGAGGCCGGTGCGGGCCGGCGCGGGCTCCGGCTCGGCATAGCGCGGCTCGGCGCGCAGCGTATCGGCGCCGCGCATCGGTTCGGCGCGGACGGCCTCGTGCCGGGCATGGGCCGCGCGCAACTGGTCGGCGCGCAGCGAGGCCGGGCGGCCATAGGCCTGCGGATAGTCCTCGATCACCTCGGGCTCGGGCTCGGACCCGCCGGAAAGCGGCTTCAGCCGGCTGAGGAAGCTGAGCGCCGCGGCCTTCGCCCCCGTGGCCGGGACATGCGAGGCCAAGGCCGAGGCCTGCCCGGCCACCCTGCCCTGCCGGGCGGCGCCGTAGCGCACCGGATCGTCTCGCACCGCGGCCTCGGCCACGGCGGCGCGGCCCTCGCGGTGCTGGCGATAGCGGTCCTGCATCGCCACGGCGGCCTGCGCCGAACCGGACGCGCCGCGGGACACGAGGATCAGCAGGCTGTTGTAGCTGACCACCAGCCCGACCAGCAGGAAATGCGCGATGGCGCGCAGCTCGCGCATGTCGAAGCCGCAGACATAGAGGCTCATCGCCAGGAAACCGGCGCCGGCCAGCAGCGAGAACATCTTCAGCCCCATGGCGGCGCCAAGCGGCGTCACCTCCAGCAGGGCGCCCAGCACGGTGTCGCCGAAGAGCCCGCCCAAGCCGAAGGAATGCGGCCAGTCCGCGCCGGGCACATGGGTCGCGGCGAAGACCGAGCCCAGCGCCACGGCGATGACGGCGAAGACCACCCGGCTGAGCGCGCGGTCCTCGCCCCGGTGCAGCACGAAACGCAGGCCCCAGGCCAGGAGCACCAGCGGCAGGCCCCAGGCCCCCATGCCGCCGATGATGATCAGCGTCGAGGCCACGGCGGCGCCGAAGCGGCCGAGGATGTTCTGCGCCGGCTCGTCGGTGGCGACCATCCAGCCGGGGTCTTCCGGCGAATAGCTCATCAGCATCAGCGCGAAGATCACCCCGGCCAGGATCAGGCCCGCGCCCATCAGCTCGCGCCCGCGCCGCTCCAGCATCGCCTGCGTGTTCTGATCCAGAAGCGGATCGCGTTGCCTGACCTGATAGGATGCCATTCGTTCCGACCTCACCCGTAAAGGCAATCGCGGAGCCTGGTGAGCCCGCGCTGCATTTCGTCAATCGGGGCCACCATGGCGACCCTTATGTAGCCCTGTCCCGGGTTGTCCCCGTTCACGTCGCGCGACAGATAGGCCCCGGGCAGCACCCGCACCCCCGTCTCCTGCCAGAGCTTCAGCGCCGCCGTCTCGCCATCCGGCACCGGCAGCCAGAGGAAGAAGCCGCCCTCCGGCCCCTGATAGCCCTGCATCCCGGCGAAGACCTGATCGGCCACGGCGAATTTCTGCTGATAGAGCGCGCGGCTCGCCTCGACATGCGCCTCGTCGGCCCAAGCCCGTTCGGAGACGCGCTGGATCGGCAGCGGCAGCGGCGCCCCGGCGAAGGCGCGCAGCTGGCGGATGCGCGCCATGCCCTGCTGCCCGCCGGCAACGAAGCCGGAGCGCAGGCCGGGCAGGTTGGAGCGCTTGGACAGCGAGTGGAAGACGAAGACCCGCTCGGGGTCGGTGCCGGTCGCCTCGGCCACTTCGAGGGCGCCGGCGGGCGGCGTCTTGCGCCAGATCTCGGAATAGCATTCGTCGGCGAAGATGCGGAAATCGTATTGCTCGGCCAGCGCCATCAGCCCGGCCCAGTAATCGCGCGAGGCGACGGCGCCCTGCGGATTGGCGGGCGAGCAGAGATAGGCGACGGCGACCCGGTCGAGGATGTCTTTCGGCAGGCTGGCGTAATCGGGCAGGAAGCCGGTGGCGGCGGTCGCCGGCACGTAGATCGGCTCGGCCCCCAGCGCCAAGGCGGCGATGGCGTAGACCTGGTAGAAGGGGTTCGGCATCAGCACCACGGGGCGCTTGCCGTTCTTTTCCTCCGGGCAGAGCGCAACGGCGGCGTTGAACAGCCCCTCGCGGGTGCCGTTCAGCACCATGATCCGGTTCTGCGCCAGATCGACGCCGTAGCGGCGCTGCAGCCAGCCGGAGATCGCGCCCAAAAGCTCGGGCGTGCCGTCGTTCGGCGGGTAGATCGCGAACTCCGCCAGCGAATCGGCCAGCACCGGGCCGACGAAGTCCGGCATCGGGTGACGCGGCTCGCCGATGGTCATGGCGATCGCCTCGCCGCCGGGCGCATGGGCGTCCAGCAGGGTGCGCAAGCGCGGAAATGCGTAATCTGGCAGGTTCGAAAACCGCTGCGGAAATACCATTGCTGCCTCATCTGCGGAGTCGTGTCGCCCCGCTTTGTCGCAGGATAGACAGAATGTCCCCGGGGGTCCAGAAAAACGCCGGCGATGCCGCGGCTTGACCGGCGGTGTTGTGTCTTTTCGCCCTCAGCCGAGCGCGCGTTCCGCGGCGAATCCCAGCCGCAGAAGGCGTTCCTCCTCGCCCGGCCCGGCCATCAGGCTGATGCCGCAGGACGGTTGACCCGTAGGCAGGCTGAGGCCGCAGAGGCCGAAGAGATTGCCGATCCGCGTGTTGCGCAGCGCCAGCAGGTTTTCGGCGACGTAATAGGCGTCGTCGGTCATCAGCCGCGCCGCCTCGGGCGGCAGGATCGGCGAGGTGGGGACCAGAACCGCGTCATAGGCGGCGGTCTTCTGCGCCCAGATCCGGCGCAGCTCGTGCATCCGCCGCCAAGCCGCGACATAGTCCGAGGCGCGGAAATCGGCGCCGGAGCGGAAGCGTTCGAGGATGCGGGGGAACATCTTTTCCGGCGCGGTCTCGATGGTCTTGCCCCAGATGCCATAGGCCTCGGCGGTGAAGAGGATGCCGGCCAGCGACAGCGCCTCGGTCACCTCGGGGATCTTGGCGCGGGTGATCACGGCCCCGGCGGCCTCCAGCCGGGTCACGGCGTCGTCGAAGCCGCGGGCGGGGGCGTCGCGCAGGTCGTCAAGGGCGACGGTTTCCAGCACGAGGAAGCGCTGGCCCTGGAGACTGGCGCCGCGCAGGTCGGCGGCGCGGCCGCCCTCCAGCGCCGCCAGCAGCAGCGCGCAATCCTCGACGCTGCGGGCCAGCGGGCCGACGGTGTCGAAGGTCTCGGCCAAGGGCACCACGCCTTCCAGCGACAGCCGGCCGGGGGTGGTCTTCAGCCCGACCAGATCGTTCCAGGCGGAGGGGATGCGGACCGATCCGCCGGTATCCGAGCCGATGCCCGCCGCCGCCAGCCCGAAGGCGACCGAGGCCGCGGCGCCGGAGGAGGAGCCGCCGGGCACAGCGGCGGGATCGTTGATGCAGGGCGGCGTCGCGGTGACGGGGTTGAGCCCGAGACCGGAGAAGGCCAGTTCCGACATGTGGGTCTTGCCCAGACAGACGAGGCCCTGCGCGGTGGCGGTGCGCAGCACGGCGGCGTCGGCTTCGGGCACCCGGCCTTCCAGCAGCGCCGACCCGGCCTCGGTCGCCACGCCGGCGGTGTCGAACAGGTCCTTCCACGAGACCGGCACGCCATCGAGCGGGCCGTGCCGCAGCCCGGCCTTGGCGCGTTCGGCGGCGGCCATCGCCTCGTCGCGGGCGCGGTCGGGGGTGGTGCGGGCATAGATGCGACCGGCCTCGGGATGGGCGGCGATGGCGTCGAGATAGGCCTCGGTCAGTTCCACCGCATGGATCGAGCCATCGGCGATGCCGCGCCCGAGATCCGCCGCCGTCATGTAAAGCCAGTTCATCGCATGTCCCCCTGTTTTGTCCGAACGGTAACGGCGCTCTGCGCTGTGGACAATCCCGCCCGGCCCGCCATATCTAGGCCATGACCCATGATGCCGATATTCTAATCGCCGGAGGCGGGCTGAACGGCCCGGCGCTGGCCCTCGCGCTGGCGCAATCCGGCTTCACCGTGACGGTGGTCGACGCCCGCCCTGCCCCGGCCCGCGCCGAGGCCGGATTCGATGGTCGCGCCTATGCGCTGGCCATCGCCTCGAAACGACTGCTGGGCATGCTCGGCATCTGGGAGACGGTGGCGGCGAAGAGCCAGCCGATCCTGCAGATCAAGACCAGCGATCAGGCGGGCGACGGCCCCGCGCCCTTCTTCCTGACCTTCGATCATGCCGAGATCGAGGAAGGCCCGATGGGCTTCATGCTGGAGGACCGGCATCTTTACGCGGCCTTCCTCGCCGCGATGCAGGCCGACCCGCGCATCACGCTCCTGTCGGGCGAGAGCGTGGTGGCGCAGGAGGTGACGGCGTCCGGCGTGACGGTGACGCTGGGCTCGGGGCGCAGCCTCGCGGCGCGGCTGCTGATCGGCTGCGACGGGCGCGGCAGCGGCACGGCCGAGCGCGCCGGCATCAAGCGCAGCGGCTGGGGCTACGGCCAGACGGCGCTGGTGACGGCCATCGCGCATGAAAAGCCGCATCACGGCATCGCGCATCAGTATTTCATGCCCTCCGGCCCGCTGGCGATCCTGCCGCTGCCGGGGAACCTCTGTTCCATCGTCTGGAGCGAGAGCGAGGCTGCCGCCGCCGCGATCCAGGCGCTGCCGGATGCGGAGTATCTCGCGGCGCTGCGGCCGCGCTTCGGGGATTTCCTCGGGGAGATCTCGCTGGCCGGGACGCGCTTCACCTATCCCTTGTCGCTGAGCCTCGCCAACAGCTTCATCGCGCCGCGCGTGGCTTTGGTGGGCGATGCGGCGCATGGGGTGCATCCGATCGCCGGGCAGGGGCTGAACCTCGGGCTGCGCGACGTGGCGGCGCTGGCCGAGGTGCTGACGCTGGCGGCGCGGCGCGGCGAGGATATCGGCGCGCCGGATGTGCTGGAGCGCTACCAGCGCTGGCGGCGGTTCGACGCGACGGCGCTGGCACTGGGGATGGATACGGTCAACCGGCTGTTCTCCAACGACAACCCGCTGTTGCGGCTGGGCCGCGATCTGGGAATGGGGCTGGTGAACGCCATGCCGAACCTGCGGCGCGGGTTCATCCGGCAGGCCGCGGGGCTGACCGGCGATCTGCCGAAGCTCTTGCAGGGCAAGCCGATATAATCAGCCTGCTGCTTTCATCTTGGCTCGAATATCCCGCAGGGGTTCTGAGCGCCCGGAAACCCTGCCGGCGGCAGGGTTTCAGCGAAGAACGCGCGGCCCGTGGCCGCTGGGGGGGCACGAAGCTCCCCGGCGCCAGCCCCAAGCGGCTTGCTCAGAGTTCGCGCGCTTCCGAGACCAGCATGATCGGGATGCCGTCGCGGATCGGGAAGGCCATCGAGGCGGCCTTCGACACCAGCTCCTGCTTTTCGGCGTCATAGCTCAGCACCGCATGGGTGACGGGGCAGACCAGCGCCTCCAGCATGCGGCGGTCGAATACGGTTCCGGTCATTGCATCACCTCTTGCCCATCTCCGCTTCGGAGGGCGAATTCTATCAGTGTCACCAGCGTCTCGCGCCGGGTTTCCAGCGAGGGCGCCTCCAGCAGGGCCTGCTTGTCCTCGGGGTCGAAGGGGCAGAGCATCGACAGCGAGTTGATCAGCAGCTCTTCCTCCGCTTCCTTCAGGCTACCCCAGTCGGTGGAGAGTTCCATCGCGGCAAAGTAGCGCCCCAGAAGATCGAGGAAGGGTGCGCGGCGGAAGCCCTTGTCGTCCTCGGTGCCGCCGAGATCGCGGGTGAAGGGGGCCCAGTCCACCGAACAGCGGCGGTAGGGGGCGAAGCCCTGCACCTCGGCCACCACGCGGAAGCGCGAGATGCCGGAGAGCGTGACCATGTAGCGGCCGTCCTCGGTCTCGGAAAAGCCGGTGAGGCGACCGGCGCAGCCGATGGCGTGAAGGCGTTTTTCGGCGCCGCCCGGCACTTCGCGCGGCTGGACCATGCCGATCAGCCGGTGCGAGGTCTTCATCGTGTCGTCCAGCATCTGCAGATAGCGCGGCTCGAAGATGTGCAGGGGCAGACGGGCGCGCGGCAGAAGCAGCGCACCCGGCAACGGGAAGACCGGAATTGTATCCGGGAGGTCGGCTCTCTTCATCATGGGGGGCAACCTAGCCCGCGCGCCGGGTCAGGCAAATATCATCGAGGACAGCCGGCGACGGCCTTTCAGCACGATGGGATCCTGCGGCTTCAGCGCCTCGAAGATGATGAACAGCTGCGCCCGGGCGGCGCCGTCGTTCCACTCGCGGTCGCGGCGGAACAGTTCCAGCAGCTGGTCCACCGCCTCCTCGACCTTGCCGCCGGCATGCAGCGCCAGCGCCAGGTCGAAGCGGGCCTGGTTGTCGGCCGGATCGGCCTCGACCGCGGCGCGCAGCTCGGCCTCGGGGCCGGCCTTGGCGGCCTGCCGGGCCAGCTCGATCTGGGCGCGGGCGGCCTCGATCTCCTTGGCCTTGGCGATGGCGGCGGGGGCGGCGTCGGCCAGCGCCTGCGCCTGGTCGAGATCGCCCGAGGCGAGGTGGCAGCGCACCAGCCCGCCATAGGCCGCGGCATTCTCCGGCTCCTCGCCGAGGATCGCGGCGAATGTTTCCAGCGCGTCGAGCACGGCGCCTTCAGTCAGCATCTGCTCGGCCGCCTCAAGCGCCTCCCCCAGACCGCCGTCACCGGCGAAGGCGGCGATCTTGTCGACGAATTTCTTCAGCTCGGATTGCGGCAGCGCGCCCTGGAAGGCGTCGACCGGCTGGCCCTGGTAGAAGGCGAAGACGGTGGGGATCGACTGGACCCGCAGCTGGCCGGCGATCATCTGGTTCTCGTCGACGTTCACCTTGACCATGCGGACCTTGCCGCCCGCCGCCTTCACCGCGGCTTCGAGCTGCGGGCCGAGGGTCTTGCAGGGGCCGCACCAGGGCGCCCAGAAGTCGACGATCACGGGAACCTCGCGGCTCGCCTCGATCACGTCCTTCATGAAGGTCGCTTCGGACGTGTCCTTGATCAGGTCGCCTTGCGGGGCGGGGCTGGGGGCTGTCTTGTCGCCAAATCCGAACATGGGGTCCCTCCGTCTGACTGTTGCGCCCTATATGCGCATGCCTCTGCAAAAGGCCAAGAGGCAAGTCGTGCGGCGCTTGCCGCAGTGGAGGGTGACCCGGCTTTCACCGGTTCTGCTCCGGCGCCTATACATCGCCGGGCTTATGCTGTAGGAGGCCCGCTACGGCCCGAGAGTCCGGGGCGGTGGGCGAGGAGGCCCGACCGCGAAGGGGAATGGGCGCCGGTAAACCCGGACGCATGGCGCGTCCCCCTTTCTAGGCAGAATTACATGACACATATCGAAATCGCCGCGCCGCTGGCAGCGGCACTGGCAGCCAAGGGCTATGAGTCCCTCACCCCGGTGCAGGACGCCGTTCTGGCCGAAGAAGCGGCGGGCCGCGACCTTCTGGTGTCGGCGCAGACCGGCTCGGGCAAGACCGTGGCCTTCGGCATCGCCATCGCGCAGGAACTGCTGCAGGGCGCCGACCGTCTGCTGTTCGCCGACGTGCCGGGTGCGCTGATCATCGCGCCGACCCGCGAACTGGCGCTGCAGGTGGCGCGCGAGCTGGACTGGCTCTATGCCGAGGCGGGCGCCAAGATCGCCACCTGCGTCGGCGGCATGGACTATCGCACCGAGAAGCGCGCGCTGGAGCGCGGCGCGCATATCGTCGTCGGCACCCCGGGCCGTCTGCGCGACCATATCGAGCGCCGCTCGCTCGACCTTTCGGGCCTGCGCGCCGCGGTGCTGGACGAGGCCGACGAGATGCTGGACCTCGGTTTCCGCGAGGATCTGGAGTTCATCCTGCAGGCCGCGCCGGAAGAGCGCCGCACGCTGATGTTCTCGGCCACGGTGCCGAAGGCGATCGCCGAGCTGGCGAAGGATTTCCAGCGCGACGCGCTGCGGCTGCAGACGGCCGGCGAGGCCAAGCAGCATGTCGACATCGAATATCGCGCGCTGAACGTCACCGCCCGCGACCGCGAACATGCGATCTTCAACCTGCTGCGCTTCTACGAGGCGCGCTCGGCCATCGTGTTCTGCAAGACCCGCGTGGCGGTGAACCATCTGCTGGCCCGCATGGGCAACCGCGGTTTTCAGGTCGTGGCGCTGTCGGGCGAGCTGAGCCAGCAGGAGCGGACGCATGCGCTGCAGGCGCTGCGTGACGGGCGGGCGCGGGTCTGCATCGCCACCGACGTGGCGGCGCGCGGCATCGACCTGCCGGGGCTGGATCTGGTGATCCATGCCGATCTGCCGTCGAACTCGGAAACGCTGCTGCACCGGTCGGGCCGCACCGGCCGGGCCGGGTCTAAGGGCGTCTCGGCGCTGATCGTCGCGCCGTCGGAGTTCCGCAAGGCGCAGCGTCTGCTGCAGGGCGCCAAGGTCGTGGCCGAATGGGCCAAGCCGCCGTCGGCGGATGAGGTGCAGGAAAAGGACGACCAGCGCATTCTCGAGCACCCGCTGCTCGGGGCCGATCTGGGCGACGAGATGGCGATGAGCGCGACCCTGCTGGAGCGCTTCGGCGCCGAGCAGGTGGCGGCGGCCTTCGTGAAGATGTGGCGCGAGGGGCGCTCGGCCCCGGAGGAGCTGCAGGATGTGGGTTCGGCCGCCGAGCCGTCGAAGCCGCGCGAGCGGGCGGAATTCGGCGAGGCGGTGTGGTACACCGTGTCGGTCGGCCGGTCGGGCCGGGCCGAAGCGCGCTGGCTCTTGCCGAAGATCTGCGACGCGGGCGACATCACCAAGAACGAGATCGGCGCGATCCGGGTGCAGGAGGACGAGACCTTCGTGCAGATCGGCAAGGCGGTCGCGGGCAAGTTCGGCGCCGGGATCGACCTGGAAGCGGGCGTGACCATGCGGCGGCTGGAGGGCGAGCCCTCGATGGACCGCCCGGAACGCGCGCCGCGCAAGAGCTTCGACAAGCCGGAACGCCGCGCCCCCGCCGCCCGCGCGCCGCGTGAAGATGCTGGCGAGACGAAAGCCCGACCG
>NZ_PZKG01000143.1 GCF_003034985.1 Cereibacter changlensis JA139
GCGTGGCATCGCGGTGCGGGCGGCTCCCTGCCGGATGCAGGCGCAGGCGACCAGCATCCGGTCGTCGCCATGGCGGCGCTCGAAGGCGCAGAGGCTGGCCGCCCCCTTGCCTTCGGCCTCAACCGGACGGTAGTCGCCCTCCTGGAACAGCTCCGGCTTGTCGCGGCGCAGGTTCAGAAGCGCCGCCGTCAGCGCCAGCTTCACCCCGCCCTGATCCGCGGGAGCCAGCGCCGCAGGTTCGGCCATCACCTCGCCCAGCAGCCGCTCGCGCAGCGCGAAATCCACCGGGCGGCGGTTGTCGGGGTCGACGAGGCTCTGCTCCCAGAGCTCTGCGCCCTGATAGAGGTCGGGCATCCCCGGCGCCGTCAGCTTCAGCGTGGTCTGGATCAGGCTGTTGACCAGCCCATGCGGCGCCACCTCGGCGACGAAGCCGCGGAACGAGCGCAGGAAGGGCGTGTCCGGCGCCTCCAGCGCCCGGGCGATGAAGGCGCAGAGCGCGGTCTCGTACTCCTCGTTGCCGAAGACCCAACGGGTGTTCACCGCCGCCTCGCGCACCGATTTCATCATCCCCGCCTCGACCCGCTCGCGCAGGCTGGCCAGCGCTTCGGGGCTTGGTGCTGCGGACCAGTCGGCCTCCCAGACGCCGAAGAGGAGCTGGTAGAAGAAATACTCCTCGTTGCGGTCGATCGGCTGGTCTTCGTCGGCCAGCAGCTCGTGCCATTCCGCGATCCGCTCGCGCCAGAGGTCGGGATGGCCGCTGAGCGCGGCGATCCGCATCCGCGCATCTTCGCCCCGCTTGGTGTCATGGGTCGAGGTGGTCAGCATGCAGGACGGGTTGCGCGCCGCGTTGGCGGCATGGAAGGCCTCGAGCGTCAGCCCGAAATGGCCGGGCTCGCTGCCGACCTCGTTCAGGGCGATCAGCCGGGCGTAGCGGTAGAGCGCGCGGTCCTCGAGCCCCTTGGCCATCACCGGGCCGGTGAACTGCTGCATCCGCATCGTGGTCTTGAGGATGTCGGCCCTCTGCTCGGGATGCTCCTCGGCCAGATCCAGCGTCAGCACCAGCGCGATGAAGTCGAAGATGCCGGGGTCGATCTCGGGCGCGCGCAGCTTGGCGCGCTCCACCGCGGCCGCAATGCGGGCGCGATCCTCGTCGCGGATGCCATCCCGGTCGACATAGGTACGGTAGACGTCGAGCCCCGCCACCACCTGCGACAGCCCGGCCCGCATCCCGGCGCGGCCGAAGTCGCGGCGGCGCGGATCGTCCTGCGCCAGCGCGAGGAAGCGGTCGGTCAGCGCCTCCAGCTCCGAAGCCATCGGCTGGGCCATGATCTCGAGCTTGGCGATATGCACGATGTCTTCCGGCGACGTGGTCTGTCCGGTGAAGGCGGCGTAGATCTCGCTCATCGCCGTCTCGCCCGCCGGATCGACGATCAGGCCCACCACCTGATTGGCGAATTCATAGCCGGTGGTGCCATCCGTCTGCCAATCCTCCGGCAGCTCCTCATCGGGGGCGAGGATCTTCTCGACATAGAGCGGGAAGGGCTTGTCGAGCGCGTCGCGCAGCCGCAGACAGTAGCCCTTCGGGTCGATCAGCCCGTCGATATGGTCGATGCGGATGCCGTCGATGATCCCCTCCTGCATCAGCGGCAGGATCAGCTTGTGCGTGGCGCGGAACACCTCGGGCTTTTCCACCCGCACCCCGGCCAGATCGCTCATGGTGAAGAAGCGGCGGTAGTTGATCGCGTCGCCGTCCATCGAGAATTTCACCGGCCGCCAGTGCTGCGCCTCGATCAGCGCGTCCATCGCCTTCCAACTGTCGAGATCGCCGGGCGTCCCGACATAGGAGGCCACGGCCTTGGTCATGTCGGCGTCGCGCAGCCGGGCGCGCAGCTCCTTCCAGACGGGGTTGGTTGGCGCCTCGCCCGCCACCGCCTCATAGGCATCGGCCAGTTCGTCGAGCCCGCCGCGCCGCAGGATCTCGCCATAGCATTGCGGGCAGACCGGCAGCTTGTGGGTGTCATGCGCCCAGATGGCGAAGGCCGCCTTCTCCGGGTCGAACCTCAGCTCCAGATCGCCGGCCGCCAGCACCTCGCCGTAATGGTCGCCGAGGAAGGGCACCAGCACCTTGCCGGAGAGGCCGGGGGTATTGCTGTCCCAGTCGATGTCGAACCAGCCCGCTACCGGGCTGAGCGGCCCCCATTCGAGCACCGAGAGCCAGAAGGCGTTGTCGGCCCCGCCGACACCCATGTGGTTCGGCACGAAGTCGACGATGAGGCCGATCCCCTTCTCGCGCAGCGTCGCCGCCATGGCGCGAAAGCCCTCCTCGCCCCCCAGCTCGGGGTTGATCAGGCTGTAATGCACGCCGTCATAGCCATGGGTGCTGCCCTCGCGCGCGGCGAGGATCGGCGAGCAGTAGACGTGGCTGATCCCCAGTTCCGACAGGTAGGGAGCAAGCGCGGCCGCATCGGCGAAGGTGAAATCTGCGGTGAACTGGAAACGATAGGTCGCGCGGGGTGTCATCTGGTCTATGTCCTTGGCCGTTCGGCCGCCAATGCCTGGGTGATGCCGCGGAACAGCGAGGTTCCCGGCAGGTCTTCGAGAGAGATCGACAGCTTGCGCCGCCAGTTCGGATATTCGTCCACCGTGCTCGGCACGTTGACCGGCGCGACCTCGCCGGCGATGTCCTCCAGCCGCACGGCCAGAAGCCGCGAGGGGGTGCGGGCAAGGTGGCGATGGGTGGCGATCACCAGCTCCTCCGGGGCCGCGTCGATCGGGGTCTCCGACGCCGAGGGGTCGAGCAGCCCGCCCCGGATCAGGTCGCCCAGAAGCTGGCGACGCTCGTGAACCCGCGAACCGGCCTGCTGTTCCGCCGACTCGGGCGAGATGAAGCCGAAGCCGAGGCGGAGCCCCACGTCGTCGCCGCGCCACCAGCCCTGGAAGGTGGGCAGGTCGTGGGTGGAGACGCAGACCAGCGCCTCGCGCGGGTAGTGCTCGGGCGAGATGAAGCCGTCGTAATGCCGCTCGAACAGCAGGATGCGGTAGGACAGGATGTTCGCCGCCGCCATCACCTCGCGGAAGCCGTCGGGCACGTTGCCGAGGTCTTCGCCGATGATGATGGTGCGGTTCTCGTTCGAGGCCTGAGCCAGCGCCGCGATCATCTCCTGCACCGGGTACCGGACGTAGGTGCCCTGCGGCGCGGTCATGCCGTCGGGGATCAGGAAGAGCTGCCAGAGCGACATCGCGTGATCGAGCCGCAGGGCGCCGGCGCGGTGGGTGGCGTCCTGCATCAGGCTCTGGAACGGGGCGGCGTGACGGGCGGCAAGCTCGACCGGCGAGAGCGGGGCGAGGCCCCAGTCCTGCCCGGCGGCGTTGAACCAGTCGGGCGAGGCGCCGATCCGCGCGCCGGAGACGACGAGCCCAGGGTCGGACCAGGTGCCCGAGCCGCCGGGGGATTCCCCCACGGCGAAGTCGAGATAGAGCCCGATCCGCATGCCCGCCGCGTGGCAGGCGTCGCGCACCTCGGCCAGTTGACGGTCTGCCAGCCATTGCAGCCAGATGTGGAACTCCACCTCGCTGGCGTTCTCCACGGCGAAGCGGGCGACGGCGGGGCTTTCCACGTCGCGCCACTCCTCCGGCCAGCCCTGCCAGCCCGCGCCATGGATCGGGCCGAAATGCAGCGAGAGCGCCTCGAACAGCGCGTGGCGGCGCAGCAGCTCGCCGCCCTCGATCATGAAGCGCGAGAAGCCTTCGGGATCATCCACGCCCCGCGCCCAGATGTCGCGCAGTGCGGCCATCTTCACCTCGGTCACCCCGGCGTAATCCACCAGATCGCCGTCGCGCACAGCCGTCAGGTCGGGCGGCGTGGTGAAACCGGGCACCCGGTTCACCGCGATATAGAGCGGGTTCAGGAAGCGGCGGTTGGAGGGCGAGAACGGGCTGCATTGCTGAGGCACGGCGAGGAACAGCGCGTGCAGCGGGTTGAGCCCGATGAAATCGGCCCCGGCATCGCCGCAGAGCCGCACCAGCTCGGCCAGATCCTGGAAGTCGCCGATCCCCCAGTTCCGCGCCGAGCGCAGCTGATAGAGCTGCACCGCCACGCCCCACATCCGCGCGTCGCTTTCCGGCAGGAAGCAGCGCACGCCCTCCGGTGCGTAGAGTTCCGGCGGGCGGGCCTCCGGGTCGGTGCCCTCGATCGGGATGCCGAAGGCGGTGAGCAGGCTGGTCAGCGCCTCGTGCGGCGGGTGGAACAGCTCGCCGCTGATGCCGTGATAGGAGGCGCGGATGCCGAAAAGCTCGGCGCGGCGCTGCAATGGGTCGGTCATGTCGTCTCCTGAAGCGTGGCGATCACCGTGCCGGGCGGCATCGCCCCCACGTCGGAGGCTCCGGTTGTCGCATAGATCACCCGTCCGTCGGCGGCAGGCAAGGCGGCCTCGCGATCGTCGAAATTGGCGCGCAGCCGCAGGATGGCCCCGTCGAGCTGCCAATCCACCGCCACCTTGTCTTCGCTGGCCATCAGCACCTTGCCGCCATGGCCCGGCGCCCTGGCCAGATGCGGCACGATCTCGGCATGGCGGACCTGCAGCAGGCTGCGGGTAAAGTCGAGCCAATCCGTCCCCCGCGCGGTGTCGCGGTGCATCCAGTCGATGCGCGAGGACTCAAAGGTGCCCTTGGAATTCGGGTCGGGCACCGTCGCCGCCAGATCGAGGTTCTGGAAGGCGGCGAAATGCTCGAACTCCTTGCGGCGGCCTTCGCGCACGGCATCGGCCAGCTCACCCTCGAAGTCGGTGAAGAAGGTGAAGGGCCGCGTCTCGCCCCAGTCTTCGCCCATGAACATGAGCGGGATATGCGGCGAGAGCAGCAGCATCGCCATCAGCAGCCTCAGGCGCCGCTCGGGCGCCAGCGTGGTCAGTCGCTCGCCGAAGGCGCGGTTGCCGATCTGGTCGTGGTTCTGCAGGAAGTCGACGAAGCAGACCGGCGGCAGATGCGCGCTCGGCGCTCCGCGCGGCTTGCCGCCGTCGAAGGGCGAAGGCTCGCCCTGATAGGCGAAGCCCTCAGCCAAGGCGCGGGCGTATTTCGTCCAGTGATCCTCGACGAAATCCTTGTAATAGGCCTCGGACTCCCCCGTGGCGATCACATGCGCCACGTTGTGCAGGTCGTCGTTCCACTCGCCGGTGTAGAGCTCCACCTCGCCCCCCTGCCCGCGCTCGTGCAGATGGGTGATGTTGCGGTTGTCCTCGGTCGTCAGATGGATCTCGCGGCCCGGCAGCGTCTGGCGGATGGTGCGCACCATGTCGATCAGGAACTCGGGGTCGGAATCCGGGTCGCGGATATGGTCGGCCGCGTCGATCCTGAGCCCGTCGAAGCGGAAATCCCGCAGCCAGTAGACCGCGTTGTCAATGAAGAAGCGGCGCACCGGTGGGCGGTGGTATTCAATGGCATTGCCCCAGGGGGTGTGCCGCTTCTCGTCGAAGAAGTTCGGCGCATAGGACGGCAGGTAATTTCCCTCCGGCCCGAAGTGGTTGTAGACCACGTCGAGCACCACGCTCAGCCCCTGACCATGCGCCGCATCGACGAAGGCGCGCAGGTCGTCGGGCGTGCCATAGGCCGGGTGCGGCGCATAGAGCAGCACCCCGTCATAGCCCCAGCCGCGGTTGCCGGCGAATTGCGCCACCGGCATCAGCTCGACCATGGTGAAGCCGCTGGCGGCCACGTCGGCCAGCCGGTCGATCGCGGCCCGGAAGGTGCCCTCGGGGGTGAAGGTGCCGACATGCAGCTCCAGGATCACGCTCTCGTGCCAGGGACGTCCCCGCCAGTCGCATTGCCAGTGATAGGCCGGATCGGTGACCAGCGAGAGCCCGTGCACGTCACCGCTCTGCTGCCGCGAGGCGGGGTCGGCGACCACCCGGCCGTCGTCCAGCACGAAGCCGTATTCCGCCCCGGCCTCGGCCGGCAGGGTCAGATCGAACCAGCCGTCGTCGCTGCGCTCCATGGCGTGGTCCTGCCCTTGCAGGCGCAGCCGCACCTGCTGCTGAGACGGTGCCCAGATGCGGAAGCGGGCCCCCTCGGTCGTCAGCACTGCGCCCCAGGCGCAGATCGACTGCGGGCCTTCGCCAGATGTCATGGACGTGTCTCCTCAAGTACCAGTAGGCCGCGCGGGGGCACGGCAAGTGTCGGCAGCCTCACCGGGCTGCCCTGCGGGGTCACCTCGCCTGACGCGCTGTCGAGCAGCATCTGCCAGCCGAGGTCGGTCGCGGCGGCGGGCAAGGTGAAGTCCACCGCCTCGAAATGGCTGTTGAACAACATCAGGATGTCCGGCTCGTCGCGCACCAGCATGCCCAACGTGCGAGCGGCGGGATTGTGCCAGTCATTCTGCTCCATCAACTCGCCATCCGGGCGCAGCCAGCGGACGCGGATCGGCTGCTGGCCCTCGGGGGCATTGTGCAGGAACGACGCATGGTGGAACACGTCGCGTCCCTTGCGCAGCGCGATCACCGAGCGGGTGAAGGCGAGGAAGTCGGCATCGCGCGGATCGAGATCGTCGAGCTTCAGCCAGTTCATCTCGTTATCCTGGCAATAGGCGTTGTTGTTACCGCCCTGGGTGCGGCCCACCTCGTCGCCCATCAGGATCATCGGCGTGCCCTGCGACATCAGCAGCGTCGCCATCATCGCCCGCCGCATCCGGTCGCGCAGGTCGAGCACCTCGGGATCGTCGGTCGGCCCCTCCACGCCGCAGTTCCAGCTGCAGTTGTGAGAATGGCCGTCGCGGTTGTCCTCCTGGTTCGCCGCGTTGTGCTTCTCGTTGTAGGCGACGGTGTCGGCGAGGGTGAAACCGTCATGCGCGGTGATGAAGTTCACGCTGGCCCAGGGACGGCGGCCGCGCTTGTCGAAGAGATTGGCCGAGCCCAGAAGATGCGAGGAAAGCTCCGGCAACAGCCCCTCGTCGCCCTTCCAGTAGGATCGGACGGAGTCGCGATACCTGTCGTTCCACTCGGCCCAGCCCGGGGGGAAGTTGCCCAGCTGATAGCCCTCGTTCCCGGTATCCCAGGGTTCCGCGATCAGCTTCACCCGTCCCAGCACCGGGTCCTGCCGCACCGCGTCGAGGAAGACCGCGTTGGCGTTGAAGCTCTGCCGGTCGCGGCCGAGCGAGCTTGCCAGATCGAAGCGGAAGCCGTCGACGTGGCAAGCCTCGACCCAGTAGCGCAAGCTGTCCATCACCATCTGCAGCACCCGTTGGTGCCCGAGGTTCACCGTGTTGCCGCAGCCGGTGGTGTCGTAGTAGTAGCGCGGGTCGTCGCCCAGCATGTAGTAGCTGGCGTTGTCGATGCCGCGGAAGCTGAGCGTCGGGCCCATCTGGTTGCCCTCGGCAGTGTGGTTGTAGACCACGTCGAGGATCACCTCGATCCCCGCCTCGTGCAGCCGCCGCACCATCAGCTTGAACTCATGCACCCCGCCGCCGGGCGAGATGAAGCGGGTGGCGGGAGCGAAGAAAGCGGCGGTGTTGTAGCCCCAGTAGTTGGTCAGCCCCTTCTCGATCAGGTAGCGGTCGTCGAAGAAGGCCTGCGTCGGCATCAGCTCCACCGCCGTGACACCGAGCGTCACCAGATGCTCGATCACCTTCGGGTCGGCCAGCGCCGCGAAACTGCCGCGCACCCGGTCGGAGGTGTCGGGGTTGAGCGCGGTCATCCCCTTCACATGCGCCTCGTAGATGATCGTGTCGGCCCAAGGCGTGTGGGGGCGGATATCCGCGCCCCAGGTCACGGCAGGATCGACCACCACGCATTTCGGCATGACGAAGGCCGAGTCCCGCCGGTCGAAGGAGAGGTCCGCCCGCGCATTGCCGATCCGGTAGCCGAAGACCGCGTCATGCCAGACGATGTCGCCCTGCAGCATCAGCGCATAGGGGTCGATCAGCAGCTTGTTGGGGTTGAAGCGGTGGCCGTTCTGCGGGTCGTAAGGACCGTGGACCCGGTAGCCGTAAAGCTGACCGGGCCGCACTTCGGGCAGGTAGCCGTGCCAGACCTCATGGGTGAACTCCGGCAGCGGGATGCGCGCGGTCTCGCGCCGACCGCGCGCATCGAAGAGACAGAGCTCCACCTTCGTGGCATGGGCGGAGAAGATGGCAAAATTGGTGCCCGACCCGTCCCAGGTTGCCCCGAGCGGATAAGGGCTGCCTTCGCGCAGCGTGATCCCGTTTGTCATCATTCGTTGTCTGGACCTTCCGGCATGACGAGAACGGTTGCGAGGGGAGGCAAGGTCAGCCTGAGCGAGGCGGGCCGTCCGTGCCAGGATGTATCTTCGGCTTGTAACAGGCCCGAGTTGCCGACATCCGACCCGCCATAGAGCCCGGCGTCGGTGTTCAGGATCTCGCGCCAGCCGCCGCCCTGCGGCACGCCGATCCGGTAGTCGTGATGCACCTGCGGCGTCAGGTTGCAAACCACCAGCACCGGCGGATGCCCCTCGGCCTTGCGCAGGAAGCTCAGGACCGAATTCTCGGCATCGGCGGAATCCACCCATTCGAAGCCCGCCGGATCGCAATCCTGCCGGTGCAGCGCCGGGACGCCGCGGTAGGTCCGGTTCAGATCGGCGACCAGCCGCTTCATCCCGGCGTTGGCCGGGTTGTCGAGCAGCTCCCAGTCGAGCGAGGCGTCATGGTTCCACTCCCTGTCCTGAGCGAACTCCCCGCCCATGAAGAGAAGCTTCTTGCCCGGATGCGTCCACATGAATCCGAAATAGGCGCGCAGGTTCGCGAATTTCTGCCACGGATCGCCCGCCATC
>NZ_PZKG01000144.1 GCF_003034985.1 Cereibacter changlensis JA139
GACGCTCGATCAATCGGGCGTAAATCGAGGCGCCGTGGGCAGGATCGCCTCGTCCAGCACGAAGCCGGGGTTGTGCAGCGGCACCGGTGCCGGCATGGCCGAGGTTGCCATAGGCGCCGGGCACCAGCTGCAGCATGTCAGCGAAATCCTCCGACCCGGTGAAGGGCTGGGAATCGTCGCGGACGTTCTCCTGGCCCAGGATGTCGGCGGCGGCCCCGGTCCAGGCGTCCGACAGGTCGTGATCGTTCACCAGCACGTCGAAGATCTCGCGGAAGGCGCAGGTGACCGAGAGGTCGAAGGCCTGCGCCGCACCCTCGCAGATCGCGCGCATCCGGGCCTGCATCAGGTCGCGCACCTCGGGCTTGAAGAAGCGGATGGTGCCCGCCAGCGTCGCCGTTTCGGGCAGGACGTTGTAGGCGCTGCCGGCGTGGATCTGGGTCACCGACAGCACGGCCTTATCCAGCGGCGCGACATTGCGGCCGAGGATGGTCTGGAACTGGCCGACGAGGCCGGACGCCACGACCAGCGCATCGCGCGACTGCTGCGGCATGGCGGCATGGCTGCCCTTGCCGGTCACGGTGATGTCGAAGAACGAGGCCCCCGCCATCGCCGGCCCCTTGCACAGCGTCGCCCGCCCCGGCTGCCCGGTGGGCTGGTTGTGCATGCCGTAGACCTCGTCGACCGGAAAGCGCTGGAACAGCCCGTCGGCGATCATCGCCCGGGCCCCGCCGAGACCCTCCTCGGCCGGTTGGAAGATGAAGACCGCGGTGCCGTCGAAATTGCGGCTGGCCGCGAGATAGCGGGCCGCGCCCAGCAGCATGGTCGTATGCCCGTCATGGCCGCAGGCATGCATCTTGCCCGGCTGCGTCGAGGCATGGCCGAGACCGGTGGTCTCCTGGATCGGCAGCGCGTCCATGTCGGCGCGCAGCCCGATGCGGCGGTTGCCCTGACCGCGGCCCTTCAGGATGCCGACGACGCCGGTCTGGCCCACGCCCTCGTGCACCTCGTCGAGCCCCCATTCCCGCAGCCGGGCGGCGACGACGCCGGCGGTGCGGACCTCCTCCATGCCGATCTCGGGATGGGCGTGCAGGTCGCGGAAGATCGCGGTCAGCTCGGCGGCGGCGGCGTCGATTTCAGGCAGGTTCGGCATGGGGCACCTTCGGCATCTCTTGGAAGTTCTGGAAATCCCAGGATCGACCGGGAGCGGCGTCGATCAGGGCGCGGGTATAGTCATGGGCCGGCGAGGCCAGCACCTCGGCGGCGGGGCCGTGCTCGACCACGACCCCGCTCTGCATGACGATCACCTCGTCGCAGATCTGCGCCGCGACGCGCAGGTCGTGGGTGATGAAGACGATGGCGATGCCGAGATCGCGCTGCAGCTGGTCCAGCAGGTCCAGCACCTGCGCCTGCACCGAAACGTCCAGCGCCGAGACGGCCTCGTCCGCCACCAGCACGTCAGGCCGCATCATCACCGCCCGGGCGATGGCGATCCGCTGGCGCTGCCCGCCGGAGAACTGGTGCGGATAGCGCGCCAGCGCATCCTCGGGCAGGCCGACGATGCCCATCAGCCGCGCGGCCTCGGCCAGCGCCTCGGCCCGGGGCGTGCCGTAGTTCAGCGGCCCCTCGATCAGGCTCTCGCGGATGGTCCAGCGCGGGTTCAGCGAGCGCATCGGGTCCTGGAACACCACCTGCAGCTTCTGCCGGTGCGGGCGCAGGGCGCTGCGCGACACGGTGGCGATGTCGCGGCCATCGAGCAGGATCCGCCCCGAGCTCGGGTCGATCAGCCGCATGATGCAGCGCGCCACGGTGGACTTGCCGGACCCGGATTCGCCGACGATGCCGACCGTCCGGCCGCGCGGCAGGTCGAAGCTGACATCCTTGGCGGCATGGGCCTGCGGCAGCTTCTTCAGGAGGCCGCCGCCGCCGTAGATCTTGTTCAGCTTCTCGACCTGCAGCACCGTCTCCACCGCGCGGGGCCGGGCGTTGCGCGGCGCCAGGCTGGGCACCGCCTTCAGCAGGGCGCGGGTGTAGTCGGCCTGCGGGTCGCGCAACAGCGTCTCCACCGCGCCATGCTCGACGATCTCGCCATGTTTCATCACATAGACGGTGTCGGCGATCTCGGCGACCACGCCCATGTCATGGGTGATGAACAGCACCGCCGTGCCGTGGTCGCGCTGCAGCTCGTCGATCAGCGCGAGGATCTGCTTCTGCGTGGTCACGTCCAGCGCGGTCGTCGGCTCGTCGGCGATCAGCAGCACGGGTTCCAGCACCAGCGCCATGGCGATCATGATCCGCTGGCGCTGGCCGCCGGAAAGCTGGTGCGGGTAGGAGCGGAATATGCGCTCCACGTCGGGCAGATGCACCTGCTCCATGATCTCGATGGCCCGGGCCCGGCGGGCGGCGGGCGACATGTCGGTGTGCAGCTCCATCACCTCCATGATCTGGTCGCCGACGCGCAGCACCGGGTTCAGCGCAGTCATCGGCTCCTGGAAGATCATCGCCACCTTGGCCGCGCGCAGCTCGCGCATCTGCGCCTGGCTCAGCGGCAGCAGGTCGCGGCCCTGCAGCCGGATCGAGCCGCCCGCCACCTTCAACGCCTCGGGCAGAAGCCCCATGATCGCCAGCGAGGTGACCGACTTGCCCGAGCCGGATTCGCCCACGAGACAGACCGTCTCGGATTGCCGGATGGTGACGTCGATGGCCTTCAGCACCTGCGGATTGCCCGGGGTCTCGGGCAGGCCGACGGTCAGGCCCTGCGCCTGCAGCACCACCGGCGCCGCGTCGAAGTTGCGTGTCTTGAACAGCATGGTCCTATCCCGCCCGTTTCTTCAGTCGCGGGTCCAGCATGTCGCGCGCCGCGTCGCCCAGAAGGTTGATCGACAGGATACACAGCGACAGCGCGATCCCGGGATAGAGGATCAGTTCCGGCTTGATCCGGAAGAACAGCCGACCCTCGGCCATGATGTTGCCCCAGGTCGGGGTCTCGGTGCTGACCCCCGCGCCGAGGAAGGAGAGGATCGCCTCGGTCAGGATGGCGGAGGCGAGGATGTAGGTGCCCTGCACGATCAGCGGGGCCAGCGTGTTGGGCACCAGATGCCGCGTCAGGATCCGGTGCATCGGCGTGCCGAGCGCGATCGCCGCCTCGACATAGGGCTCCTCCCGCGCCGAGAGCACCACGGCGCGGACCAGCCGCACGACGCGGGGGATCTCGGGGATGGTGATCGCCGCGATGACCGAGCCAACCGAAGGCCCGTTCAGCGCCACCAGCGCGATGGCCAGCAGGATCGAGGGGATCGCCATCAGCGCGTCCATCATCCGCATGATGATCGCGTCGGCGGCGCGGAAGAAGCCCGCGACCATGCCGATCACCAGCCCCAGCAGCACCGAGACGACCGCGGTGGCGAGGCCGATGACCAAGGACAGCTGCCCGCCGATCAGGACGCGGCTGAAGATGTCGCGGCCGAAGTTGTCGGTGCCGAGGGGGTGGCCCTCGATCGGGCCCTGCAGCCGGGCCATCGGGTTCATCGTCAGCGGATCGTGCGGCGCGATCCATTGGCCGAGCAGCGTCAGCACGACGATGATGGCGAGGACCACGGCGGCGAGCCGGGCGCCGAGGCCGAACTGCGGCAGGCGCAGGGCGCGCAGGACCGGCTGCATCGCCGAGCCGGGCGGGGGGATCTGTGTCATCAGTAACGGATCCTCGGGTCAAAGATACTGTAGCTGAGGTCGATCAGCAGGTTCACCAGCACGTAGAGGAAGCTGGTCAGCAGGATCATCGCCTGGATGACCGGGTAGTCGCGCGCCAGGATGGCGTCGACCGTCAGCCGCCCGACGCCGGGGATGTTGAACACGGTCTCGGTCACCACCACGCCGCCGATCAGCAGCGCGAAGCCCGAGCCGATGACGGTGAGGATCGGCACCGCGGCGTTCTTCAGCGCGTGGCGGAACAGCACGGTGCGCTCGGGCGCGCCCTTGGCGCGGGCGGTGCGGATGTAATCCTCGCCCAGCACCTCCAGCATGTTGGCCCGGGTCATCCGCGCGATCAGCGCGACATAGATCGTGCTCAGCGTCAGCGCCGGGAGAAAGGCGTTGGACAGGAAGGCGCCGAGGCCCGCGCCGAGCGGCTTGTAGCCCTGCACCGGGAACCAGCCCAGCTTCAGCGAGAAGACCAGGATGAAGAGATAGCCGATGACGAAGACCGGAACCGAGAAACCGAGCACCGAGAAGGTCATCACCGCGTAATCGGCGACGCTGCGGTGCTTCCAGGCGGCCAGCACCCCCATCGGCACGGCCATGGCCACCGACATCAGGATGGTCAGCAGCGCGATGGAGAGGGTCGGCCCGATGCGGTCGGCCACCATCGTCGCCACCGGCGTGTTCGAGATCAGCGAGACCCCGAGATCGCCCTGCAGCAGCCGCCCGACCCAGGTGGCGAACTGCACATGCAGCGGCTGGTTCAGGCCCATGGCCTCGCGGATGCGCTCCAGCTGCGCCGGCGTGGCCATGTCGCCGGCGATGATCGCCGCCGGATCGCCCGGCGTCAGGCGCAGCAGCAGGAAGACGAAGACAGCGACCAGCAGCATCACCGGGATGACGGCGAGGCAGCGGCGCAGGATGTAGCCCAGCATCAGGTTCCTCCGATCGGACGGGATGGGGAGCGGGCGCGGGCCCGCCCCTGCCGGATCACTCGGTCTTCTGCAGACCCCAGAACACCGGCACCGGAGAATTGATCATCTCGGTGATCGTGGTGCGGCGCGCCTGCGGCAGGGTGTACTGCCCCAGCGGGATCAGCAGACCGGCGTCCAGCGCATGGGCCTGGATCTCGCCCGCCACCTGCACCTGGGTCTCGGCGTCGGCGGCGTCGATGAAGGACTCCTTCAGCCCCTCGATGGTCTCGTCGGTCGGCCAGCCGAACCAGGCGTCGTCGCCGCGCCCGTTCAGCATCGGGTTCGAGATCGGGTTGGAGATCTCCGGCACCATCCAGTTGGTGATGAAGACGTTCCAGCCGCCCTCGGCCGGCGCGGCCTGGCTGGCGCGGCGGGTGACCAGCGTCTGCCAGTCCATCGGCTGCAGCTCCACCTCGAAGCCCGCCTCGCGCAGCATCTGCGAGACGACGACCGGCTGCGTCGCCAGCGCCACCATGTCGGTCGGGGCCATCAGCACGACCGGCGTGCCGTCGTAGCCCGCCGCCTCCAGCTGGGCCCGCGCCGCCTCGGCACCGCCGCCTTCGGTCAGCGTCTCCGACCCGGTGGCGCTTTCCAGCGGCGTGCCGCAGCCGAGGATGGCGCCGCAGACCTGGTAGTAGTCGGGGTTGCCGACCATCGCGGCCAGCACCGGCTCCTGCTGGATTGCCTTCAGCGCCGCCTGGCGGACCTCCTGGTTGTCGAAGGGCGGGTGCAGGAAGTTCATCCGCACCATGGTCTGCATCCCGGTCGGCTCGCGGGTCTCCACCACGATGTTCGGGTCGCCCTCCAGCAGCGGGATCAGGTCGACCTGCATCGCCTCGATATAGTCGATCTCGCCGCCCGACAGCGCGTTCACCGCGGTCTGCACGTCGGGCATGTTGACCCACTCGACCCGGTCGACATTCACCACCTTGCCGCCGGCCATCCAGTCGGCGGGCTCCTCGCGCGGCACGTAATCGTCGAACTTCTCGTAGACCACGGTAAGGCCGGGCTGGAACTCGGCCTCGACGAAGCGGAACGGGCCCGAGCCGGTGTAGTCGGTGATCGCCTCGTCGGCCGAGGTCGCGGCGACGCGGGCCGGCATGATGAAGGGCGGCAGCGCCGATTGCTTGGAGAGCACGTCGAGCATCGGCACGAAGGGCTCGGTCAGCATCCAGGTGATGGTCTTGTCATCCGTCGACTCGAGGCTGGCGGTGCGGTCCATGATGATCTGGCCGCCCGCGTCCTTCTGCGCCCAACGCTGCAGCGAGGCCACGGCGTCCGCCGCCGTCACCGGCGCGCCGTCATGGAAGCTGAGCCCGTCGCGCAGGGTGAAGGTGTAGGTCAGCTTGTCGTCCGACACGGTCCAGTCGGCCATCTGCGGCTGCGGCTGGAATTCGGAATCCTGCGCGATCAGCACGTCGTAGATCATGTAGGCATGGTTGCGGGTGATATGCGCGGTGGTGATCACCGGATCCAGCACGCGCAGGCCGGAATGCATCACCGCCTTGATCGTGGTTTCGGCCCAGGCCGTGCCGGTCAGCAGGGTCGAGGCGAGAAGGGTCGCTGTCAGTCGGTTGAACATGATGTCCTCTCTGTCGGGGTGAACCGCTGGTTGATCTTGGCGTCAACCTTTCACGGGGAACGGAAGGGGGCGCCGCCTGGCTCTAGCCTGAGACCGGGGTGCAGGTGACGGAACGGCAGGCTGGCCGGGCTGATCGGCATCGGGCCCGGCGCGGTGCAGGCCAGGATGGCCTCGGCGATGGGGGCGAAATCGGCGCGGAAATGCACCGAGCTCTTCACCACCAGGATGGCCTCGGTCTCGGGTTCGATGCCGAGGAAGCGGAACATCTCGCGGTCGGCCATCTGCGCCTTCTCCGAGGCGACCGCGATGCGCACCCCACCGAGCCGCAGGCAGGCGCTGGGGCCAAGCTGCATCCGCGCCCCGCCATAATAGGGCCCGGTGGCGTGGCACCGGCCGTCGGACAGCCGCTCGACGGTGAAGCTTGCGGTGAAGGGCGCGTCGCCGGGAATGCCCGACCGGCCGCCCAGGGACAGCTCCAGCGTCGCGCCCTCGCCGGCGGCATGGGCCGCCGCCGCGGCCTCCGGATCGGTGATCAGGCCGATAGCCGCGCGTTCGGCGCCGGCCTCGACCAGGGCGCGCAGCATGCCGGTGGTGTCGGAATCGCCGCCGGCGCCGGGATTGTCCTGGGTGTCGGCGAGGACCACCGGGCGAGCCGCTGTCGCCGCCAGCCGCTGCGCCTCGCGCACCCCTTCCAGCGGGCCATAGGACCGGCCCTGAAAGGCGGGCTCGGACTGCCGCACCGCCTGCGTCAGACGGTCGGCCAGCGCATCGGCCTCTGCCTGGTCGCCAGCATAGGCGATGACCGAGGGCCGGCAATCGACGAAATCGGCGGCCGGGAAACCCATGAAGAACGAGGCGCAGGCCCCTTCGGCATCGGCGGCCGCCACGAGGTCGTAGAGCCCCGCCGCCGGCTGCCCCATGGTCGACTGCCAGGCGATCGGGATCAGGAAATCCAGCTGCCGGAACGCCTTGGCATTTGCCGCGCCGTCCAGCAGCCGGCCCAGCTCCGCCGCGGCGCGCGCGCCGGTCTCGGCCATGTCGACATGCGGATAGGTCCGGAAGCCCACCAGCCGGTCGGCCATCGCGACCATCAGCGGGCTGATGTTGCCATGCAGGTCCAGCGCCGCGACGATCGGCACGTCGGGCCCCACCACCTCGCGCACCCGGGCCAGCAGCGCCCCCTCGCCGTCGGGCGCACCCTCGGCCACCATCGCGCCATGCAGGTCGAGGAACACCCCGTCCAGCGTCCCGGCCTGCCGCAGGCCCTCGACGATCTCGTCGGAGATGACCTTGAAGCACTCTGCGGTGACCGGGGCCGAGGGCACGGCCGCGGCCCAGAGCAGCGGCGCCAGCTGCCAGCCCTGCCGCTCGGCATGGCTAATGGCGCCGGCGATCGGCAGGTTCACGTCGCGCGCCCGCTCCAGGATCTGCCCGCCCCGGCTGAGCGGCAGGTAGCCGCCGCCCTGCTCGAAGGCCGCCAAGTCGGCCGCGCTCGGCGCGAAGGAGTTGCTCTCGTGGACGAATCCAGCGAGAGCGATGCGCGGTGGTCTGATATGCGGCATGATGTCCTGCAGTGTATTGCTATCCGATACGGTTGCATTGCATGATGAGTGTATTGGGACGGTTTCAATGATGTCAACGCCGGAGAGGCCATGCAGCGCGAAAGACAGGCTGACCTTGGGTCAGGCGGGGAAGATGCCTTGTTCATCCAATCCCTTGCCCGCGGAATGAGCGTTCTGGAAGCGTTCAACGCCGCTGACCGGCCGCTGACCCTGACCCAGATCGCCGCGCGCACCGGACTCACCCGCAGCGCGGCGCAGCGGCTGGTGCATACCTTCCGCAAGCTGGGCTACCTGACGCTGGCCGAGGACGGGCGCGGCTTCCGGCTGGACCTGCCGATCCTCGATCTGGCGCATGACTACCTGCGGCTGAACCCGCTGGTCCGCCGCGCCAGCCCGGTGCTGCTGGAACTGCGCCGCAACGTGCGCGAGCGGGTCGACCTGTCGCTGTTCGACGGCCAGCGGATGATCTACGCGGCGCGGATGCAGAGCAAGCGCGAGACCTTCTTCGCCACGCTGGTCGGCAACAGCGTGCCGACCAGCTGCACCTCCGGCGGTTGGGCGGTGATGGCCATGCTGCCGCCGGCCGAGGTCGACGCGCTGCTCGCCAACGCCCGGTTCGAGCAACTGACCCCGCGGACCATCACCGACCCGCGGCGGATCCGCGCCGAGATCGAGCGCGCCCGCGAGGACGGACACGCGCTGGCGCTGGAGCAGATCCTCATGGGGGAGGTGGCGCTCGGCGTGGCGATCCCCGACGCGCAGGGCAGGCCGGTGGCGGCGATCCACATTGCCGCCTCGCTGGCCGAATGGGACGCGGAGGGCTTCCGCCGCAGCGTCGCCCCGCTCGCCGCCGAGGCG
>NZ_PZKG01000145.1 GCF_003034985.1 Cereibacter changlensis JA139
TGGCGGTGCTACCGGCGAGCTACATCATCCGAAGGGACGTCACCCGACCTCGTGTCAGCGCCAGATTGAAACGCTTTAAGAAGATGCCGTCGATGCAACCACGTGCAAGGATCGCTTCGACTGCGAAGCTGCCGCGATTTCGGTCTGGAGCAACTCGGTTCGGGCGTGTCTGACCAGCCGCTGCACGGTGCGGCTGCCCACCAGCGGCCGGTGCTGCGCTCAGCCGCTCGTGAATGAGCAGGGCGGGGCTCTAGCTTAGCCGCATCAGTTCACCCCATTGTTCAGGGTGAGCCCAAAAGTCACGACGCCTCTCCCGCGGCACGAAGATGGATTTCGACCATAGCGCCTCCGCCCGGTCTGTTCCGGAGCGATAGATCTCCGCCATGGGCGGTTGCGATGGCCTGGACGATGGAGAGGCCGAGGCCAGTTCCGCCCGTGGCGCGCGATCTCGAGGCGTCGCCCCTCCAGAATGGGTTCACCGCAACGGCGTCCATATCCTCTGGGAAACCCGGCCCCCGGTCAAGCACACGGATGAGAGCGCCGCCGTCCGGCAGTTGCTCGGTCTCGCAGCGCAGGGATCCGCCGCTTGCCGCATAGCGGGCCGCATTCTCCATCAGGGCGAGCACGGCCTGACGGATCCGGGTCGGGTCCGCGGATATCCGGGCGGGTCGCAGGCTGGTTTCAAGCGCCAGCCCGCCGGCCTCAAGCATGGGTCGCGAGGCGGAGAGCAGCGTTTCCACCACCTCGGCGAGATCGAGATCTTGGCGCTGCATCACCAGCTTCTGGCCGATGGCCAGCGAGAGGGTGCGCAGATCCTCGATGATCCTGGCCAGACCCTCGACCTGCAGCAGCAGATCGCCGAGGACCTTCCGATCCATCGGGAACACCCCGTCGAGTATGCCCTGCAACCCGCCCTGCAGGACCGTCAGCGGGGTGCGCAGCTCATGCGCAACCGCCATGTTGCTGAAGCGCAACCGCTCCTCCATCTGTTCGAGGCTGGTGGCGAGGGCGTTGAAGGTCTCGACAAGGCTGGAAACCTCTCGGGTGGTTCCGGGCGATGCGGCGACGCGAACCGAGAAATCGCCGGATCTGAGAACTTCGGCCGCCCCGCTCAGGGTCTCGAGCGGCCGAGCGATCCGCCTTGCCAGATAGACGCCGATGATCGCGCAGACCAGCGCGGAGACCAGACCGATCGCCAGGGTGGCGATCTGCACCTTGAAATCCGTCGGCGCCACAAGCGCGTCGAGATGCTCGACGAGGGTTCTTAGGGCGGTCTCGTCCGGAACCCGGCCCTCGTTCACCAGCCTGTAGGCGGCAGCGGCTTCCGGAGGCAGGCTGCGGTTGTTGTCCTCCTCGAGATGGGCCGAATACCAGGTGACGCCGACATAGGCCATGCCGACGCTCAGCAGCAGCATGATCGCAATGACGATCGCGGTCAGCGTGGCAAGCGGCAGCGCGCGGGCGCGCCGGGTGGTCATTGCGGGTCCGCCAGGCGGTAGCCGACACCACGCACCGCCGGCAGGAAGCCGGGCTCGCCCATCTCGTCCAACTTTCGGCGCAGATTGGAGATGTGGGTGTCCACGGTGCGCGCCAGCGCATCGCTTTCCGGCATGCAGGCGTCAAGGATATCGGCGCGGGCGAAGGCCTGGGTCGGGTGCCGGATCATATGCGCGAGAATCCGGAACTCGCTGAGCGTGAGGGCTAGGGGAAGCCGCTGTCCGTCCTTGTTGACGAAAGCCACGTAGCTGCCGAAATCCACCTCGAGAGACCGGAAGCGGCGCACCGCATCCCGCGTCTCGCCCAGGGTCCGGCGCAGCACGGCCCTGACCCTTGCAACGACCTCCTGCGGGTTGAACGGCTTCACCACATAATCGTCGGCGCCCAGATGCAGGCCGCTCAACCGGTCGACATCATCCGCCAGCGCCGTCACCATGATGACCGGCGTCGAGCTGGTCTGCCGCAGACGCGCCAGCACGGCAAAGCCGTCCAGTTTGGGAATGCGCGCGTCCAGCAGCACGAGA
Source organism: Cereibacter changlensis JA139 (assembly GCF_003034985.1). GTDB lineage: Bacteria > Pseudomonadota > Alphaproteobacteria > Rhodobacterales > Rhodobacteraceae > Cereibacter > Cereibacter changlensis. The sequence goes on from NZ_PZKG01000145.1 coordinate 2,022, forward strand.
TCGGGCTTCAGGAGCGCATGGTGCTGCAGCGCGGTTTCCCCGTCCGAGGCCTGAACGGTGCGGAAGCCGTCGCGCCGCAGATAGGCGTCGAGGATCCGGGCGATCGCCGGCTCGTCCTCGACGATGAGAACAAGAGTGTTGTCCATTCCGATGCCTGCCACCATGCCCGTATCGCGCCGTCGATACGTCCCGGAATAGGGCTTTGCGCCATTCGGGACAATGCCGTGACACCGGGTTCGCCTGCGCCGGACAGCTCCTTGATCCGTTCTTCGCCGTTTCTTGACAGAGCCGTTCCAGATGGCGGTCGATCCATCGTTACGAGAGACCGGCATGAACCAGACTTTACCGGGCTTTATGCCCAAGCCTTCCGACATTGCGCCTCATCACGACATCCGAACCGGCATCGGCGCGGCGCAGCTCCTCATCGCCCGGCTGACGATCCTGATCAGCTTTGTCTTCATGATATTTCCGGCCATCGATCTGGCGGTGGCGCGCGGCTTCGCGGAAGGGACGGTCTTCGTTCTGGCCGAGCAGCCGTTTCTGAAGGGGCTGCGGCAGATCGGGCTCAAGGGCCCGTTCGTCGTCATCGCCGCCATGCTGCTGCTTCTGGCGCTGCGCGCCCTTCTGCCCAGGCGGCTCGGTCTCTGTGCGCCGCACAAGGCGATGTTCGTCGTCACGAGCTTCGTGGCCGGTCAGCTTATTGTCGAGACCCTGAAGCCCTTGATCGGGCGCGCGCGGCCCCGTCACCTGTTGGAATTCGGCGGTACGGCGGATTTCACCCCGGTTTGGCAATTCTCGGGCCAATGCGCCCGCAACTGCTCCTTTCCCTCCGGAGAGGCCGCGGCGGCGGCGGCGGGGCTTTCCCTGCTCGTGCTGTTTCCGGAAAGGCTGCGCCTGAAGGCGGCGATCCTTCTGGTACCCCTGCTCATGATGATCGCGTTCAATCGCGTGCTCTTCGGCGCGCATTTCCTGTCGGACGTTGTGCTGGCCTGGCTTCTGACCCTCCTGGGCATGGCCTGGATCTGGAAGTGGACAGAGAAGCACTCGGACCGCGTCGACAGGATCCTGATGGGAACACGGGGTCGGGGCAGGATGTCCTGAGGTGATCCCTCGGCATCCGTGGCGGGCGGCGGCACCAAGTGGCCGCGCGACCGCTCCTCGTCCCATGCGCTGGCCGCCGAATGCCGCTGAGCAAGCGGGAACGACAGGGTGATGCCGTAGAGCCGCAACGGCCTCGCCGGCGTTTCAGAACCCCGCAGCAGTCGGTCCGGCTTCGGGTCCAACATCCTGCCGAGGCTGGATCGGCAGCAGCGACCGGCTGTCGGACCGTATCATCATGTTCTTCGGCATCGCGATCAACGCCATGCCGGAATTCGTGCTCGGGATGCTGCTGATCCTGCTGTTCAGCGCGCAGGTCTTCCACCTGCTGCCCGCGGTCGCGCTGCTGAGCCCGGGGCAGTCGTCCTTCCTGCAGCTGCCGAAGATCATCCTGCCGGTGATGACGCTTGTGCTGTTGCAGATTTCCTGTTTCTACCGGCTGGTGCGCGCGACGATGATTGACGTGCTCTCGAGCGACTATGTCGAATTCGCCCGCCTCAAGGGGATGCCGCTGCGCACCGTTCTGTGGCGTCATGCCGTGCGGAACGGGCTTGTTCCGGCGGTGCAGGCGGTGGGGACGCTCACGGTTTGCATCGAGCATCTGCCCGTGTTTCGAACGGATTCCATGCGCGGTCGCGCGAACTGGGCTCAGGCGCCCACCGCCGCCGCAAAGTCCCGCGCTTCCGCCGGGGCCGCGCCGAGCCCGCCCGCCGCCGTCAGGTCGAGTTCGGGGAAGGCGCGGGCCACCAGTGCATCCAGCGAGGGCCCGCCCGGCCGGGCCTCGGCGCAGAGGGCCTTGACCTTCGCCTGCGCCTCGGGGCGCGGCATATGGCGGGCGAGGGCGAAGCTGTAGGCCTCGGCATGGATCAGCCCGCTGCCGTCGTCGAGCCCGCGCGCCATCGCCGCTGTATCGGGGCGGATCTTGCTCGCCAGATCACCTGCCTGCGCCAGCGCCCGCCCGGTCGAGAGGCAGAGCTGCGGCAGGGTCAGCCATTCGACGAACCAGGCGGCGCCGTCGCGTTGCTGGCGATGCACCGCGGCGCCCTGGATCGCCGCCGCCAGCGCCGTCACCTGCCGGGCCAGCGCCACAAGCACCGAGGGGCCGACCGGGTTCTGCTTCTGCGGCATGGTGGAGGAGCCGCCCGCCCCGGCGATGGCGATCTCGCCGATGCCCGATTGCGCCATCAGGATCAGATCCTCCCCAAGCTTGCCCAGGCTGGCGCAGAGCCCGGCCATCCAGGCGGCGAAGGCGGCTGTCCGGTCGCGTTCGGCATGCCATGAATGGCCCGGATCGGCCAGAACCAGCGCCTCGGCCAGAGCGGCGCGCACCGCGGGCCCGGCCTCGCCCATGGCCGAGAGCGTGCCCGCCGCGCCGCCCAGCGAGACGGTCAGCAGCTCGGGGCGCAGCGCCGCCAGCCGGGCGCGGTGGCGCAGCAGCGGGTGCCCCCAGCCGGCGACCACGGCGCCGAAGCTGGTCGGCGTCGCCGCCTGCCCGTAGGTGCGGGCGGCCATCGGCGTCTCGGCATGGTCGCGCGCCAGCGCCCCGAGCGCCGCGATCAGCCGCAGCAGCCGGGCGTCCCAGAGCTCGATGACCCGCCGCAACCGCAGGGCCAGCGCCGTCTCCATGATGTCCTGGCTGGTGGCGCCCCAGTGCAGGTGTTGCGCATGGTCGGGCGCCTGCATCGCCTTGCGGAAGGCGGCGACGAGCCCCGGCACCGGCACGCCGTCCGTGGCCACCCCCTCGGCCAGCGCCGAAGGGTCAATCAGCACCTCGCGCGACGAGCGGTCGATGAAGGCCGCCGCTGTCTCGGGGATCACGCCGAGCCGGCCCTGCACCCGGGCCAGCGCGCCCTCGACCAGAAGCATGGCGCGGATCTCGGCGCTGTCGGAGAAGAGGGCGGCCGTCTCCTCGTCGCCGAAGAGGCTGCGGTAGAGGGCGCTGTCGGCGGGGGCTGCGGGCATGTCGGTCCTTCGGTGGCTTGCCTGTCCTTCATAGCGGATCGGCGGGCGGGGGCCAGCCGCCGCCCGAAAACCGCGCTCAGATGTCGAAGAACACCGTCTCGTTCTCGCCCTGCAGCACGATGTCGAAGCGGTAGTTGTCCGGCCCGGTCTTCTTGGCGATCAGCGTCTGCACCCGGTCGCGATGCTCGATCCGGCCCAGGACCGGGCAGGCGCTGTTGTCCTCGTCCTCGAAATGGACGCGGGTCTGCAGGCCGAGGTTGATGCCGCGAGCGACGATCCACAGCGAGATATGTGGCGCCATCATCCGACCATCCGGATAGGGAACCGCCCCCGGCTTGATCGTCTTCAGCACCCACTCGCCGGTGTCGAAATCCGCGATGATCCGCGCCCAGCCGCCGACATTCGGGTCCGCCGCGCCGCGCGGGTCGTTGCCCGGGTAGATCCCCGCCGCATCGGCCTGCCAGCTTTCGATCAGCGCATCGCGCAGGATCATCCCGGCGCCGTCGCGCACCGTGCCGACGATGGTGATCTGCTGGCCCTTCGCCTCCTCGCGGATCGGGCTGTCGCCCAGATCCTGCGGATAGACGCCGCCGATGCCCAGCTTGTTCGGCGTGAGACCGATATGGACGAAGGGCCCGGCCGTCTGAGACGGCGTTTCCTTCAGATAATCGAGCGGCTGCATCACATCCCCTCCCTGCGGTTCTCGAACAGGCTCTGGCGGCGGCCGCGCAGCACGACGTCGAACTTGTAGGCAAGGCAATCCATCGGGATCGCCCGGTTCATGTCGAGCGGCGCGACCAGCGCCTCGATGGCCTTCTCCTGGCCGATGGTGCGCACGATCGGGCAGCGCGCGATCAGCGGGTCGCCCTCGAAATACATCTGGGTGATGAGCCGCTGGCCGAAGCCGCTGCCGAAGACCGAGAGATGCACATGCATCGGCCGCCAGTCATTCACCCGGTTCGGCCAGGGATAGGCGCCGGGGCGGACGGTGAGGAATTCATAGCTGCCGTCCGGGCCGGTCAGCGTGCGGCCGCAGCCGCCGAAATTGGGATCGAGCGGCGCGAGATAACCGTCCTTCTTGTGCCGGTAGCGCCCGCCGGCATTGGCCTGCCATATCTCGACCAGCACATTGGGAACGCCGCGGCCCGTTTCGTCGAGCACCCGGCCATGCAGGATGATCCGCTCGCCGATCGCGGGCTGGCCGGTGAAGTTCAGGATCAGGTTGTTGTCGAGCGCCCCGATCATCGATTGACCGAAGGCCGGCCCGGTCTCTTCCGACAGGGTGGAGCCGAGCGCCACCAGCGGCCGGAAGGGAGCGCGGGTCATCGAGGTCTTGTAGCCCGGCGTATAGGCCGCAGGATGCCAATCCCGGTCGCGGAAGAAGAGGGGGTCGCGGTCCCCCTCACTGTTGGCTGTCATCGGCTCGCCTCCATCTCGGCAAAGGTCTCCCTGGCGATCTTGATCGCGTGATTGGCGCGCGGCACCCCGGCATAGATGGCGACATGCAGCAGCGCCTCCATCACGTCTTCGCGGCTCGCCCCGGTGTTGGGGGTGGCGCGGATATGCAGGGCAAGCTCGTGATCGTTGCCGAGCCCGGCCAGCAGGGCGATGGTCAGCATCGAGCGTTCGCGCAGCGGAATCGTGTCGCGCGACCAGACATGGCCCCAGGCGGCCTCGGTGATCAGGTTCTGGAACGGCGTGTCGAAATCCGTCCGGGCCGCCTCGGCACGGTCCACATGGGCGTCGCCCAGCACGCGGCGGCGCGTCGCCATGCCTTGGGCCTGCATCGTCGGGGGCTCCGTCATCGGGCATGCTCCTTGAGGAAGGGGATCAGCAGGGCGGCGAAGGCGGCGGGCGTCTCCACCGGCGGTAGGTGACCGGCGCCGGGAATGACGTGGAAGGCCGCGCCGGGGATCAGCGCCGCCGTCGCCTGCACCAGATCGGGTGGCGAGGCGCCATCCTCGGCCCCGGCGATGACCAGCGTCGGCTGCCCGATCCGCGCTGTCGTGGCACCGAGATCGGCCGCCGCGATGGCGCCGCAGGCCGCGGCATAGCCCGCGACCGGGGTGCGGATCAGCATGTTGCGCCACGGGGCCAATTCCGGGGCAGCGCGGAACGGCGCGGCGAACCAGCGCTCAATCACCGCATCGGCGACGCTGGCCATGCCGCCGGCCTGGATCGCCGTTATCCGCGCGTTCCAGCTGTCGGCGCTGCCCATCTTCGCCGCTGTGTTCGACAGCACCAGCGCCCGCAGCAGATCGGGCCGCTCGACGGCGAGCACCTGACCGATCATCCCGCCGATCGACAGGCCGACGAAGACCACCGGCCCCCCGGCGACCACCTCGATCAGCGCGGCGGCGTCCTCGGCAAGGTCTGCGATGCTGAGCCCCAAAGGCTCCGGCGCGTCCGAAAGCCCGTGTCCGCGCATGTCGAAACGCAGCGCGCGGATGCCGGGCAGGAGCGGCAGCACCGCATCCCAGAGCCGCAGGTCGGTGCCGAGCGACGTGGCGAAGACCACGGTCGGCCCTGCGGCCGCCGTGTCGCAATGATAGTGCATCGCCCCCCAGGGGCGCGTGAGAACTTGCATGGGCTCCTCCGTCTCCCATAATCTGCCACGACGAATTCCCGTTGAACAATGCGAAATGAGCCTGAATGGATAATCGTTCTGTTATGCATCCCGGCATCAAGCTGCGCCATGTGCGGGCCTTCCTCGACATCGCCGCCGAGGGCGGCATGTCGGCGGTCGCCCGGGCGCAGGGCGTCACCCAGCCGGCGCTGTCGCGCACCCTGGCCGAACTGGAGGCGCTTCTGGGCCAGCCGCTGTTCCTGCGGCAGGGGCGCAGGCTGGTGCTGACCGAGGCGGGGGCGCTGTTCCGTCGCCACGCCAGCGCCGGGCTGCAGGCGCTGGAGACAGGCGCCGCCGCCCTGCGTCCGGGCGCCGGCGGCACGATCCGGGTCGGCGTGCTGCCCACGGTGGCCACCCGCTTCTTCCCGCTGGTGGTGCTGCGCTTCCGCGCGCTGCGGCCCGATGTCCGGCTGGCCGTCGAGACCGGGCCGCATTTCTACCTGATGCGGCTGCTGCGCGAGGGCGACATCGACCTGATGGTCGGCCGCCTGCCCGGCGCGTCGGAGATCGCGGGGCTGACCTTCGAGCATCTCTACGAGGAGGAGGTGGTGCTGGTGGCGCGCGCCGGCCACCCGCTGGCGGGCCGCGCCGCCGCCGAGGTGCTGGGCCAAGCGCCGCTGATCCTGCCGCCGGAAACCGCGCTGATCCGGCGGCAGGTCGATGACTACCTCGCCTCGGTCGGGTTCGCCGGACAGCGACCGGCGGTCGAGACAGCCTCGCTGGCTCTGGGACGCGGCATCTGCCTCGCTTCCGACGCGGTCTGGTTAATCTCGCGCGGCGTTGTGGCCGAAGAGCTGGAGCGCGGCATCCTGACCGTCTTCCCCTTGGGCGCGCGGTCCCTGTCGGGCGCGGTCGGGCTGACCCGCAGGCAGGTGGCCAGCCCCGCCCGGCCGTCCGCCACGCTGGAAGAGGTCGCGCGGCAGATCGGGC
>NZ_PZKG01000146.1 GCF_003034985.1 Cereibacter changlensis JA139
CGCAGGCCACGGCCTGCACCCGGCGGGCGAAGGCGGTGTTCACCTTGCCCAAGACGCCGTTCTGTTCGTGGATCATCCGCGGCAGGCGCAACAGCGTCGCCGCCGCCAGCGCCGGGATCGAAGGGTAGCCGCCGAAGCCGACCACCACCGCAGGCCGGTCGCGCAGGAACTGTCCCACCGCCGCCATCACCCCGCCGCCGATGCGCAGGGGCACCAGCCCCTTGGCCAGGAGACCGCCGCGCGCGAAGGTGGCCGAGGCAACCTCCTCCACCTTCACCACATGGGGAAAGCCCCCGGCGTAGCGGGCGCCGCGCGCATCGGTCGAGAGCTTCACCCGCCAGCCGCGCCGCACCATGGCCTCGGCCAGAGCCTGCGCCGGGAACATATGTCCTCCGGTCCCCCCCGCCGCGATCAGAAGCAGCGGCCCCGATCCGACGCGCTGACCCATCTCAGCGACCCCGCTTGAAGAGGATATCCCCGATCTGCCCCTGCGGCCGCGAGCGGGTGAAGGCGAGCAGCATGCCGAGCGTGATGCCCGCCGCGATCACCGACGAGCCGCCGTAGCTGACGAAGGGCAGCGTCATGCCCTTGGCGGGCAAGAGACGCACCGCCACGCCCATGTTGATCATCGCCTGCACGCCGAAGATGCAGGCGAGCCCGGTGCCGCCGAGCCGGATGAAGGGATCGCGCTCGCGCATCAGCCGGAACAGGCTGCGCACGGTGACCGTGCCGTAGAGGCCGATGATGCACAGGACGAGGATCAACCCGTATTCCTCGGCGGCGACGGCGATGATGAAGTCGGTATGCGCGTCGGGGAGCGACCATTTCACCTGCCCCTCGCCCACGCCCACCCCGAAGAAGCCGCCCTCCTGGATGGCGTTGGCGGCATAGCCGAGCTGGGTGCGCGGATCGAGGTCGGGGGTGAGGAAGCCGTCGATCCGCCGGGCGAAGTGTTCGGAAGCGCCATAGGCGAAGGTGCCGCCCAGGACGACGATGCCGCCGATGATGACGATCAGCGTGATCGGCGCCCCGGCGACGAAATACATGACGCCCCAGGCAAAGAGCACCAGCGCCGCCTGACCGAAGTCGGGCTGCAGGGCGAGGAAGAGCACGATGATGGTGGCCACGATCAGCGAGAAGGTCTTGCCCGGCGGGCCGTTCAGCTCCTGGCTCGCGGCCATCAGCCAGGCGGCGAGGATGACGAAGCCGGGCTTGAGGAACTCGGACGGCTGGAAGGAGGCAAAGCCGAGGCTGAACCAGCGCACGGCGCCCTTGCCGAAATCGGTGCCGAAGAAGGGCAGCATCACCAGGGCCGCGAAGGCGGCGACAAAGCCGATGACCCCGAGCCGGCGCACCATGTCGGGCGTCATCATCGAGGTGGCCAGCATGGCGATGATCGCCATCCCGCCGAAGAAGGCCTGACGCTGGACATAGTAGAAGGGCTCGAGCCCGTTGCGCGTCGCCAGCGGCACCGAGGCGGCGAGCCCGAGGAGCAGGCCGACCCCGAAGAGCACGAGGATCGACGTGAGCGACCATTTGTCGATGGTGCGCCACCAACGGGGAAGAACCGGCTCCGTCACCCGAATGGGCATGGAGCCATAGACCATCTCTGTCATGGGAAAACCGCCTGCACTGCCTCGATCCGCCCGGTTGTCCGGGTCTGGGAAGAAGTCTAGCGAAACTCCCCCGGTCTGGCCAGTGGAAAGGCGGGCCGGGACGGCCGCGGCCGGGGGGCGGAAAATCCTTCTGCGAAGGATTTTCGGCTGCGCCCGGTCGGGGCGTTCCGCTCCGGCGCGGCGGGCTGAGCGGCTTCCCGCCGATGGCGCGCCGGCGTCCCGGGAGGCGCCCGATCCTTCGCAGAAGGATCGCGCCCCCGGCCTCGGGGGATCAGCCGAGCGCCTGCACCCGCGCAGTGAAATCCTCGCCGCGTTTCTCGAAGTTGGGGTATTGGTCGAAGCTCGCCGCCGCGGGGGCGAGGAGGACGACCTCGCCGGGTTCGGCCTCGGCGGCGGCGCGGGTGACGGCGCGCTCCATCGTCTCGCAGATCTCGTGCGGCGTGGCGCCGATCTGCAGGGCGAAGTCGCGGGCGGAATGGCCGATGAGATAGGCCTTCACCACCGAGCCGAGGAAGGGCTGCAGCGCGGCGATGCCGCCGTCCTTGCCGAGGCCCCCGGCGATCCAGCGGATCTTCGGAAAGGCCTGCAGTGCCTTGGCGGCGCTGTCGACATTGGTGGCCTTCGAATCGTTCACGAAACGCACCCGTCCCGCTCGCCCACGGTCTGACTGCGGTGCGGCAGGCCGGGGTAGCTGGCCAGCGCCTGTTCGATCAGCTTCGGCGCGAGGCCGAGCGTGCGGACGGCGGCATAGGCGGCGCAGGCGTTCTGGTGATTATGCGCGCCGGGCAGGCCCGCGATGCCGCGCAGGTCGATCGAGGCGACCTGACGGCCCTTGCGCCATTCGGCGAGAAAGCCGCGCCGGGCGAAGACCGACCAGCCGAAGCCCTCGAGCTTCTGGCCCGAGGAGATGCGGATCACCCGGTCGTCCTCCGGCCCCTCGGCCACCTGGGTGGCGAGGTAGCGGCCCTCCATCTCGTCGACGCCGATCACCGCGCGGTCGGGGCCGCCCTCGGCGAAGAGCCGGCGCTTGGCCGCGAAATAGCCGCCCATGCCGCCGTGCCTGTCGAGATGGTCGGGCGAGAGATTGGTGAAGACCGCGACATCCGGCGTGAGCGCGCGGGCGAGATCGGTCTGGTAGCTGGAGAGCTCCAGCACCACCACCTCGGCCTCCTGCGCCGGGTCGAGATCGAGCACGCCGCGGCCGATGTTGCCCGCCATCTGCGTCGGGCGTCCGGCCTCGCTCAGGATATGGTGGATCAGCGCCGTAGTGGTGCTCTTGCCGTTGGAGCCGGTGACGCAGATCACCCGGGGAGATTGCTCGAAGGCCTCCCAGTCGCGGGTGGCGAAGGAGCGGAAGAAGAGGCCGATGTCATTGTCGACCGGCACGCCCTCGGCGAGGGCGCGGGCGATGACCGGGTTCGGCGCCGGGTAGAGATGCGGGATGCCGGGGCTGACGATCAGCGCGGCGATGCCCTCGAAGGCGCCGGCGCGGCTGAGGTCATGCGGGGCGAAGCCTTCTGCCTCGGCCTTGGCCCGGGCCTCGGGGCTGTCGTCCCAGACCAGCGGTTCGGCGCCGCCCGCTGCAAGCGCCCGGGCGGTGGCGAGGCCGGAGCGGCCCAGCCCGAGAACGGCCACCTTGCGGCCCCTGTAGCCCTGCACCGGAATCATGCTGCGCGCCCTTTCGATCTGGTCGGGCGCGACAATGCGGCGGGCGGGCGGCGGGTGCAAGGGAGGGAGGCGGAGGGAAGGGAGGGAGGGAAAGGAAGGAAGAAAGAAAGGGAGGGGGCTGTCTGCCCCCTCGCCGCTGCGCGGCTCACCCCCGAGGATATTTTCCGACAGAAAATGGGGGGAGCCGCGCGCCGGTCGGATGCCGGGTGTCAGGCGGAGACGACTTCGAGTTCGTTGTCGACGTTGGCGATGCCGGGGAGCGCGCTGACGATGGCTTCGGCGCGTTCGCGGTCGTCTTCGGTCGCGGCGCTGCCGCGCAGGATCAGGGTCTGGCCGCGCAGCTCGATCGAGAGATCCTCGATGTCGAGGGTCGCGTCCTCCTCGAGCAGGGTGGTGGCGGTCTGCATCAGGTCGGCGCCCTCCTCCACCCGGGCCGAGGAGGGTTCGGTCTCGGCGTCGTCGTCTTCCGGCACGTCGGGATAGGGGCTGTCGCCGGCCCATTCGGTGTCGCTGTCATATTCGCGCCAGCCGTCGGCGGCGTTCTCGTCGGAGAGGCCGGGGTTGTGGGTGCCGGGGGCGCGGGCGTCGGGCGGCAGTTCGACGTCGAAGCCGGAGAGATCGGTGCGGGCGGTGTCTTCGACATCGTTGCTGGCCGGGCCGTCGGCGCGTTCGTCATCGACCATGGTGGCCGAGCCGGGGCGTGCGGCGTCGCCGGTGGCATAGGGGTCGCGCGGGTCGCCCTGCTCGGCGGTCTCGTGGGTCGTGGCGGTGGGGGTCTTGGCGGTGGGGGTCTTCGCAGTCTTCGGATCGGCCATGATCGTCTCCTTCGCGGCTGTCTGCCCGTTGGAGAGGAAACCCGGCGGCGGTGCGGGCGGTTCCCTTGGCGGGACCGCCCTGCGCGCGCTCAGCGCAGTTTCAGCGTGGCGAGGCCGATCAGGGCGAGGATCAGCGAGATGATCCAGAAGCGGATGACGATCTGCGGCTCGGCCCAGCCCTTCTTCTCAAAATGGTGGTGGATCGGCGCCATCAGGAAGACGCGGCGGCCGGTGCGCTTGAAATAGAGCACCTGGATGATGACCGACATCGCCTCGACCACGAAGAGGCCGCCGACGATGGCCAGCACGATCTCGTGCTTGGTGCAGACGGCGATGGCGCCGAGCGCGCCGCCGAGCGCGAGGCTGCCGGTGTCGCCCATGAAGACGGCGGCGGGGGGGGCGTTGTACCAGAGAAAGCCGAGCCCGCCGCCGACGAGGGCCGCGGTGAAGACCAGAAGCTCGCCGGTGCCGGGGACGAAGTGGACGCCGAGATAGTCGGTGTAATTGGCGTTGCCGACGACATAGGCGATCACCCCGAGCGTGCCTCCCGCGATCATCACCGGCATGATCGCCAGCCCGTCGAGACCGTCGGTCAGGTTCACCGCATTGGCGGCGCCGACGATGACGATCATGCCGAAGGGCACGAAGAAGACGCCGAGGTTCAGGAGCACGTCCTTCAGGAAGGGCATGGCCAGCTGGTTGGTCAGCTCGGCCGGGTGGAAGAAGGTGGCGGCGAAGGTGGCGAGCGCGGCGATGGCGAGGCCGAGGAGCATGCGCACCCGGCCGGAGACGCCCTTGGTGTTCTGCTTCGTGACCTTGGCGTAGTCGTCGGCGAAGCCGATCAGGCCGAAGGCGAAGGTGACCAGCGTCACGATCCAGACATAGCCGTTGTCGAGCCGCGCCCAGAGCAGGGTCGAGAAGAGCAGCGCCGAGAGGATCAGCAGACCGCCCATGGTGGGGGTGCCCGCCTTGGCGAAATGCGTGGCCGGGCCGTCGTCGCGGATCGGCTGGCCCTTGCCCTGCTTGCGGCGCAGGAGGTCGATCAGCGGCCGGCCGAAGAGGAAGCCGAAGATCAGCGCGGTGAAGAAGGCGCCGCCCGCCCGGAAGGTCAGGTAGCGGAACAGGTTGAAGACATCGCCCCCGTCGGAGAAGTTGGTCAGGAGGTACAACATCTACTCGTCCCCTCGGATCGTTGACGGGCTGGCTTTGCCCAGTTTGCGCAGGGCGTCAACCAGCAGGCTGACCTTCATGCTTTTCGAGCCCTTCACCAGCACGATGTCGCCGGCGTCGACGAAGAGATGCACCCGGCCCAAGAGCTCGGCGGCGGTCTCGGCCCAGTCGCCGCGCTGGCGCTTGGGCAGCGCCTCCCACAGCACCCGCATGCGCGGGCCGACGCAGTGGATCACCGCGATGGAGGAGAGCGCCGGGTGGTCGGCGATGGCGCGGTGCAGCGCGAGCTCGGTCCGGCCCAGCTCCAGCATGTCGCCGAGGATCGCGATGCGGCGGCCGGAGGAGATGCGGCCGACGTTGTCGGTGGGCTGCATCGCCGCCAGGAGCTCGAGGCTCGCCGCCATCGAGGCCGGGTTGGCGTTGAAGGCGTCGTCGATCAGCTCGAAGGCGTCGTCTTCCACCGCGTCGATCAGGATGCGCTCGCGGGTGCCGCGGCCGGCGGGTGGCGACCACTGGCCGATGTCGCAGGCGGCGATGATGGGATCGAGCCCCAGCGCGTCGGCGGCGGCAAGCACGGCCAGCGCGTTGGTGGCGAAATGCCGGCCCGGGGTGCGGACCTTGTAGAGCAGGGGCTCGCCGGCGCGGGTGGCGCGGACGATGGTGGCCTCGGGGGTCAGCTGCACGCCGATCAGCCGGTAGGGCGCGGCGGCAGAGGTGCCGAAGAGCAGGGTGCGGGCGCCGGCCTGCTCGGCCCGGCCGACCAGCAGCGGCGTCACGTCGAGATCGGCGGGCAGGATGGCGATGCCGCCGGGCTCCAGCCCGTCCATGATCGCGGCCTTCTCCTCGGCAATGCCGCTGGTGTCCTCGAAGGCCTCCAGATGGGCGGCGGCGATGGTGGTGATCAGCGCGATATGCGGCCGGGCCAGCCGGGCCAGCGGGCCGATCTCGCCGGGGTGGTTCATGCCGATCTCGATCACCGCGAAATCGCTGTCGGCGGGCATCCGCGCCAGCGTCAGCGGCACGCCCCAATGGTTGTTGTAGCTCGCCTCGGCGGCATGGACCCGGCCCTGGCCCTGCAGCACGGCGCGCAGCATCTCCTTGGTCGAGGTCTTGCCGACCGAGCCGGTGACGCCGATCACCTTCGCGCCGGTCCGGGCGCGGGCGGCGCGACCGAGCGCCTCCAGCGCCTGCAGCACGTCGGGGACGACCAGCAGCGGCGCGTCCTCGGGCAGGCCCTCGGGGATGCGCGAGACGAGAGCGGCGGCGGCCCCCTTCTCCAGCGCCTGGACGACGAAGTCATGCGCGTCGCGCTGGTCCTTCAGCGCGACGAAGAGATCACCCGGCTGCAGGCTGCGGGTGTCGATCGACACGCCGGTGGCCTGCCAGACGGCGGCGGAGCGACCGCCGGTGGCCGCGGCGGCGTCTTCGGAGGTCCAGAGGGCGGGCATCAGAGGGCTTTCGTGGCGGGGACGAGGACGCCGGGACGGTTCCGGCCGGAAAGAAGGGAGGGCGCTGCGGTCATATCAGGCCGTCCAGGGCGGCGGCGGCGACGCTGGCCTGTTCGACGTCGTCGAAGGGGTAGATGTCGCCGCCGATCACCTGGCCGGTCTCGTGGCCCTTGCCGGCGATCAGCAGGGCGTCGCCCGGGGTCAGCGCGTCGACGCCGCGCAGGATGGCCTCGGCGCGGTCACCGACCTCATGCGCCTCGGGGCAGGCCTCGAGGATGGCGGCGCGGATGCTGGCGGGGTCTTCCGAGCGGGGGTTGTCGTCGGTGACATAGAGCACGTCGGCGTTTTCCAGCGCGGCGCGGCCCATCAGCGGGCGCTTGCCGCGGTCGCGGTCGCCGCCCGCGCCGAAGACGACGACGATGCGGCCCATGACATGCGGGCGCAGCGCCTTGAGCGCGGTGGCCAGCGCGTCGGGGGTGTGGGCGTAATCGACGAAGACCGAGGCGCCGTTCTGCCGCGTGGCGGCGAGCTGCATGCGGCCGCGCACGCCCGTCAGCTGCGGCAGGGTGGCGAAGACCCGGTCGGGATCGTCGCCCGAGGCGATGGCGAGGCCGGCGGCCAGCGCCGCGTTCTCGGCCTGGAAGCCGCCGATCAGGTTCAGCCGAACCATGTGGATCTTGCCATACCACTGGAAGCGCAGGTCCTGCCCCGTGGAGTCGAAACGCTGCGACAGGAGCCGCAGGTCGGCTTCGGGGCCGTGGCCGACGCCGATCACCTGCTGGCCGCGGGCGTCGGCGCTGGCGGCCAGCTCCACCCCGCGCGGGTCGTTGAGGTTCAGCACCGCGATGCCCTCATCGGGCAGCACCCGGGTGAAGAGCCCGGCCTTGGCGGCGAAATAGGCCTCGAAACTGGCGTGGTAGTCGAGATGGTCCTGGGTGAAATTGGTGAAGCCCGCCGCGGCGAGGTTCACCCCGTCGAGCCGGCGCTGCTCCAGCCCGTGCGACGAGGCCTCCATCGCCGCATGGGTCACGCCGGCATGGGCGGCCTCGGAGAGCAGGCGGTGCAGGGTGATCGGCTCAGGCGTGGTGTGGCTGCAGGGCGCGGTCCAGGCGCCTTCCACCCCGGTGGTGCCGAGGTTGATCGCCGCATGGCCCAGGGCCTGCCAGATCTGACGGGTGAAGGTGGCGACCGAGGTCTTGCCGTTGGTGCCGGTGACCGCGACCATGGTGGCGGGCTGGTCGCGGAACCAGAGCGCCGCGGCATAGGCCAGGGCCTGCCGCGGGTCCTCGGCGATCACCAGCGCGGCGTCGGATTGCGCCAGCACTTCGCGCGCCAGCGCCGCGCCCGCCGCATCGGTCAGGATGGCCGCCGCGCCCTGACGCAGGGCGTATTGGATGAAGCCCGCGCCATGGGTCTGGCTGCCGGGCAGCGCTGCGAAGAGATAGCCGTCCTTCACCTGGCGGCTATCGACCGCCAGCCCGGTGATGCGGGTCTGCGCCCGTTTGACGCCGGTCGGTGTCAGGCCGAGCGCCCCGAGAGTTCCTGCCTGATCCGCCATGTTCTGCCCTGTCAGTTGCGGACCGCTACTAGCTCATCCATCGGGGTGGCTTCAACCTCGGGCCGGAGGCCGAGGAGCGGCGCGACGCGACGGATCACCTCGGCGGCGACCGGCACCGAGGTCCAGCCGGCGGTGCGGCGCGGCTTCGGGCCCGTGGTTTCCACCGGCTCGTCGAGGGTCAGGATCAGCACGTACTTCGGATCCGAGGCCGGGAAGGTCGAGGCGAAGGTGTTGATCACTTTGTCGTTCCAGTAGCCGCCCGAGGGCTTGGGCTTGTCGGCGGTGCCGGTCTTGCCCGCCACCTCG
>NZ_PZKG01000147.1 GCF_003034985.1 Cereibacter changlensis JA139
AGGAACATCACGTTGGACAGGTCGTATTCCACCTCGAGATAGTGGTCGACGAAGGTCGCGTTCTGTTCCGGGTCCAGCACCTCCAGCATCGCCGAGGCCGGGTCGCCGCGGAAATCTTGGCCCATCTTGTCGATCTCGTCGAGCAGGATCAGCGGGTTGGTGGTCTTGGCCTTCTTCAGCGCCTGGATGATCTTGCCCGGCATCGAGCCGATATAGGTGCGGCGGTGACCGCGGATCTCGGATTCGTCACGCACGCCGCCGAGCGAGATGCGGATGAACTCGCGCCCCGTCGCCTTGGCGACGCTGCGCCCGAGCGAGGTCTTGCCGACGCCGGGAGGGCCGACGAGGCAGAGGATCGGGCCCTTCAGCTTGGCCGACCGCGCCTGCACGGCGAGATACTCGACGATCCGCTCCTTGACCTTCTCGAGCCCGTGGTGATCTGCATCGAGCACGGCCTGCGCCTTGCCCAGATCCTTCTTGGTGCGCGACTTCACGCCCCACGGCACGCCCAGCAGCCAGTCGAGATAGTTGCGCACGACGGTCGCCTCGGCGCTCATCGGCGACATGCTCTTGAGCTTCTTCAGCTCGGCATCGGCCTTGTCGCGCGCTTCCTTGGAAAGCTCGGTCTTGGCGATCCGCTCTTCCAGTTCGGCGATCTCGTTCTGGCCTTCCTCGCCGTCGCCCAGCTCCTTCTGAATGGCCTTCATCTGCTCATTCAGATAGTATTCGCGCTGGGTGCGCTCCATCTGCGTCTTGACGCGGGTCTTGATCTTCTTCTCGACCTGCAGCACGGACATCTCGCCCTGCATGTGGCCATAGACCTTCTCCAGCCGCTCGGCGACGTCGAGCGTCTCCAGGAGCGCCTGCTTCTGCGCCACCTCGATGCCCAGATGCCCCGCGACGAGATCGGCCAGACGCGCCGATTCCTTGGTCTCGGACACGGCGGAAAGCGCCTCTTCCGGGATGTTCTTCTTGATCTTGGCGTAGCGCTCGAACTCGTCGGCGACGGTGCGCAGCAGCGCCTCGACGGTTTCGGCATCGCCCGGCTGTTCGCTCAGCGGCGCGGCCGAGGCCTCGAAGAAGCGGTCGTTGGGCAGGAACTCGGTGATCTTCACCCGGGCCTTGCCCTCGACCAGCACCTTCACCGTCCCGTCGGGCAGCTTCAGGAGTTGCAGCACATTGGCCAGCACGCCGACGCGGTAGATCCCGTCGGTGGTCGGATCATCGACCGAGGGGTCGATCTGCGACGAGAGCAGGATCTGCCGGTCTTCGGCCATGACCTCCTCGAGTGCGCGGACCGATTTCTCGCGGCCGACGAACAGCGGCACGATCATGTGCGGGAACACCACGATGTCGCGCAGCGGCAGCACGGGATAGCTGTTTGCGAGGGTCTCGTTCATGTCTTTTCCTTACTTGGCAGGAAGGCTCTGGCCCCGGTCATTCGGCAGCGCTCGGCCCTCCCCGGTCTTCGCTACAATATCTGGTATCGCGCCCCGGGAGTGTCAACCATGCCGTCGGCTTCGCGTTACAATCTGGACCTCCACCGGTCGCGCGGCAAGCGGACAATACGGGGAGGCCGCGCCGGCCCGGCTGTCTTTTCCGACAGGAGAGGCGGGACGTCGCACGCCCCGCCCCGGTCTTGTCCGTTCCGGCTCAGGCCGCGGCGGCTTCCAGCGTCGGGTAGTCGGTATAGCCCTCGGCCCCACCGCCATAAAGCCCCTCGGTCGGCAGCGGGTTCAGCGGCGCATCGGCCGCCAGCCGCTCGGCCAGATCGGGGTTGGAGATGTAGAGCTTGCCAAAGGCCACGGCATCCGCCTTGCCCGAAGCCACCGCCTCGACGGCCATCGCCCGGTCATAGGCGTTGTTGGCAATATAGACGCCGTTGAAGCGGCTGCGCAGCGTCTCCAGCGCGCCCTCCGGCCATTCGCGCGGCCCGCCGGTCTGACCTTCGACCATGTGCAGGAAGGCGAGCCCGTGCTTGTTGATCACGTCGATCGCCTTGGAGAACAGGCCCACGGTGTCGCTGTCGATGCCGACGTTGTTGGCGTTCGAGAACGGGCTGAAGCGGATGCCCACGCGCCCTGCCCCGAGCACGCCGACCACGGCGCCCACGACCTCGTCGAGGAAGCGCACGCGATTCTCCTGCGACCCGCCATAACCGTCGGTGCGGGTGTTGGAGGTGTCACGCAGGAACTGGTCGATCAGGTAGCCGTTGGCGGCGTGGATCTCGACCCCGTCGAAACCGGCGGCCTGGGCGTTCTCCGCAGCCTTGCGGTAGTCATCCACCACGCGGGCGATCTCGGCCTCTTCCAGCGCGCGCGGCACCGAGGTCTCGACGAATTGCGTGCCGTCGAAGGTCTTGCTGGCGGCGCCGATGGCCGAAGGCGCGACCGGCGCGTTGCCCTCCAGCAGGCTCACATGGCTGATGCGCCCGACATGCCAGAGCTGGATGGCGATCTTGCCGCCCTTGGCGTGGACCGCATCGGTCACGGCTTTCCAGCCGGCCACCTGCGCCTCGGAATGGATGCCCGGGGTCCAGGCGTAGCCCTTTCCCTCGGGCGAGATCTGCGAGCCTTCGCTGATGATCAGCCCGGCCCCGGCGCGCTGCGCGTAATATTCGGCGTGGATCGCGTAGGGCGTGTCATCCTCGGGCTTGGCGCGGTTGCGCGTCAGCGGCGCCATGACCACCCGGTTTTTCAGCTCCACATCGCCCAGCGTGACGGGGGTGAACAGTTTATCAGTCATTGAAGATGCCTCACTTCGGGTTTGTCGGCTCGAAGTAAGGTTCCTGCAGCCGGGCACAAGGGTGCAAAACGGCAGGGTTGGGACCGCAAAATTGCACAATCAGACTGGTGGAATATCGCCCTCGGCCCGCTGGGAGTGGAAGCCCTGCACGAACGCGGCCAGCCGCCCCGCCGCGATGGCGTCGCGCAGGCCCTGCATCAGCTCCTGATAGTAATGCAGGTTGTGCCAGGTCAGCAGCATCGAGGCGATGATCTCCTGCGAGCGCAGCACGTGGTGCAGATAGGCGCGCGAATAGCTGCGGCAGGTCGGGCAGCTGCAGGCCTCGTCCAGCGGGCGCGGGTCGTCCATGTGGCGGGCGTTCTTCATGTTCACCTGCCCGCGCCGCGTCCAGGCCTGCCCGGTGCGCCCCGAGCGCGAGGGCAGCACGCAATCCATCATGTCGATGCCCCGCTCCACCGCGCCGACAATATCGTCCGGCTTGCCCACGCCCATCAGGTAGCGCGGCTTGTCGGCGGGCAGCATGTCGGTGGCATAGTCGAGCACGCCGAACATCGCCTCCTGCCCCTCGCCCACGGCGAGCCCGCCGACCGCGTAGCCATCAAAGCCGATGGCGGTCAGCGCGGCGGCGCTCTCCTCGCGCAGTTCCCGCGTCACCCCGCCCTGCATGATGCCGAACAAAGCATGGCCCGGTCGGTCGCCGAAGGCGTCGCGCGACCGCTGCGCCCACCGCATCGACAGCCGCATGGATTTCGCCACCACCTCATCCGTCGCCGGCAGCGCCGGGCATTCGTCGAAGCACATCACGATGTCGGAGCCGAGCAGCTTCTGGATCTCCATGCTGCGCTCGGGGCTGAGCATGTGCTTGGAGCCGTCGATATGCGAGGAGAACTTCACCCCCTCCTCGGTCAGCTTCCGGAGTGCGGCAAGGCTCATCACCTGGAAGCCGCCCGAATCCGTCAGGATCGGCCGGTCCCAATTCATGAACTTGTGCAGCCCGCCCAGCCGGGCGATGCGCTCGGCGGTGGGGCGCAGCATCAGGTGATAGGTGTTGCCCAGAAGGATGTCGGCCCCGGTGGCGCGCACACTTTCCGGCAGCATCGCCTTCACCGTCGCCGCCGTGCCCACCGGCATGAAGGCCGGGGTGCGGATCTCGCCGCGCGGGGTGGAGATCACGCCGCTGCGCGCGGCCCCGTCGGTCGCCGATACCTGAAAGGAAAATCTGTCCATGCCCGGCCCCTGCCCCGTCCCTGCTTCGCCGCCCTTCTGCGACAAAGCTCCGCAAATGCCAAGGGCAGGCCCGGAGGCCTGCCCTGTGGTCGTCATGCCGTCGTTGCTCAGACCGAGGCGTCGCGCAACGCCAGCATCTCGCGATGCGCCTTGTAGGCGCGGTCGGGCTTCGAGATGAAGGTGTAGAACATCGGCACCACGAAGAGCGTGAACACCGTCCCGACCAACAGCCCGGTGAAGATCACCGTCCCCATCGCCGAGCGCGCCGCCGCCCCCGCGCCTTCGGCGATGATCAGCGGCACCACCGCCAGCGCCATGGCCGCCGTGGTCATCAGGATCGGCCGCAACCGGACCTTGGCCGCCGCCACGATCGCCTCGCGCCGGTTCAACCCGTGCTCCTCGCGCTGCTGGTTGGCGAATTCCACCATCAGGATGCCGTGCTTGGTGATCAGGCCGATCAGCGTGATCAGACCCACCTGCGTGTAGATGTTCAGCGTCCCGAGCCCGAGGTTCAACGGCAGGATCGCGCCGAAGATCGACAGCGGCACCGACATCAGGATGATGAAGGGATCGCGGAAGCTCTCGAACTGCGCCGCCAGCACCAGATAGATCACCAGCACCGCCGCGCCGAAGGCCAGCAGGATGGCGTTGCCCTGCTCCACCTCCAGCCGCGACTGGCCGGAGTAGTCGAGGAAGAAGCCTTCCGGCATCACCTCGTTGGCGATCCCGACCAGCTCGGCCAAGCCGTCGCCGGTCGAGACGCCCGGCAGCGGCAGCGCGGTCAGCGTGGCCGAGTTCAGCTGGTTGAACTGCTCGATCGAGGCGGCCGAGGTGCCGGTGGTGATGCTGACCAGCGAGGATAGCGGCACCATCTCGCCCGACTGCGCCCGGACGAAGAACCCGCCCAGGGCCTCGGGGTTGTCGCGCCACTCGCGCGGCACCTGGGTGATGATGTCGTAGCTGTTGGAATCGCGGTCGAACTGCGCCACCGCCCCGCCGCCGACCAGCAGACCCAGTGTGTTGCCGATCTCGGAGATCGACACGTTCAGCGAGGCCGCCCGATCGCGGTCGATCTGCACCGAGACCTCGGGCGCGTCGAAGGACAGCGAGTTCTGCACCGCGATGAAGCGGCCCGTCGCCAGCGCCTTCTCGCGGATCTCGTCGGCGATTTCGGCCACCCTGTCGGGCGAGTAGATCGACTGCACCACCATCGAGATCGGCAGACCGCCCCCGGTGCCCGGCAGGCTCGGCGGCGAGAAGACGAAGCCCTGCAGACCCGGCACCGGGTCGAGCAGCGCCTGCACCTCGGCCTGCACCTCGGCCTGACTGCGCTCGCGGTCCGCCCAGTCCTCCAGCGCCCAGATGTAGATGCCCGAATTGGCCTGCCCGCCGAAACCGGCGATAGAGAACTCGGTCTTCACCTCGGGGATGTCGCGGGTGATCTGCGAGATATGGTCGGTGTAGAGCGTGGTGTATTCCTTGGTGGCGTAGCGCGGCCCGCTCAGGAAGGCGAACATCGCGCCCTGATCCTCCTCCGGCGCCAGTTCGCTCGTGGTGTTCAGGAACATGAACCCGGTCGCCCCGACCAGCGCCACGACCATGATCAGCGTCACCGGACGGTAGTCCAGCGACGAGGCCACCCGGCGCTCGTACCAGTTCGACAAGCCTTCCAGCGTGCCGTCTACGATGCGCTGGAACCGGCTGCCGCTACCCTCCTTCAGCAGGCGGGCCGACATCATCGGCGTGATCGTCAGCGCGATCACCCCCGAGATGATGACCGACCCGGCCAGCGCGAAGGCGAATTCGCTGAACAGCGACCCGGTGAGACCGCCCGAGAAGCCGAGCGGCGCCAGCACCGCGGCCAGCGTGATGGTCATGGCGATCACCGGCCCGGTGATCTCGCGCATGCCCTTCACCGCGGCGGCGTAGGGCTTCATGCCCTCGTCGATATGACGGTGGATGTTCTCCACCACGACGATGGCGTCATCGACCACCAGACCGATGGCCAGAACCATGGCGAGCAGCGACAGCAGGTTGATCGAATATCCCAGCGCCAGAAGCACGCCGCAGACGCCGATCAGCGACAAGGGGATGGTGACGATCGGCATCAGCACCGAGCGGAACGAGCCGAGGAACAGCAGGATCACCACCACCACGATGGCGACGGCCTCGGCCAGCGTCTTGAACACCTCGACGATCGAGGCGGTGATCGTCTCGGTCGAGTCGTAGACCAGATTGATCTCCATCCCGTCGGGCAGCGTCTCGTTGATCGCCGGCAGCTCCTCGATCACCGCCGCCGCCGTGGTCAGCGGGTTCGCCGCCGGGGTCGGGAAGATGCCGATGAAGGTGCCCGGCTGGCCGTTGAAGGTGACGATGCTGTCACGCTCCTCCGCCGCCAGCTCCACCTCGGCCACGTCGCGCAGCCGCACGACGTTGCCCTCCTCCGTCCGCAGCGGCAGCGCCCCGAAGGCGTCCGGGGTCTGCAGGGTGGATTCCAGCGTGATCGACTGGGCGTAATACTCGTTCTCGGTCTTGCCCGGCGCCGAGAGGAAGTTCGAGGCCCGGATCGCCGCCAGCACCTCCGAGGCGGTCACGTTGCGCGCCGCCAGCCGCAAGGGGTCGATCCAGACCCGCATCGCGTAATTCGAGGCGCCGATGATCTGGATCTCCGCCACGCCGTCGATGGTCGACATGCGCGGCCGGATCACCCGTTCCAGATATTCGGTCATCTGCTCGGCGGTCATGTTGGGGTTCAGCGCCGCCAGATACATCAGCGCGAACTGGTCGCCGGTGCCCTTGACGATGATCGGGTCCTCCGCCTCGCCGGGCAGCTGGCCGCGGACCTGCTGCACCTTGGCCAGAACCTCGGTCAGCGCCACGTCGGGGTTGGCCCCGAGCTGCATCTGCACCGAGACGACCGAGGCCGAGGGCCGGCTCTGGCTGGTGACGTAGTCGATGTTCTCGGTGGTCGCCACCGCGCGGGCGATCGGCGCGGTGATGAAGCCCTGGATCAGGTCGGGGGCCGCGCCCGGATAGGTGGTGGTGATGGTCACCACGGTTTCCTCGACTTCCGGATACTGGCGCACCGGCAGGTTGAAGATGCTGTAGAACCCGATCAGCAGGATGAAGGCGCCAAGCACGGTGGAAAGCACCGGGCGGCGGATGAAGATCTCGGAGATGCTCATGCCGACCTCTTATTCTGTCGCGGCTGCGACAGGCGCAACCGTGTTGTCGACCACGACGCTCGCGCCGCCCGAGAGCCGGTTCTGCCCGGCGTTCACCACCTCGTCGCCGGCTTCCACGCCGCTGACGATCTCGATCATCTGGCCGCTGCGCCGGCCGACGGTGACGAAGACCTGCTCGACGGTCTTGCTGCCTTCCTCCTCGCCCGCCCGCACCACATAGACGGAGTCGCCGTAGAGGCTGGTCGACACCGCCGATTGTGGCACGGCGATCACGTTCTCCTCCGACGGCAGCTCGACCGAGACGCGCAGGAACTGGCCCGGGTAGAGCGTGCCTTCGGCATTCTCCACCTCGGCCCGCACCGTGACCAGACGCGAGTTCGGATCGACCTTCGGCTCGATCCCGGTGATCGTGCCGCGGGCCTTGTAATCACCCACCTCGGTCGCGACCGAGACCGGCAGACCGGCGCGGATCTGGCTGATCCGCTGCTCGGGCAGCGAGAAGTCGACCCGCATCGAGTCGAGATCCTGCAGCGTCGCATAGACCTGACCGACGGTGACATACTCGCCCAGCTCGACCTGCGGAATGCCGATCACCCCGTCGAAGGGCGCGCTCAGCTCCTTCTGCTCGAGGATGGCGGTCAGACGCGCGACCTGGGCCCGGGCCGAGGCGGCCTCGGACTGGGCGATGTCGAGGTTGTTGGTGGCCGAGACGCCGCGCTCCTGCAACTCGCGGGCGCGGTTCAGCTGGGTCGTCGCCAGCGCCAGCGAAGCCTCGGCGGCGGCGAGATCGGCCCGTTCCGCCCGCTCCGATATCTGCACCAGCCGCTGGCCGGCGGTGATCCTGTCATTGGCGGAGAAGGCGACTTCCTCGACCGTGCCCCCGGCCTCGACCGACAGATCGACGCCGCGCGCCGCATTGGCCGTGCCGATCGCCTCGATGGTCGGCTTCCAGGTGATCGCCTCGGCCATGCTGGTCGACACCGTCACCGCCGGCGGCACCCGATTGGCGAAGAAGTCGCCGATCGCCTGGTCGCGGAACCTGTTGAAGCCGACGATGCCCCCGACGATCAGCACAAGGAGGATTACCGCAATAAAAAGGCGTTTGACCATCATCGTCTCCATCTGACCTGTCCAAAAGGGCTGCGTGCGCGACACCGCCGGACCTTTCGCATTCGCGCCTTTGCGTGTACCGTCCGGACGGTAAAGTCAAGCCACGAGGTGCGCATGCCGGAAGTAGAGCAGAAGTCGCGAAAGAAAACGGCGCAGGCCACGCGACGGCGGCTGCTCGACGCGGCGGACCAGCTCAGCCGCACCGTCGGCCCGGCGCGGCTGTCGCTGGAGGCGGTGGCGGCAGAGGCGGGCGTCTCGAAGGGCGGCCTGCTCTACCATTTCCCCAG
>NZ_PZKG01000148.1 GCF_003034985.1 Cereibacter changlensis JA139
GCAGGAAATAGGGCGCCATGAACAGCGGGGCCCAGAACATCGCATGCGGCTCCTCGGCCGAGAGCAGCATCAGCGCGAGGATGCCGACATTGCCGATCAGCGGCGACAGCAGGTAGTGCGAACGCACGAAGAGCTGCGGCAGCCCGCGCCACAGCCGGCCCTGCCGTCTCTGGCTGGCGAGCAGGTCGAAGAACAGGATCAGCCCGCCATTGGCCCAGCGTTTGCGCTGGATCGCCAGCGCGCCGAAATCGGCCGGGGTGGCGCTGTAGGCCAAGGGCTCGAAATGGTTGTGGACGTGCCAGCCCTTGTCCTGCAGGTCGATCGTCGACCCGGTATCCTCGATCACCGTCTTGTCCTGCACGAAGACCGCGATCTCGTGGCCGTTCTCCAGCCGGGTGAGGCGGATGTCCTCCAGCGCCCGGCGGCGGATGATCGCATTGGCGCCGACCCAATAGGCCGCGCCGTAATGGCTGGAGCCCTGGTGGATCAGGTATTGGATGTCTGTGGTGGCGCCGGCGATGCGTTCCACCGGGGTGACGCCGTTGGGGAAGGTGAGATAGGGCGTCTGCGCCACGGCGGCGCCCGGCGCCGCCTCGAGGATGCCGACGAGGGTCAGGATGTAGTCGGAGACGATGACGCTGTCGGCGTCGAGGGTCAGCACGTAATCGGTCATCGGCACCGACAGTTCGGCGGGACCGTCGCCGGCGGGCTGGAGATGCGCGCCGTCGGCGGCGTCGGCGATGCGCCAGTCGCCGCCCATCAGCCCGAGATAGGCGTTGAGGTTCATCGCCTTGTTCGCGGCATGCGACAGGTTGGCGAAGCGCTTGCGCTGGAAGCTGACGATCTCGCCCGAGACCGTGGCGGCGAGCCGGTCGCGCGCCTGGTCGAGGTCGATCCCCGGCTCGCTGCGCAGCCGCCAGGCCTCGGCCCGGTGGCGTGCGGCCAGCGCCAGCACGATGCGGTCGATGACGAAGCCGTCGACATGGGCGAAGGCGGGATCTGCCTCGGCCTCGAGCCTGCGCGCGACATCGTGCAGCCAGGCGGCGAGCCGGTCATGCGCGCCGGCATAGGCCGTGGCCGTCGCGGGGCCGGCGAGGGCGGCGGCGCGGATCGCCTCGGCCTCAGCGACCCAGGCGCGGACATCGGCGATGGCGCCCAGGCTTTCGGCCAGCGGGCCGGGCCGGTTCGGCGGGTCGTCGACCAGGACGACGATCCGCTTGTTGCGCCAGGTGGCGAGCGCGGCGGACAGCACCGTCTCGATCAGCACCCGGCGGCTTTCCTGATAGGAGGGGATCAGCACGGTGACCGAAGGCGCGGTCGCGCCCATCAGCGCCTCGGGCGGCATCGCCGCGGCCGCAGGCCGCGCCCGCCGCACCGCCGCGCCGAGCCGGATCACCTGATAGGCCAGCGCGCAGTAGAACAGCCCGCCGATCATCAGCGCGAAGGGCAGCATCGACCAGCCATGCCGCCGCAGCGCGTCGAAGGCGAGGCCGACGAAGACGCAGAACAACACGGTGGACAGCGCCACCAGCAGCCACACCAGCCAGAGCTCCCGTGTGCCGGGGGCGCGCCGCAGCGCCGGCTTGGCGGCGCGCGCCTCCGGCAGTGGGCTGCGGTCGGGCGCGGCCGGCCCGGGGCCGGCGGCGGGCTCCACATGCGACCAGGAGAGCATCAGAAAGTCTTGCGCACTTTGATGCTGGCCTGCTGGTCGTTGGTTGCGCCGCCGAGGGTCATGTTCACCCGCGCCTCGGTCGACCAGCCGGAGAGCTTGTGGGTGGTGATCCCCGCCGCGAGGTTCCACACCTGATCGTCGCCGCCCGCGCCGAGGCTGAAGCCATCGACCCCGGTCTGGTCGCTGGCCAGCGTGCTGGTCAGGTCGACGCCGCTCTCGGAATAGAAGGTGGCGCCGATCTTGGCGAAGGCGCGCAGCACGCCGCCATCCTCGTAGCGCCGGTTGGCGCCGATCTCGACCGCGGGGTTGAGGCTGAAGATGGTCTCGTCCATCCCGCCGATGTCCAGCGCCGCGCTGCCGCCGTTCTCGGAGAAGCCCTTCGAGGTGACGTAGGTCGAGTTGAGATCGAGCTGCGGCATCAGGTAGAGGCTGTCGCTGCCCAGCTGATAGGCGCCGCGCAGCTTGAGATTGTAGGTGCCGACCATGGTCTCGCCGGTCAGGCTCTGGATCTCGCCGGCCAGATCGACCTGCCGCGTCGAGGACACGTCGCCCCAGCTGCCGGTCAGCGCCGCGGCGAGTTGGAACGGCCCGGGCGCATATTTGACCGAGACGCCGGCATGCAGGCGGTTGCTGTCGGCGCTGTCGCCATTGCCATTGCGGGTGTCGTTGAACGAGACCCCCAGCGCCGCGCCGACGCGCCAGTCGCCCTCGCCGATGGCGCGCTGCCGGCCGATGCTCATCGCGAAGGCGTCGGTCTCGGCCTTGCCAGCCCCGGAGGAGTCGCGGCTGATGCCGGTGTAGTCGAACCGGGTCCACTCGCAGCTGCCCTCACGGATCGGCGCGGCGAGGCCCGAGGCGACCGGGCAGCTCATCATGCCGTCGGCGAAGCTGTATGACTGCAGATAGGTGGCTGTGAAGGCGTCGAGCCAGACCGACGGCCGCAGCGTGTCGTAGATCGGCTCCGCACCCTCGACGCTGCCCGCGTTGACGATCAGCGCGCCGAAGCCGCCGACGCCCTCGCCGCCCGCGGCGAAGGCGCGGTTGAAGTAATTGCCGATCCGGCTGCCGCGCGTGTCGACGCCCTCGGGCGCCAGGTCAAGCCCCGAGAGGTTGAGCCGGACCGAGCCGCCATCCAGCGCGGTCTCGACCGTGCTGGTGAAGAAGGCGTTGTGGTAGAGGTCGAGGCTCTGGACGGTGACGCCCTCGCCCGCCGTGATGAACTCGTAGCTGAGCGGCGTCGCGCTGACCGTGGTGAAGGACAGCACCAGATCCCCCGTCACCGCAGCCGTGCCGGAGACGGCGATCCGGTCCGCTGTGCCCGCCGCCATGTCGACGTCGAAGGCCAGCCTGCTGGTCGCGGTGGTCTCCAGATTGCCGGTGAGCGTGGTGGTGGTCACCGCGCCATCGCCGCCGGGCGCGATGGTGCCGGCGTTGGTCACGGTATTGCCCGCGCCGACATTCAGCACCGACCCGGTTTCGACCAGCCCGCCCTCGTAGTTGTTGAAATCATTGGCCCAGGGGCCGAGCAGGATATTGCCGCTGATCGTGCCGAAATTCTCGACCAGCGTGTCATTCGCCTCCGAAAGGATCGCGTATTCGTCGAAGCCGCCGGAGTTGCCGATCACGCCATGGTTGGTGACGGTGTTCACCAGCCCGCCGTCGAGGAACAGCCCCGCCGCGCCGGCCCCGCCGGTCACGCTGGTCCCCGCCTCGACATTGGCCGAGAGATTGCCGAAGCCGAACAGCCGGATGCCGTTGGTCTTGGCGGTGACCACGCCGGAGCTCAGGGTCACCGTGGCGTTGCCGGTGGCCGATCCCGCGACCAGCCCGTCGCCGCCCGCGAACACGTCGCCGGTCTGGCTGACGCCGACCTCGCCGTCGCCGTCGTTCACCGCCGACACGCCGGTTCCGCCGGCGACCACAGTCCCGACGACCTCGGCATAGACCCCGCCATTTGCCGAACTCGTCATCACGCCGTCTTTTACGGCGGTCACGTTGCCGGTCATCTCGACGGTGACGCTGTTGTCGCCCTCGTTGCCCGCGACGATGCCGCTGCCGCCGGCGGTGATGTCGCCGCCGGTCATCCGCACGGCCACATTGCCTTGGGCCGAGCCGGCGGTGATGCCGTCGCCGACCGCTTCAAGGTTGCCGATCTTCTCGACGAAGACGGTGTTCCCGCCCTCGTTCACTGCGGCGATGCCCGTGCCATAGGCGAAGAGCTCGCCCGCCTGCTTGGCGCTGACCGCACCGTTGGAGCTGTAGGCGTAGACCCCGCCGTTCCCGGCTGTCAGGCTGCCGATCTGCTGGACCGAGACCGAGGCGTCGCCGCGGCTCTCGGTATAGATGCCGTAGGAGCCGGTCTGCATGTCGCCGGTGACCTTCACATCCACCGGGGCGACCGGGCTGCGCGCCTCGACGCCGACGCCGCCCGCAACGAGGCTGCCCTCATGCGAGACGGTGACGCTGCGGCCGGAGTCGCCCGAGCCGCTCAGCGCGTAGATCCCACCGCCTGCGGCGTCGAGCGCGCCCTTGGTCTGGGAGGAAACCGCCCCGAGCGCCGAGGTGATATGCACCCCGTTGCTGCCGGTCGAGGTGATGTCGCCGGTCCAGCCCAGCGCGGCGGTCTGGTCGCCGTCGGTCTCGAGATGGAAGGCCTCGGCCCCGCCGCTGACCGCACCCTTGCCACTGGCCGTCACCGCGCCGCCCGCCGAATAGAGCTGGACGCCCTCGCCGCTGCCGCCGGTGATGTCGCCGTTCCAGCTCAGGCTCGCCGCCTGCGTGCTGGTGTTCGACACGTTGATGCCGTCGATCGCCGCCGTGACGACGCGCGACCCGGTGACGCTGCTGGCGCCCGAGGCGGAAGACACCAGGATGCCGCTGCCCTCGGCCGAGCTGACGTCGCCCGTCCAGCTGACCGTGGCGCTGCTGCCCGCATCGGTGGTGGCGGTGATCGCGTCGAGCCCGGCGCTGACGGCGCCCGTGCCCCTGACGGTCGCGCCGCCGCTGTTGGAGGTCGCGGCGATGCCATAGCCCGCCGTGGCGGTGACGCCGCCGTCCCAGATCACCTGGGCATTGCCGCCGATGGAGGCGGCGAAGAGCCCGTCGAAGGCCGCGGCGATCGTGCCGCTGCCCTTCATCGTGGCCGCGCCATCCGCGGTCTCGACCCTTGCGCCGAAGCTCTCGGTCGAGGTGATGTCGCCCGTCCAGTCGAGCGAGGCGTCGCGACCGTTGGCGTCCGTCTCGATGAGGACGCCGAAACCGCCCGCCGAGATGGCGCCTTCGCCCGCGGCATCCGCGCCGCCATTGGCAGAATAGACCGAGATCCCGTGGCCCTCGCCAGCGGTGATCACGCCGTCCCAGCTGAGGTTGGCGTTCTCGCCGGAGCCGCGCGCGTCGATGGTGAAACCGCTGAGCCCGCCGGAGACCGCGCCGCCGCCGGTGACCGAAGCGCCGCCGTCGGTGGACTCGACGGTGACCGCCGTGCCGCTGGTCGAACCGATGTCGCCGGTCCAGTTGAACGAGGCATCCGCCCCGGAACCGTTCGACGAGACCGTCACGGCGTCGAGCTCCGCCGTGATCCTGCCCGCGCCCTCGATCGAGGAGCCGCCATTGTCGGCGCTGACGGTGACGCCGCGACCCGCCGAGGAGGTGATGTCGCCGTCCCACTTGAAGCTGCTGTTGCCGCCGTCGCCGCGCGCATCGATGGTCACCGCGTCCTGCGCGGCGGTGATGGTCCCGTCGCCTTCCGCCGAAGCGCCGCCATTGTCGGCGAGCAGCGCGATGCCCCGCCCCTCGGTCGAGGTGATGGCGCCCGACCAGTTCAGCGCCGCGCCCCCGGCCCGCGGATTGGCCGAAATCGCGTCGAGGCTGGAGGTGATGTCGCCCTGCCCCTCGATCACCGCCGCGCCGTTGTCGGCGAAGGCGAAGACGCCGCGGCCGCCGCTGGCGTCGACATCGCCCTTGTGGCTGATGTAGACATCACCGCCGGTGCTGCCGACGCGGATGCCATCGGCGCCCGTGGTGGTGATCGCGAAACCGCCGGTGTCGCCGAGCAGCGTGGCGCCGGTATCGGTCTCGTAGAGGATCCCGACTGTACCCGCGCCCGGGGCGATCCCTGCGGTCAGCTCCCCGACCACGAGTGTCTCGGTCGGCGCGGCGGCGGTGACGCCCCCGCTCTGATCGCCGCTGCAGGTCTGGACGGTGGCCTCCGTCGTGCATCCCGCCTGGGCCTGCGCCGGATGCGACACCAGCATGGTCGTCCCCAGCAGCAGCGCGATATGAGCCAAGCGTTCTCCGTTCGGCGAACGCAGGAACGCGCGCGCCGGTGGCACCTTAACAGTCATGCAAGCAGTCCTCTTACCCGATCCCCCGGCCCGGCCGCGCAACGCGTCCCGAAGCGTGAGATACCTGACATGAGAGGGCGCCTCTGGGTCAACGTCCGGGAGATTCCGCCCGAAACAATCCCGTCAGGGTGGTGCAAAAATGATCACTGCGGGAAGATTTCTGACCGGGGAAACCGGCTAATCCATTATTTTAAATATACTGTTTCTCTACGTTACGGAGAGTTACCTTGTCGATGTGACTTCGGCGCTTTCCAGCCCGCCCGGCCTGCCCCCGCGCATCGGCCACCGGCCCGGCCGGCAGGGCCAAAGCGCGCGCCAGCGGCCTGAGGGGATGCTTCTCGCGCCGGCAGCCCTGCGCGGGGCCACCGGCCTTGCAGGGCCGAAGAGGCGATCCTCCGGCCCCGGCGCCTTAGCGCCTTCCGAAGTCGTCGGGCGCGATGACGCCGTCGCCGCTGCGGTCCCGCCGGGTGAACCAGCGCGCCTCGCCGCTTTCGAACTCCGCCGCGGACAGGAACCCGTCGCCGTCGGCGTCGAGGAACAGCGGCATCGCGGCCCTCGCGCCGGTTCCGCGCCCGCCGCCCGCCGGGCCGAAGCCCGCCTCCGCCATCTGCTGCCGATAATCGGCCGCGCCGGCGAGTTCCTCGGCGGACAGCCGGCCATCGCCACTCTGGTCGAACATCGCGAACATGTCGGCCCGCCGTGCATGCGCCTCGGACCGCGAGACGCTGCCGTTGCCGTCCGCATCCCATTGCTCGAAGAACAGCACCCCCGGCTGGCGGCCCTGCGCCGTGGCCTGCGCGGCGCAGGCGATCAAACCAAGAGCAATCATCACTCGTTTCATCATCACCAGGAGCCTCCTTGCGCTCCGGTGATACAACGCCGGGCGCGGCGGTTTCCGGCGCACGCCGGATCCGCCGCGCACCCGGGGCTAAGGGCCGGGCCTCATCCGACCGTCAGCACGATCTTGCCCTGGACATGCCCCTCCGCCGCGCGTTCATGCGCCCTCTGCGCCTCGGCCAGCGGGAAGCGGCTGTCGATCACCACCCGGATCGCGCCCTCCGCGAGCAGCCGGCCCAGCTCTTCCAGCTGCGCGCCGTTCGAGCGGACCTGCGTCGAAGAGACCGTCACCCCGCGCGCCTTCGCCTCCTCGGCGCCGGCGAAGCCCAAGGGAAAGATCGGGAACAGCGCGCCGCCCGGCCGGATCGTGCGCAGGAAGCGGCCGGAGCCGGCGCCGCCCACCGCGTCGATCACCAGATCGGCGTCGCGGATCATCTCCTCCGGCGCGGTGGCGGTGTAGTCGATGACCTCCTCCGCGCCGAGATCCCGCAGCAGCGCGGCATGGCGGCCCGAGGCGACGGCGATCACCCGCGCGCCCTGCATCCGCGCGATCTGCACCGCGAAATGCCCGACCCCGCCGGCAGCGCCGTTGACGACCACCGTCTTGCCCGCCAGCGGCACGGGCACATGCTGCTCCGGCTGGAGCGGGTTTGGCTGGTCGTGCCCGAGATCGACCATGAACTGCCAGGCGGTCAGCAGCGACATCGGCGCGGTGGCGGCCTGAAGGTGGTCGAGGCCCGCCGGCTTGCGGGCGACGTCGGAGGCCGGGGCGGTGACATATTCGGCATAGCCGCGGCTCTCGCCGGCCAGCCCCTCGGGGAAGCGGACCATGGCGAAGACCTCGTCGCCGACGGCGAAGCCCGCGACGTCTTCGGCCACCGCCTCGACGGCGCCCGAGACATCGGTGCCCGGGATCACCGGAAAGCTCACCTGCGGCTGCCACTCTGGCGGCAGCATCCGGTAGCCCTCGCGCAGGTACCAGTCGGGCGGGTTGAGCCCCACCGCCCGCACCCGGATGCGCAGCTCGCCGGGGCGGAGCGCCGGGATCGGCGCATCCTCGTAGCGCAGCACCTCGGGGCCGCCGAAGCGGTGCAGGCGGATCGCCTTCATCTGGTCGGTCATCGTGTTTCTCCATCGTCTTGCTGCCATGGAGGTAACGCCGCTTTCCGGAGTTGATAATCCGGTCCAAAGTCGCTTTACTCATGCCATGATGGAACAGATCGGATTGGAGCGGCTCACCGGCCTCATCGCCTTCGCCCGGGCGGGGGCGCTCGGCAGCTACACCGCCGCGGCGCGGTCGCTGTCGATCTCGCCCTCGGCGGTGAGCAAGAGCGTGCAGCGGTTGGAGCGGCAGCTGGGCCTGTCGCTCTTCACCCGGACCACGCGCTCGCTGGTGCTGACGCCGGAGGGTCGGGCGCTGCACGAGCGCGCGCTGGCCCTGCTGCGCGCCGCCGAGGAGATCGAGCAAATGGCGATGGCGGCGCGGGCGGAGCCTTCGGGGCCCCTGCGCATCGCCGCCTCGCTGCCGCTGGGCATCCACCTGATCGCCCCTGCCCTCCCGGCGTTCCGCAGGCGCCACCCGAAGGTGACGGTCGATCTGCGGCTGAGCGACAGTCTCGTCGATCTGGTCGCCGAGGGCGTCGACGTGGCGGTGCGCATCGGCGATCTGGCGGACTCGCGGCTGCTGTCGCGCA
>NZ_PZKG01000149.1 GCF_003034985.1 Cereibacter changlensis JA139
TAGCGGCTGGCCATCTCGGGCTTCAGCCCGACCTGCGCCAGGAGCTCGGCCACCCGCGTCTTCCAGCGGTCGCGCGGCAGGATCACGGGGTGGATCACCCAAGCTTCGGTGATCAGCTGCCAGACCGTCATCCGCGGGTTCAGGCTCTGCGTCGGATCCTGAAAGACCATCTGCAGATCGCGGCACAGCCTGAACAGATCCGCCTTCGGCATGGCGAACAGATCCTTGCCCCGCCACAGCGCCTGTCCGCCCGTCGGCTCCTCCAGACGCCGCAGCATCTTGGCCACGGTGGATTTGCCGGACCCGGATTCTCCCACGATGGCGAGCGTCTCACCCGGCATCAGGTCGAAGGACACGTCCTCCACCGCCACGAAATTTCCGTAAACCTTGCGCGCCCGGCGCACCGAGAGGACGGGTTCGACGCGCGGGGCCTCGGGATGCATGGCGCCCTTGCCGGGCGCAGCCCCGATCAGCCGGGCGGTTTAGGGGTGCTGCGGGTTGCGGTAGACCTCGCGGGTCACGCCGGTCTCCACCCTCGCCGCCGTTCGTCACCACCACGCGGTCGGCGATCTCGGCCACCACGCCCAGATCGTGGGTGATGATCAGGACGCCCATCCCGGTTTCCAGCTGTAGCTCCTTCAGGAGCGCCAGAACCTCGGCCTGCACCGTCAACTCCAGCGCCGTGGTCGGCTCGTCCGCGATCAGCAGATCGGGCCGCAGCGCCGGGGCCATGGCCATGGCGATCATCAGCCGCTGGCGCTGGCTGCCGGAGAACTCATGAGGATATTTCTTCAGGCTGGCCTCGGGGTTGGGGATGCCCACCAGCCCGACCCGCCGCAGGGCCTCGGTCCGCGCCGCGCCGCGGTCGGCGCCATGCACCGTCAGCGCCTCCTCGATCTGCCAGCCCACGGTATAGACCGAGTTCAGATGGCTCAGCGGATCCTGGAAGATCATGGCGATCCGCCGGCCGTTGATGTCGCGCCGTGCGGCGGCGGGCAGTTTCAGCAGATCCTGGCCGTCGAACCAGATCTCGCCGCTGGTGATCCTGCCCGGCGGCATGTCGATCAGATCCATGATCGCCGAGGACGAGACCGACTTGCCCGACCCGGATTCGCCCAGGATGGCCAGGGTTTCGCCCCGTTCCAGATGGAAACTGATCCGCTTCACCGCATGGACGGTGCCCGAAGCGGTGTGGAACTCGACCGACAGGTCGCGCACGTTCAGAAGCCGGTTCATGCCTTGATCTCCCCCTTGGACTGCCGCATCTCCAGCCGCCAGCGTTGCACCGGGTCCGGCGCGATGCGCATCCAGTTCGACAGCAGGTTCAGCGACAGCGTGGTCAGGATGATCGCCAGCCCCGGCCAGAACGACAGCCACCAGGCGGTGGTCAGGTATTGCTTGCCCTGGGCGGTCATCAGACCCTAGGTGTTGCGGCCATGCAGGTTCTGCTTCTGCGCCGCCGCATCCAGCCACCAAGGGCCGAGCACTGCCAGCACGAAGATCAGGATCAGGAACAGCGCCGCCGCCAGCGCGAACCTGTCCGCCCAGAGCATCCGCACAAAGCGGACCAGGGCCTTGGGTTCATCCGGAATCATGTCGGTCTGGATCATCTTCGCCCCCCTAGTGCCGGATGCGCGGTTCGAGCAGCGACTAGGCCATGTCGATCAGCAGGTTCATCAGGAAAATCGCGATGGCGGTCACCATGATGGCGGCCAGCACAACATTGAAGTCGCGTTGCAGGATCGAGTCGATCATTAGCTTGCCGACACCCGGGAAGCCGAAGATCGTCTCGATCACCACCGCCCCGTTCAAGAGCGCCGCAGCCTGATCGCCGATCACCGTGATCACCGGCAACATGGCGTTGCGCAACGCATGAACGAAGATGATGTTGCGGGATTTCACCCCCTTGGCCCGTGCGGTCTTCACATAGGCCGAGGAGAGCGCGGTGATCATCGCCCCGCGCACCACCTGGACGATCAGTCCGAAGGGGCGGATGAAGAGAACAGCGATCGGCAGGATCCAGTGGGCCGCCGTGCCAGTGCCCGGGGCAGGCACCCAGCCGAGCCGGCCGATAAGACGACGATGCCCACCCAGAAATCCGGCGCCGAGGCGCCGATCAGCGAGGTCACCGTGGCGATCCGGTCGAACAGCCCGCCCGCGCGGAAGGCGGCCAGCGACCCCAGCCCGATGGCCGCCGCCGTCACCAGACCCATGGTGATCAGCGCCAGCTGCAGCGTCCACCAGAAGGCCTCGATCACCACGTCGAAGGCAGGCCGCACCTTGCGGATCGACTCGCCGAAGTCCAGCTGGACCAGATCGGCGACATAGCGGCCGAACTGCACCAGCACCGGATCGTTCAGCCCGTGCACCTCGCGGAAATGCTGGCGCATCTCGTCCGAGGCCTCGACCGGCAGGTAGAGCGCCGCCGGATCGCCGGTCAGGCGCGACAGGAAGCACACCGCCACAACCACGTGCAGCAGCGAGATCAGGCGCAAGACCGGCGCCACAACTCGGGTCAGGGCCGCACCGGGACCATAGCCGCCACGCTCCGACGCCGGGCGCCGAAAGTGACAATTTTGTGCCACTTCATCCCATTCCACCAGATCGCAGGCCCGGTTTCTTGATCGTTTCGACGCTTTGGCGCTAGGTCCGCCCACGCCAGCCCGATGCCAGCCTATTCTGGATCATCAAGCAGAAGGCTGGTGCAGTCATGATTGGTAGCACGACAAGCAGCGCGGCAGCGCTGAGATTTACGACGTCACTGACCACGATGGTCGGTGCATTGATGCTCTTCCCCTCCGAGGCTGCCCTCGCACAGGACGCAGCGACAAAGCCGGATGTCACGGTGCTGGATCAGATCGTCGTGACTGCGGCGCCCGGCACGGAAACGGAAGGCACCGGCAGCTGGACGACGGACTGGATGCGGTCGGCCACCGGGCTGGTGCTGACGCAGAAGGACACCCCGCAGTCGACGAGCGCGATCACCGATGCGCAGATGATGGATCGCAACATCACCACGATCGGCAAGGTGATGGAGGCCGCCACCGGCATCACGGTGCAGGCCTATGAATCGGACCGGATCAACTATTATTCGCGCGGCTTCCAGATCGACGCCTATCAATACGACGGCGTTCCGGTGCCGCGGGACGGCGTCTGGCAGTTCGGCGACAACAACCCGGACATGGCGCTCTACGACCACGTGGAGATCGTGCGCGGCGCGACCGGCCTGATGCAGGGTGCGGGCGAGCCCGGCGCTTCGATCAACTTCATCCGCAAACGTCCGCTGGCCTTTGCCCAGAATGAGATCACCGTCTCCGCCGCAGCGCCCAAGGGGGGCCGCGTCGAGCTCGACCTGTCCCGGCCACTGAACGAGGCGGGGACCGTGCGCGGGCGGCTGATCGGCGTTCTGGACGAGCGGGACGGGTTCCTCGACCGCTACGAGAAGAAGAAGCAGATCCTGTTCGGCGCGCTGGATATCGACCTCGGGCCCGACACCCTGCTCAGCATGGGCGTCAGCCATCAGAAGACCAAGGCGGACGGCGTCACCTGGGGCGGACTCGCGCCCTTCTATGCCGACGGCGGGCTGATCGACTGGCCCTGGGGCTCCAGCCTCGGGACCGACTGGACCTATGTCGACACCGAGCGGACCGAGGTCTTCACCTCGCTCGAACATGTCTTCAGCAACGGCTGGACCGGACGGCTGGTCTTCACCCACGTCAAGAACGACATGGACGCCCAGCTGGCCTGGATCTCCGGCGAACCGGACCGCGAGACCGGCGAGGGGATGAGCGGCTACGGCACACGCTACGACGGCGGCTATGAGCAGAACAACCTGAACGCGATCCTGAACGGCAGTTTCGAGGCTTTCGGCCGCGAGCACCAGTTCGTCTTCGGGGCGATGGCCTCCAAGGGCGAGGGGACCTATTACGGCTACGGGTCGGGCGAGACCTTCAACGTCAATATCTTCGACCTCGACGGCAATTATCCCGTGCCGTTGCTGTCCGACAGCGCCACCTATGTCTCGGCCAGCGAGGCGCGCCAGTATGCGCTCTACGGCACCGGCCAGTTCAACCTGTCGGACCGGCTGTCGGTTCTGGCCGGCGCGCGGATCAACTGGTGGGAGGGAGAGGAGGGCTCCGGCGGGCCGGCGACGGCCTCCTACAAGTTCTCCGGCGAGATCACGCCCTATCTCGGCTTCACCTATGACATCGACCCGACCTACACGGCCTATGGCAGCGTGAGCAGCATCTACAAGCCCTCGCTGGTGCAGGACATCAACCGCAACTACCTCGACCCCACCTACGGCTACAATTACGAACTGGGGGTGAAGGCCGACCTGATGGACGGCAGGCTCTTCGCCTCCGCTGCGATCTTCCAGACCGAGCAGAAGGACGTGGCGAAATACGTCAGGTATATCGAGGATGAAAACCGCAGCGTCTACGAGAGCATCGACGGCACGACCACCCGTGGCTTCGAATTGGAGGCAGCGGGCGCGATCTCGGATCGTCTGGAAGTCTCGGCGGGCTATACCTTCCGGCTGTCGAAGGATGATGACGATCAGGAACTCTACGTTGACCAGCCGCGCCACACGCTGAAGCTGGCGGCGAATTACGACCTGACCGAGCGGCTGAGCATCGGCGGCGCGATGCGCTGGCAGAGCGGGACCGACAGTATCGAGGTGTCCTACAGCGACACGAACGCCCCCAGCGTGCATCAGGGCTCCTATGCCGTCGCCGACCTGTCGGCCTCCTATGACGTGAATGACGACACCTCGCTAACGCTGACGGTCAACAACGTGCTGCGCAAGAAGTACTACGCCACCACCGGCTTCTACGACACGGTGGTCTATGGCGAGGATATCAGCGCCGAACTGGCCCTCAGGGCGAAGTTCTGAACGAACGGGGGCCGCGCTCCGGCGCGGTCCCCCTACTGCGCCAGACGGGCGATGTTGCCGGCGATGTCTGCGGCCAGATCATCGCCCGGCAAGCTGTCGAGGATCACCACGCTGCGGCCCCCGGCGTCCAGAGCCTGCATGAGCAGCTCGGGAAGCTCGCGGGTCGCGAGGGCTGTCATGATGCCCTCGTCCTGCATCCATTGCGCCATCAGGCCCGCGCGCTCCGGGGTCCATTCGCGCGGCGCGGCGATGACCGTGGCCCGCAACTCGAGCCCGAGATCGGCCAGGAGATAGCCGAACTGTGGCGAGAAGGAGACGACCTCGGGATTGGCGAGATCGGCGAGCGCCAGATCCGCCCGGGTCTTCACCTGCCGCAGGTCCTGCTTCAGCCGGGCCAGATTGGCGCGGATGGCAGGGGCGTCACCGGGGCTCAGCCGCTCCAGATCTGCCGCCGCGATCTCGCCCATCTCGCCCAGCCGGGTGGGCGAAAGCCAGGGCGCGGTCTCCTCGCCCGCGGGCGGCATCGGCTCGAGCCCCAGCATCGCATAGAGCGCCAGATCGGCAGGATCGGGGTCAAGCAGGGCGATGCCGGGCAGCCGCCGGTCGAGCGGCATGGCGGCATCGAGTTCGACGATGCGGATATTGGCGCGCCGCGCCGCCGGATAGAGCGGATCGGCCGGCCACAGCGACCGCAGGGTCAGCACTGCGTCAGCGGTACCGGCGGCCCGCTCCAGCATCTCGCGGCCGCGGCCGCCGAGATAGGACGGCAGGCGCGAGGCGGGCAGCCCCTCCGGCGCGACCGCCGTGACTTCGACCCCCGTTCCGGCCGTCAGGGTACGGGCCAGCGCCGTCGCGGCGGGATGGGCGGTCAGCAGCGTCTCCGCCCTGGCGGGGGAGGCCATCGCCACCGCCAGCATCAAACATTTCACAGCACGTTCCCCTTCAGCCCGGGCACGAGCGCCCGCAGCGCCGTGCAGATCAGGAAGCAGCTTCCCGCCACCAGAATGATTGCCGCGCCCGAGGGCACCGGCAGGTCGAACTGCATCGGCAAGAGGATGCCCGCCAGCGTCGAGAAGGTGGCGATGCCGATCGACAGCCACCAGAACCCGGCGAGCGACCGGGCGACGATCCGCGCAGCGGCGGCCGGAATGACCAGCAGCGCGCCGACCAGCACCGCACCGACGATCTTCAGCGAGGCGACGGTTACCACGGTGATCAGCATGACGAACAGGTAATCCAGCCGCCGCACCGGCAGGCCGCGCACCAGCGCCAGCGCCGGATGGAAGCTCGACAGCATGAACCGGTTGTAGAGAACCGCCGTCAGCGCGATGACCACCAGCCCCACCGCAGCCAGCAACGCCAGATCGACGCCGTTCACGGTCAGGATCGATCCGAACAGCACATTCTCGAGGATATGCACGTTGATCCGCCCGGCGAGGATCAGCAGGATCGAGGCCCCGAGCGCCAGCGACATCGACAGGAACACGCCGATCAGCGTGTCGGCCGAGAGCCCGGTCCGCCCGCGCAGATAGTCCAGTCCGATGGCGAAGATCAGGCAATAGCCGAACAGCGCGCCATAGGGCGCGGTATAGGGCTCGCCCGCGAGGATCCCGATGGCGACGCCGGTCAGGGCGGCATGGCCCACCGCCTCAGCGAAGAAGGCATGCCGGCGCACCACCACCAGCGTTCCGAGGCTGCCCAGCATCGGCCCGACGATCAACCCGGCCAGCAGTGCATTCACCGCAAAGCCCCAGCTCAGGGCCGAGGGCAGCCAGCCTGCCTCGGCCAGCGCCTGCACCGACAGGCGGAAACTCTCGAAGCTCATGCGGCGGCCCGGTGCGACAGGAGGTCGAGCACCCGTTCCGGCGTCAGGACGCTCCGCGCCTCGCCTTCGAAGACGACGCCGCGGTTGAGCGCCGTCACCCGGTCGGCAAGGCGTCTCACCGCGGCCAGATCGTGCTCCACCCAGAGAACGGTGACGCCCTGCGCCCGCAGCTCCTGCAGCACCGCTTCGATCATCCGGGCCCCGGCCTCGTCCAGTGCGGCCATCGGCTCGTCGAGGATCAGGAGGTCGGGCGCAGGGTCCAGCGCCTGCGCCAGCAGCACCCGCTGCCGCTCGCCGCCTGACAGCGCACCCATCCGCCGGTCGGCCTTGCCGGCGAGCCCCATATGCTCCAGCTGCGCCTCGATCCGCGCCAGTGTCGCTGGACGCGGACGCAGGAAGGCCGGACGCTCGCCGGACAGCGTGGCGAGGAAGTCGCGCACCGTCATCGGCAGCCCGGTGTCGAACTGCAGCGCCTGCGGGACATAGGCGATCCGCCCCGCCTCGCCGGGCCAGTCGAGGACGATCCGGCCCCGATGCGGCATCTGCCCCAAAAGGCAGCGCAGTAGCGAGGATTTGCCGCCGCCGTTCGGGCCGACAATGGCGTGGATACTGCCCGGACGCACCGCCAGCGAGACATCGGCCAGCACCTTCGTGCCGCCCAGCGACAGGCCGACCCCCGCGAGGGCGATGCCCGGACCCCGTGGGCTCATGCCCTTCCCCCCTCGCGGATGGCGCGGACGACGGTCGCCAGGTTCTGCGCCATCTCGACCTCGAATTTCTCGGGCGTGTAGGCCCCGTGGATGATGTGCGACAGCGGATAGAGCGCGACGCCGGTCTCCGCCTCGATGGTCTCCACATAGGCGGAGGGGAAGTTCGATTCCGAGAAGATGACGGTCACGTTCATCTCCCGGATCTTCTCGATGGTGCGGGCCAGCTGCGACGGCGACGGCTCGATCCCATGCGCGGGTTCGACCACGGCGCTGACCTCCAGTCCGAATTCCCGCAAGAGATAGTCATAGGCCCCGTGGATCGTGGCGACGCGGAAATCGGGCGAGGGCGCCTCGACCACCTGCGCCAGCGCCTCGGCGCGCAGCCCGCGCAGGCGGCGGGTGTAGGCGCGGGCATTCTCGGCCAGCAGCGGGGCCTCGGCCGGGCGCAGACGGCCCAGCTCGCGCGCGATGGTCTGCACCTGCGAGATGGCCCCGGCGATCGAGAGGAAGGTGTGCGAATTCACCACCCGCCCGTCGACCGAGCTGCCCAGACCCCGGGCGAAACTGCCGACCGCGGGCAGCAGCGGCACATTGCGGTTGGCCTCGATCACCGGCACGTCCGGCTGCTCCGAGGCGGCGATCATCCGGTCGGCGAAATCGTCATGGCCGATGCCGTTCAGCACAACCGCATCCAGCGCGCCGAGCCGGCGGATGTCCTCAGCCCGGGGCTCGTAGGCATGGGGATTGAAGCCTTCGGGCACCAGAGGGACCGGCGCGCCGGCCTGCCCGAGGATCTGCGCCACCCAGGAATAGTAGGGATGCAGGGTCACGCCGATCCGCAGGGGCGCCTCCGCCTTCGCCTGCGTGGCGAAGGGCAAGGCGAGGGTTGCCGCCAGAAAGCTGCGCCGGTCGAGGGTCATGGCCTGACCTCGCGGGTGACGCTGGCCGCATAGGCGAAGGAGACCTGCCGCCATCCCACCCGGATCAGGGCCGCATCGTCCAGCGCGGCGGGCGCGTCGGCGGCCTCGGCCAGCCAGACCGCGGGCGTGTCATCCGCGAGCCGCAACAGCAGGCTGCGCGCCCGCTCGGGGGCC
>NZ_PZKG01000150.1 GCF_003034985.1 Cereibacter changlensis JA139
GCGCTGAACCTGATGTTGCTGCCGGTGAACCTCGCCGGCGTTCTGGCCTCGATCTGGCAGATGGCGGGCGGGCCGCGGCGCAAGTTCTCGCGCACGCCGAAGGTGGCGAGCCGCACCGTGGTCCCGCCCTATGCCTTCGTCTTCAACCTCGGGATCCTCGGGCTGATGCTGGCCTATGTCCTCCTGGGTATCGGCGCCGACAAGCCGCTCGGCGTGGCGATCCCGCTGATCAACATCCTGCTCTACAGCTACGGTCTGTGGCGCTTCGTCGGGCTCGGCGCGGGCTTCGCCGATCTCGGTCTCAGCCTCGGCCAGAGCGCGGGGCGCCTGTTTCAAGGCCTCGCCCGGCCGATGCCCGCCGCTGCCGCGCTGCCCGTGCTCGCCACCGC
Source organism: Cereibacter changlensis JA139 (assembly GCF_003034985.1). Taxonomy (GTDB): domain Bacteria; phylum Pseudomonadota; class Alphaproteobacteria; order Rhodobacterales; family Rhodobacteraceae; genus Cereibacter; species Cereibacter changlensis. The sequence goes on from NZ_PZKG01000150.1 coordinate 390, forward strand.
CTATCCGATGCCCGTCACCGCCCTTTCCCTTGGCGAAAGGCAGAGACCGCTCTGCCGCGCCGCCCAGTCACAGCCGTCCGAGGAGGACCGATGAAACATCCGCTCACCATCGCGCTCATGTCGCTTGCGCTGGCCGCCACGCCCTTCGCGGCCGCAGCCCAGCTTTCCCCGCTCAAGGCCGTCGCCGCCGCCGACGACCTGGTGAAGTCCGGCGATGCCGCGTCGCTCGACGAGGCCTTCGCGCTGTATCTCTCCGCTGCCGAGGGCGGCGCGGTCTGGGGCCAGTACAACGCCGCCGAGATGCTCTACGAGGGCAGGGGCGTGGCGCAGGACCGCGCCCGCGCCGCCGAGCTCTATGGCAAGGCCGCCGATCAGGACAACCTCTGGGCGCAGTACAAGCTGGGCCTGATGCTGATGAAAGGCGACGGCGTGGCCCCGCAGCCGAGCCGCGCGGTGACGCTGCTCGACGCCGCGGCGATGAAGGGCAACATCTGGGCGAATTACGAGCTGGGCGACGCCTATCTGCAGGGCCAGGCGATCCCGCGCGACCTGACCCGCGCGAAGTTCTACCTGGAGCGCGCCGCCGAGCAGAACAACGCCTGGGCGCTGCTGCGCCTCGGCGAGATCTATCGCGACGGCCTCGGCGTCCCCGCGAGCGCGGCCGACGCGACGGTGCTGTTCGAACAGGCGGCGGTGCAGAAGAACGGCTTCGCCCTGGTGGCGCTGGCCGGGATGATCGCCGCGAAAGAGGCCACCCGCGCCCGCGCGCTGCTGACCGAAGCCGCAGCGATGGGCAACGCCGAGGCGCAGGCGGCGCTGGCCGAGTGAGGTGCTGGGGGAGGGTGGGGCGAAGGCGCGCCCGCCCTCCCTTGCGCCATGGCTTCCGATGACTGCGCCTTATGCGGCGATGTCGGACGCAGACTGTGGTTGAGCGAGGACCCTGCTCCACCGGGGGGGGCTGCCCGACCCATCCGTAGGATGGGCTGCCCGACAGCCGGGGGCGTTGCGCTCCGTATCACCTCGACCCACCTCCATGGGAGGGGCCCCATAGCTGACGCCAGGATGATAAGCGCGCCGCAGGTCGCGCCTTCAAGGGAAAGTCGATAGCGGTCGCACTCCCTGATCACGAAGCCCTTGCAGCAGGCCGCCTCTGGCGACTTCGGGGGCAGGACCGCCAAAGGCCGTGCATCGCCTCTTCGCGAAGGAGTCGGACGCGAACGGTGGGCTGAAGCTCCGTGCGGCGGCATGGCGCAGCCTGTTCGCCAGCCCAAAACAAAAAAAGCCCGCTCGCGCGGTCTTCTCTCATGTAGCTGAATCCGTGAGGATTTTGGCTCCGGCGGTAGGGATCGAACCTACGACCAATTGATTAACAGTCAACTGCTCTACCGCTGAGCTACGCCGGAACACGGGGGCTACATAGCAATCTGTTTCGGGGGCGTCCAGAGCCGATGTGAAGAAAATCTGAACTCTTTCGCGGGCTCAGGCGAGGTGGAAACGGGCCGTCGCCGAGAGGCGCGGATCGGCCCTTATCCTGTTGCGTTCCGCGAGATCGACGAGATGCGCCAGCAGGTTGCGGCGGGCGGCAGGGAGGAGGGCTGCGGGGGTTTCGGCGTAGACGGTGGCGGCCAGGGAAGCGAGGTCGGCTGGGCCGTGGGCGAGGGCGTCCAGAATCAACCGCTCGCGGTCGCGCCGGTGGGCGGCGAGCCAGGCGATGCGGGTGGCGGGGTCGGCGACCGGCGCGCCGTGGCCGGGGAAGAGCACGCGCCAAGGCGTCGCGCCCAGCCGGTCCAGCGAGGCGCGGTAGGCGGTCATGTCGCCGTCGGGCGGCGAGACCAGCGAGGAGGACCAGCCCATCACGTGGTCGCCGGAGAAGCAGGCGTCTCCGAAGCCGAAGCACAGGTGGTCGCCGAGATGGCCCGGGGTGTGCAGCGCGGTGAGGGTCCAGCCGGGGCCGGAGACGCTCTCGCCATCGGCCAGCCGGCGCTGCGGGGCGAAGCCGTGGTCGATGCCCTCGCCGCCGCCCGGCTCCGCCTCGGCCAGGGCCTGCATCGCCGGGCTGCGGGCGGCGGGGCCGAAGGCCAGGAGCTCGGCGCCGGTGACCTCGGCCAGCGGGGCCGCGAGCGGGCTGTGGTCGAGATGGGCGTGGGTCACGAGGATGTGGCTGATCCGTTCGCCGGGGCGCAGCGCCGCCAGCAGCGCCGCGTGATGCCCGGGCAGGGCGGGGCCGGGGTCGATCAGCGCCACGCTGCCCTCGCCGACGATATAGCTGTTGGTGCCGCGATGCGTCATCGGCGAGGGGTTCGGCGCCAGAACGCGGCGCAGCTGCGGCTCCAGCCAGCAGCAGGCGCCGGGCTCGGTCGAGAGGTCGTCCTGCATCGCTCTTTCCTCGCGTCGATGGGGCGGCTAGGCTCGCCCGATGATATGGCCGTTCAAGACACTCGTTCCCCGCAGCCTCTATGGCCGCGCCGCGCTGATCCTGATCGTGCCGATCGTCACGATCCAGCTTGTCATATCCGTCGGCTTCATCCAGCGCCATTTCGAAGGCGTGACCCGGCAGATGTCGCGCGGACTGGAGATCGAGCTGAGTCACCTGCTCGACGAGGTCGCCGAGGCGCCCGACCCGGCTGCGGCGCGGGCGGTGGCGGAGGAGATCGGCGCGGCGCTGGAGCTCAAGGTGACGATGCCTGCCGACTGGCAGGTGGAGGGCGACCGGCGCGACCGTTGGGATCTGTCGGGAGCCGAGGTGGCGCGGACGCTGCGCGGGGGGCTCGAGACGCTGCGCGCGGTGGATCTGCAGAGCGATGGCGACAAGGTGCGGCTGCTGTTCGCCACCGAGCCCGAGCCGCTCTCGGTCGAGGTGGACCGGCGGCGGGTCAGCGCTTCGAACCCGCATCAGCTCCTGGTGCTGATGATCTTCACCTCGATCCTGATGACGCTGATCGCCTATCTCTTCCTGTCGAACCAGCTCAGGCCGATCAAGCGGCTGGCAGACGCCGCCGAGGCCTTCGGCAAGGGCCGGCACATTCCCTACCGGCCGCGCGGGGCGCAGGAGGTGCGGGCGGCGGGAAGCGCCTTTCTCGACATGCGGGCGCGGATCGAGCGGCAGATCGAGCAGCGCACGCTGATGCTTTCGGGCGTCAGCCACGACCTGCGTACGCCGCTGACCCGGCTGAAGCTGGGGCTGTCGATGCTGTCCGATCCGGAGGAGGCCGAGGACCTGCTGCGTGACGTCGGCGACATGGAGCGGCTGGTCGACGAATTCCTCGCCTTCAGCCGTGGCGACGCGGTGGATGCGGCGGAGGATGTCGACCCGGTGGCGCTGGTGCGGCGGGTGGTGGAGAACGGCCAGCGCAGCGGTCAGGCGGTGACGCTGCACGAGGCCGAGGGCGCGGCGGTGATGCGGCTGCGCCCGGCGGCGGTGACTCGGGCGCTGGAGAACCTGATCGGCAACGCGGTGCGCTACGGCAGTCGGGCCGAGGTGAGCGTGAACGTCACCGAGCGGGCGGTGCGGATCACGGTGGAGGATGACGGGCCGGGCATCCCGAAGCAGCAGCGCGACGAGGCGATCCATCCCTTCACCCGGCTGGACCGCTCGCGCAACCCCAACAAGGGCGGCGGCGTCGGGCTGGGCCTGTCGATCGCGATGGACATCGCCCGCAGCCATGGCGGCTCGCTCAGGCTTGGCGACAGCGACCGGCTGGGCGGGCTGAAGGCCGAGCTGGTGCTGGCGCGCTGAGGCTCAGAGCGGGGCGGCCAGCAGCAGCACCCAGTAGGGGCGTCCTCCCGCCGGCTGAGCGACCCCGACGCCGAGATCGGTGGCGGCGGGCCTGAGGATATTGGCGCGGTGGCCGGGGGATTGCATCCAGCTTTCCGTGACCGCCGCGACGCTGTCGAAGCCATGGGCGATGTTCTCGGCGACGAGGCCGAAGCGGTAGCCGCCGCGTGCGAGCCTCTGGCCAAGGTTCGAGCCGTCGGAGCCGTCATGACCCATCCGCCCGCGCCGGGCCATGTCGCAGGCATGGGCCTGCGCCACCGCGTCGAGCCGGGGCGAGGCGGCGACGGCGGACAGACCCTGCGCCGCGCGCTGCGCGTTCACCTGCCGCGCCAGGTCGCGGGCCACGGCGGCCGGGGTCTGGCCGCAGGCGGCCCTCTGTGCCGGGGCCTCGCCGGGGTGCAGCAGCAGCGCGGCAAGCAGGGCGATGGCGCGGATCATGGTGAGAACTCCGGAAAGGGCGGGGAGCCCGACGATACGCCCCGCCCCGGCCCTTGCCAAAGCCCGTGGTCAGAGCGGCAGGCCCATCGGCGAGATGACGCTCCCGCCGGCGGCGCGGGCGTCCTCGGCGTCATGGGTGACGAGGATCACCGGCAGGCCGCGGTCGCGGGCGCGGTCCAGCACGAAGCTGCGGATCTGTTCGCGCAGGTCGGCGTCGAGCCGCGAGAAGGGCTCGTCCAGCAAGAGCGCGCAGGGCTCGGCCAGCAGGGTGCGGAACAGGGCGACACGGGCGCGCTGGCCGCCCGACAGCGTCGCCGGGTCGCGGTCGGCGAAGCCGGGCAGGCCGGCCTGCTCCAGCGCCGCCGCGATCCGGGCGCGGCGGGCGGCGCCGCGCAGCCCGGGCGGCAGGGCGAAGCCGAGGTTGCCGCCGACCGACAGATGCGGGAAGAGCACGTCGTCCTGGAACAGCAGCCCGATCCGCCGCGCCCGGGTCGGCAGGGGCGTCACCTCGACGCCGTCCAGCCAGATCCGGCCCTCCAGCCGGAAGGGCGGGGCCAGCGTGCCGATGATCGCCGCCAGCGCGGTCGACTTGCCGGAACCCGAGGGCCCCATCACCGTCAGCACCTCGCCGGGCGCCACCAGCAGGTCGAGCGAGACCAGCGTCTCGGCGCCGCGGCTGATCCGCAGCCGGTCGAGATGCAGCCCCTTCATGTCACGGCCATCCCGCGGCGGTGGCGGAAGGCCAGCGCCGGCAGGCCGAGCGCCGCGGCGAAGGCCAGCGCGGGCAGGGCCATCTGCAGGATGGCGTAGGCGCCGATGATCCGCCGGTTGCCGCCGGAGGACAGCGCCACCGCCTCGGTGGTCAGCGTCACCACCCGCCCGCCGCCGATCAGCAGCGTCGGCAGGTATTGCCCGATGCTCACCGCCATCCCGACCGCCGCCGCGGTCAGCACCGGGCGCAGCAGCATCGGCAGGCGCAGCCGCCAGAAGATCCGGTTCTCTCCGGCCCCCAGCGCCGCGCCGGCGATGGCGATGCGCCCGTCCCAGGCGCGGAACGAGGGGGCGAGCGACAGGAAGACATAGGGCAGCACGAAGACAACATGCGCGGCGGCGACCGCCAGCGGCGTGCCCTCGGCCCCGGTCAGCAGCGCCAGCCCCTGCAACCCCGGCAGGAAGGCGATCTGCGGCACGATCAGCGGCAGGTAGAGCAGCCAGAGCGCCCGCGTCGTCGGGCGCAACCCGTGCCGCGCCTCGGCCTCGAGGCAGGCAAGGGTCAGCCCGAGGGCGACCGCCACGGCCAGCAGCGCCAATCCCAGCGTCATGGCCGAGGCCTCGGCAAGGCCGGGCGCGGCGCGGCTCCAGGTCTTCGTCGTTAGGGTTTCGGGCGCGAGGTCCGGGAATTGCCAGAGCCCCGCCACCGACCAGACCCCGAGGCCAGCCAGCCCCAGCGCCACCGCCGCCACCGCCAGAAGCGCCAGCATCCCCGCCAGCGGCCGCAACGGCGCATCGAGCCGCGCGCCGCGCCGCCCGGTCAGCGCCAGCCGCGCCAGCGCGCGCTTCGCCGCGATCTCCATCAGCCGCCAGCCCAGCAGTGCGCCGGCCACCTGCCCCAGCTGCAGCAGCGCCGCCGCCGCGGCCCGGCCGCGCTCGGCCAGCGCCGGGTCCATCATCCAGGCGGTGATCTGCACCGCCAGCGTCGCCGGCCGGGTCGGCCCCAGGATCATCGCCATCTCCACCGCCGTCATCGAATAGGCCAGCACGGCATAGACCGGCAGCCGGATCTGCCGGTAGAGCGCCGGCAGCACCGCATGGACGAAGCCGAGCCCACGGCCATAGCCGAGGCTCGCCGCCACCATCATCCGCCGTGGCGCATCGGTCTGCGGCAGGGCGGCCAGCATCATCAGCAGGAGGAAGGGCACCTCCTTCACCACCAGCCCCGCGGTTAGCGCCAGCCCGGCGGGATCGTTCAGCGTCAGGAGATCGGGCGGCGCGGTCCAGCCCGCCAGCGGCGCGACCAGTCGCGCCAGCCAACCCGAGGGCGACAGCAGGAAGGCCAGCCCCAGCGCCACCGCGGCATGCGGCACCGACAGGAGCGGCGACAGCAGCCGCAGCAGCAGGCGGAAAGCGCTGGTGCCCTGCAAGAGCGCCACGATCATCAGCGTGATCGCCAGCGCCAGCGCGGTCGCCGCCAGCCCGGTGCCGAGCGACAGCCGCACCGAGGCGCCGAGCCCGGGCCAGCCGGCCAGCGCCCGGAAAGCCTCCAGATCCGGCCCGCCGCGCATCAGCCCGAAGGCCGGCGCCAGCGTGCCGGCCAGTCCGGCCAGCACCGGCCCCACCATCAGCAACAGCGTGAGCCGGGGGGGCGAGCCTGAGCCAGCCGCCCCGGCCTTGGGTCACTGCGCCACCCCGTAGCGGCGCAGCCAGTCCTCGGTCACCGCCTCCATCCAGCTGGCATGCGGTTCCAGCAGCGCCTCGCCCAGTTCCGCGGGCGGCAGGGTGGCTGCCCCCAGCTCCAGCGCGTCGAAACGGGCGCGGTCGGCCTCGGGTAGGGCTGCCACGTCGAGCACCGTCTGGAAGCCCAGCACCGCCGGGTCCTGCGCCCGGGCCTGCACCTCGGGGTCGAGGAGCAGGTTGGCCACCACCTTGGCCCCCGCCTCATGCGCCGCATTGAACGGGATGGCGACGAAGCTCGCATTGCCGATGGTGCCGCCCACGAACACGAAGGTCCGAACCGTCTCGGGCAGTTCGCCCGCGGCGATCACCGCCGAGGCCCGGCCCGGATTCAGCGCGAAGGAGATCAGCGTCTCGCCATCGGCCAGCAGTTGCCCCAGCGCCGGCTCGTTCTGCGGATAGGCCCGGCCCTCGCGCCAGAGATGCGGTGTCGCGGCGTCGAGCCAGGCCCAGAGCGGCGCCGTCACCTCGGCATAGGTTTCGGGATCGACCGGCTGCTGCAGCAGCGCCGGGTCGGCCATGGTGTCATGCAGCACCTGCTTGAGGAAGGTCGCGCCGAGATAGTCCGGCGGCTGCGGATAGGTGAAGCGCCCCGGGTTGGCCTTGATCCAGTCGAGCAGCGCCGCGGCGTCGCGCGGCGGCTCCGGCAGGCGGGCGCTGTCATATTCGAAGACCAGCTGCGCCATGGCCCAGGGGCTCTCGCGGCCCTCGGTCGGCTCGGTGAAATCGGTGACGACGGCGGGCTTGCCGGCCACATCGACCAGCGGCCAGTTCGGCAGCGCCTCGGCGAAGGGGCCCGACAGCAGCCCCTGCCGCTTCATCGCCAGGAAGTTCTCGCCGTTGATCCAGATGAGGTCGACCGCGCCGCCGGTCGTCCGCCCGGCCTGCTGCTCGCCCAGCACCCGGGCCACCGCTTCGGAGGTGTCGGAGAGCTTCACCTGCTCCAGCGTCACCCCGTGCCGCGCCATCGCCTGTTCGCCGACCCAGTCGATGAAGGCGTTGATCTTCGGGTCACCGCCCCAGGCGTGCCAGTAGACGGTCTGGCCCTCCGCCGCATCGAGCACCGCCTGCCAACTGGGATCGGGGCTCTGGGCGGGGGCGGCAGTGCCCAGCAGCAGGGCGGCGACTGTGGCGAGAAGGCCTGTCTTCATCTGAATCCTCCGGTCCGCGGTCCGCGCGACCGCAGCCCAAGGCTTAAGCGGCGGCGGCGGGGGGCGGCAACGGCAAACTCCGCCGCTGACCGAATGGTGAGGCTTTGACATGAATGCGGCGCGCGGCTTGCACCGGGCCGCGGCATCGGCCAGACCTGCGACGGGAAGCCGCGGCAGGCAGCGGCAGGAGGCGGCGATGCTCGACGGTGTGGCGCGACGACTGATCGACCCGGCGCTGGACCGCGCCGGGCGCTGGCTGGC
>NZ_PZKG01000151.1 GCF_003034985.1 Cereibacter changlensis JA139
GCCGGGCATCCGCATCCCGCGCCATGGTGCGGAACTTGTAGCAGCGGAACGACCGACCGCCCTTCCCGACCCGGGTCTGGGCGTAGAACAGCGGCCAGCCCTCCATGAGGCCGATCAGCGCCATCGTCATGAGGAAGAGCGGCAACAGCGCGATCAGCGCCAGCAGCGCGAGGCCCCGGTCGAAGAGGATGCCGATGGCCGCGGACAGGCCCGACCGGCTGGGAAAGTGCAGGTCGGAAGCCGGGATCAGGTCGGAAAGCGGCGTGGTCGCGAAGTCGTCGTGCATACTCATGAGGCGGCACCACCGAAGTGGTCTCCCTGAGAAACGCCGAATCACACCAAGGATCAGCTTGGGCGGAGGTTCGATTCCGGGCAAGAGATTCGCGACGGCTGCAGCATTTCGTCGCAGCTGGGGGCGGGCTCGGGCAGCCGCAGGTTGCGGGCGCCCGGCCCGGCAGGCAGGGGCCGGAGCGGCGGGGCGGCCTCGCGCGCGGCGGCGCCGACGGCGCAGCAGAGCACCAGCAGCAACCCCGGGTCCGGCACCGTGCCGCTGATCCCCGCGGAGCAAAGCTGCGCCAGCGCCGCCGCCTGCGCGCTGCGATAGATCGCCCCGGCCCGGCCGGCCGGCCGCGTCCGGCCGAGGGTGAGCCAGAGGAAGGTGACAAAGGCCAGCGTCCCCGGCACGCCGACGCTGCCCAACAGCACCGGAGCCAGCCCGTTCGAGCGCAGCGACCCCGCCCCGGCCCCGAGCCCCCAGGTCTGCCAGAAGGCATTCAGCCCCGAAACCGCCCAGGCCTTGCGCTCCAGCCCCGACATGCTGCCGGATTTTTCCAGGAAGATGCGGCGGAACAGATCCTGCAGCAGGTCCGGCAGCGGGGTGAGGACGAGAAGCAGGCAGAGGCCGCAGAGCAGGATGCCGGCGGCGATCAGGCTGCGGCTCATCGCCTTGCCGGAGGTCGGCCGCAGGAGCCCGAGGGCGGCGATGCCGGCGACCCAGAGCGACACGACCCCGGCGGCGAAGAGCCCGGTGGCCGAGAAGGAGGCCACGGTGCAGAGCAGGCTCAGCAGCGCCAGCGTGAGGTCGGACCAGCGCCGGCTGCTGCGGAAGGCCATGACGAACCAGGCGAAGAAGGCGGCAGAGGTCGCGCCGAAGGAGGAAGGCTCGGAAAAGCCGCCGATCACCCGGGCGAAACCGCCCATCGTCTGCTCGTTGGCCAGCGTGTAGGAGGCTGTGCGGACCGTGGCCAGCACCGCATCCAGCCCGGCGAGGTCCATCGCGGCGAGCAGCAGGTTCACCGAAGCCGCCAGCCGCATCGCCGTGTCCGCGAGCGTCAGGCCGCGGCGCCGCAGGCTGTGGCCGAAGGCGACGAAGACGGTGAAGGCCAGCAGGATGTAGAAGCTCTGCGACAGGTTCGACCCGCCAGGGCTCAGCGGCACCAGCACGCTGGCGAAGGCGGTGTCGATCCGCGCCCCCTGCACCGTGCGCGACAGCGAGAAGACCTGGAACTGCCCGGCGAACAGCCGCACCAGCACGGTGGCGGAGAAGAGCGCGTAGAGCGCGAAGATCCCGAAGGCGATGGTCGGGGCCGGCAGCGCGATCGGCCCCCGCCTCGGGTCGAACAGCAGCCGCAGCGTGGCGCCCCCCACGGTCAGCGCGGCGACCAGACTGCAGGCGAGGATCGACATTCCGCCGATGGCCGGCAGGGTCACCGCCGCCAACATTCCGAAGGGCACCAGCGCAATGGCCAGCACCAGACCATTGTCGAGCCGTCGCAGGCTTAGTGCGATCCAGAGAAACAATACGAGTATGGAAATGGGATAAACAATCACAGGGACACGCTGCGCCTTAAACTCGTCCGAGTATAGCATGCTTTCCGGTGTGTAGACAGGATCAGCATCCTCGCAGACCATCAACCGCAGAAATTTTCGATTCGTCATTCCCATTGCGGCCATGCCGCCGGAGTATTCATTGTGAAGGTCAAGTCAGGCACCGAGGAGTTGCGCCCCGCGCAACGCGCCAGCGTCATGAAGGCAGGGGTGCTCACCACCCTGTCGCGCGTCTTTTCACAGGCGGCCCAGCTCGCCATCTTCCTGCTCGCCGCCCGCATCATGGGGCCGGCGCAATTCGGCGTCTTCGCCTTGGTCTCGGCCATCGCCATCATCGCGCTGCGCTTCTCCGAGGCGGGCTGGGCCGAGTTCGTGATGAACTGGCAGGGCGCGGCCGAGGTGCCGGGACAGGTGCTGCTGATCGCCATCCTCTCCGGCATCGCGGTGGCGGGGCTGGGGGCGGCGACCTCGCTCGCCGTGCCCGCGCTCACCGGCAACGAGGATGCGGCGCGGCTCGGGCTGTTGTTCAGCCTCTGGATCCTGCTGACCACCGTCGCCGCCGTGCAGAACGGGCTGATGGTGCATCAGGACAAGCTCTCGGCCTCGGCGCTCGTCATGATGCTGGGCGAGACCGCGGGTTTCGCCGTCTCGCTCTGGTCGCTGCGGCAGGGGCACGGCATCTTCGCCCTCGCCTATGGCCGGCTGGCGCAGCAGACGGTGCAGGTGACGGTCGCCGCCGGGGTCACCCGGGTCAGGCCACGCCTCGGGATGGAGCGGGCGACGCTGGTGCAACTCGTGCAGTTCTCCGGCCATATCCTCAGCTCGCGGATGATCTCCTGCCTGCGGGTCTATGCCGCGACCTTCGTCATCGGCGGCTTCCTCGGGCCGGCCAGCGTCGGCTATTTCCGCCTCGCGCAGCGGCTGGTCGGGGCCTTCGCCGAAGTGCTGGGAGAGACCGGGCGGATGCTGGCCTGGACCGTGTTCCGCAACGCGAGGCGGCTGAACGGCGGCACGATCCGCGGCTTCCAGGAGGAGGCGCGGATCTTCTTCCCGGCGCTGCTGGTGCTGGCCGTGCCGGTGTTCCTCTGGATCGCGGTGGAGGCGGACGCGCTGGTGCTCGGGCTGCTGGGCCCCGACTGGCTGCCCGCCGTCCCGGTGGTCGTGCTGCTGGCGCTGTCGCAATGCCTGTTCCTGCCGACCTACGCCACCGAGCCGCTGCTCTCGATGGCGGGCCAGGTGCGGCAGATGCCGCTGGTCTCGCTGACGAACGCGCTGGTCGCCATCGCCCTCGCCCTCGTCACCGCGCCCTTTGGCATGATCGCCGTGGCGGTGGGCCAGGGGCTGGCGGCGCTGGTCGCGCTGGCGACAAGCATCTGGCTGCAGCAGCGCCATGCCGGGCTGTGCTGGCGGACGATCCTGCAAGCCAGTCTCCCGGCCGTGCCGCCCCTCTCCGTGGCGACGCTGCTTCTGGTCATCCTGAAGGCCGACCCCCTGCTGGCGCAGGCCCCGCCGCTGCCGCGGATCGTGCTGAGCACGCTGGTCGTCCTGTTGGTCTATGTCGCGGGGCTCGCGCTCTGCTACCCCGCCGCCAGCCGCCGGATCGCCGGATCGCTCGTCCGGCGGGTGAGGGCCGCGTCATGACCGCGCTGACCTCCCTCGCCCGCCGCAGCCTCGCCCGGGCCTCGCTGCCGCTGCGCACCGGGCTGGGCCGGCTGAGCCAATATGGCCCCCGCCCGCCCCGCTTCGCCGGCGCCTATGCCAGCGTGGCCGAGGCGCTGGCCGCCGTGCCGCCCTCGCGGCTGGCCGGCTACGACCATGACGCCGCCGTCGACGTCTCGCTGGAAGCGATGACCCAGGTGCATCTCTGGGACTATCCGGTGCTGTTCTGGCTCGACCGGCTGCTGAAGCCGGGGGCGGTGGTGCTGGATGTCGGCGGGCATCTGGCGACCAAGCCGACCGCCTTCGCTCGGCTGCTGGACCTCTCCGACGTGTCCTGGATCATCCAGGACCTTCCCGCCGTGGTGTCGCGCGGCAAGGCGTTGCAGGCCGCGGGCCGGGTGCCGCCGCAGGTCAGTTTCCGCGAAAGCCTCGTCGGCTGCCCCCGCCCCGACGTGCTGCTCGCCTCGGGTCTGCTGCAGTATCTCGACCGGCCCTTCCCGGAGCTTTTGCGGCAGCTGCCGGGCCGGCCGGGGGCGATCCTGCTCAACAAGGTGGCGATGCGCAACGGGCCCGAGGTGGTGACGCTGGAACGCATCGGCCCGGCGCGGGTGCCCTACCGCATCCGCAACCGCGCCGGCTTCGAGGCCGAGCTGGCGGTGCTGGGCTACCGGACCGCCGACCACTGGTCGATCCCGCAGCTGTCGCACCGAATCACGACCCACCCGGGACTCGGCCGCAGCGAGAGTCGCGGCATGGCGCTGATCGACCTGTCATCCTGAGGATGTTGGCCGTTTTGGCCAACAACCGGACGGTGCAATTCTGGATCCTTTGAAATTATCGCCTCAAATAAGGCAACATCCGCGACCCATATGTAAAGACACGGTTTTTCAATCCTCCGCCCGCCCCGCAAATCAGAAAACAAGATACCGACATTCCGAGTGCATTGACTTTTTTCGCCCGGTGGCGCGCATTACACAGCATCGGCTGACAATGTTCCGGCCGATCTGCGACGACAACGGCCACCGTGACGCAGCTCGCGGCGGCTGATATTTACGGAAATGACATACACCTTTTAAGAGTAGAGGAGCGGTTATTTATCGCCTCCTATTTGAAAGCATGTGTAATGAGCAGAAGCATTTCGACTGCGGCCGATCCCGTTGCGCCCGATTTCGACCCGGCCCTCGCTTTGGCGGACATCTTCCACAGTGTCGCGCGCGCCCGTCCGGACGCCCCGGCGCTGGTATCGGACCGGCTGAGCCTCAGCTATACCACGCTCGCCCGCCGCACCGACGCTCTGGCGGCTCGGCTGCTCGACGCCGGGCTGCGTCCCGGCGAGGTGGTGGGGATCGTCGCGGCCCGCAGCACCGAGGCGGTTGTGGCGCTGCTGGCGATCCTGCGCGCCGGCGGGGCTTACATGCCGCTCGACCCGACCTATGCGTTGGAACAGCTCGACTACATGGTCGCCGACGCCGGTCCGGCGCTGCTGCTGCACGCCGAGGACACGGCCGAGCTGGCGCGCAGCCTTGCCGGCGATCGGCCGGTGCTGGCCATCACCGATGCGGAGCCAGAGACCGAGACCGAACGCGGCTGGCCCAAGCGCGACGGCGGGTCGCTCGCCTATGTGATGTTCACCTCCGGCTCCTCCGGGCGGCCGAAGGGGGTGGAGATCCCGCAGCGCGGCGTGACCCGGATGGCGCTGCAGCAGCCGGAGTGCCAGCTTCTGCCCGATGACCGGATGCTGCACAGCTCGACCTTCGCCTGCGACGGCTCGGGGCTCGAGATCTGGGGCGCGCTGCTGAACGGCGCGGCGCTCGTCGTGCTCGAAGCGCCGAAGCCGTCCATCGACCTGCTCGCGGACAGCCTGACGCGGCAGGACATCACGGCGGCGGTGTTCTACACCGGGATCTTCCACCTGATGGCGGACCGCTGCCCCGAGGCTCTGCAAGGCTTGCGGCTTCTGGTGGTGGGCGGCGATGTGATGCAGCCGCGGCTCGCCGGCAAGCTGGTGCAGGCCGCGCCGCAGCTCCGGCTGGTGAACGCCTATGGCCCGACCGAGAACACCGTGATCGCCACGCTGCACCGCGTGACCGAGGCCGACTTGGACGGCTCGCCGCTGCCGATCGGCCGGGCCGCCGCCCATGACGAGGTGCTGGTGCTGGACGAGGCGCTGCAGGAGCTTCCGGATGGCGAGGCCGGGCAGCTGGTGCTTGGCGGGCCGGGTATTGCCCTGGGCTATCGCGGCAAGCCCGAGCAGACCGCCGAGCGCTTCATCGCCGATCCCCGCCCCGGCCGGACCGGGCGGCTCTACCTGACCGGCGATCTGGTGCGGCGGCGCGAGGACGGGGCGATCTGTTTCCTCGGCCGGGTCGACCGGCAGGTGAAGCTGGGCGGCCGGCGGATCGAACTGGACGAGGTGGAACATGTGCTGCGCCAGCAGCCGCAGGTGGCCGATGGCGCGGTGGACGTGGTCACCGCCGCCAATGGCGACCGCCGCATCGCCGGTTTCGTCACCCTGGCCGAGGGTGTGGCGCTGAGCGAGGACGAGGCCGGACGGGCGATCCGCGAGGGCATGGCGCGGACGCTGCCGCTGGCGATGCTGCCCGGGCTGATCCGGGTGCTGCCGGAGCTACCGCTGACCGCCGCCAACAAGGTCGACCGCAAGGCACTGGTCGCCTCGGTCGAGGCGCCCGCCCCGCGCGCCGAGGCGCAACGGGCCGGCGCCGCCCTGCGCGAGCGGATCGCCTCGATCTGGGACGGCGTGCTCGGATGCGGGCCCATCCCGCCCGACCGGACCTTCTTCGACATGGGCGGCAGCTCGCTGCAGCTGATCGAGGTCCACGCGCTGCTGGAGGCCGCGCTGGGGCGCAGCTTCGACATCACCATCCTGTTCGAGACCCCGCGCCTTGGCGATCTCGCCGACCGGCTGGGCGCACTGGCTGCCGCCGGGGCCTCGCCCGCCCCGGAGGCGCGGCGCGGCGCCGGAAGCGGCGCCATCGCCATCGTCGGCATGGCGGGCCGCTTCCCCGGCGCCGGGTCGGTGGCAGAGCTCTGGAGCCAGGTGAAGGCCGGCGCCAGCCAGTTCCGCCGCTTCGCCGATGCGGAGCTGGAGGACGCCTTCACCCCGCAGCAGCGCGCCGAGCGGAATTTCGTGCCGGTGCGGCCCGGGCTCGACGGGGTCGAGCTGTTCGACGCGCGCTACTTCGACATGTATCCGCGCGAGGCCGCCGCGACCGATCCGCAGGCGCGGGTCTTCCTCGAGCTCTGCGTCGAGGCGCTGGAGGACTCCGGCACCGATCCGGCGCGGCATCCCGGGGCGGTCGGCGTCTTCGCCGGCTCGTCCTTCAGCACCTACCTGCTCAACAACATCCTGCAGGACCGCGCCGCCGCCGAATCCATCGCCAGCGGCTATCAGGTCGAGCGCTTCGCCGAAGTGCTGGGCAACATCGCCGACACGCTGGCGACCCGCGTCGCCTTCAAGCTGGATCTGCACGGGCCGGCGATGACCGTCAGCACCGCCTGTTCCACCT
Source organism: Cereibacter changlensis JA139 (assembly GCF_003034985.1). GTDB lineage: Bacteria > Pseudomonadota > Alphaproteobacteria > Rhodobacterales > Rhodobacteraceae > Cereibacter > Cereibacter changlensis. The sequence continues at coordinate 7,014 of NZ_PZKG01000151.1, forward strand.
CGCTCGTCGCCATCGCCCAGGCGGTGCAGGCGCTGCGCGCGGGCCAGGCCGACATGGCGCTGGCCGGCGGCGTGTCGATCACCTTCCCGCAGAAGCGCGGCTACACCGCCACCGAGGGCGGCATGGTCTCGGCGCAGGGCGCCTGCTGCCCGTTCGACGCCGAGGCCGACGGCACCGTCTTCGGCCATGGCGCGGGCGTTGTGGTGCTGAAGCGGCTGGAAGACGCGCTGGCCGAGGGCAACACCATCCACGCGGTGATCCGCGGCGTCGGGATCAACAACGACGGCCGCGACAAGATCTCCTACACCGCGCCCTCGGTGGTGGGTCAGGCGGCGGTGATCGGCATGGCGCAGCGCGACGCCGGCATCGGGCCGGAAGCGATCGGCTATGTCGAGTGCCACGGCACAGCCACCCCGCTGGGCGACCCGGTGGAACTGCGCGGGCTGGCCTCGGCCTTCGGCGCGCTGCCGCAGGGCAGCGTGGCGCTCGGCTCGGTGAAGGCCAACGTCGGCCATCTCGACGCCGCGGCGGGGGTGACGAGCGTCATCAAGACGGCGCTGGTGCTGCGCGACGGGCTGATCCCGCCGGTGGCGGGCTTCGTCTCGGCCAATCCGCGCATCCCCTTCGACACCCTGCCCTTCCACGTGCCGCGCGCGTTGACCGAATGGCCCGAGGGCCGCGCCCCGCGCCGGGCGGGGGTCAGTTCCTTCGGCGTTGGCGGCACCAATGTGCATCTGGTGCTGGAACAGCCGCCACAGGCCGCCGAGGCCTCCGCCATCGAGGCGCCGCAAATCCTGCCCCTCTCCGCGCGCAGCCCGGAGGCGCTGGAGGCGCTGCAACACCGGCTTGCAGACGCGCTGGAGACGGGGGCCGCCAGCCTCGCCGACGCGGCCTTCACCCTGCAGGAAGGTCGCAGCCAGCACCCCTTCCGCGCCGGCCTCGCCGCCACCGATCCGCAGGACGCCGCGGCCCGGCTGCGCAGGCTGCCCCGCGCCGCGGCGCAGGCCCCCGCCGACGCGCCGCCGGTGGTCTTCATGTTCCCCGGTCAGGGCTCGCAATATCCCGGCATGGGGTCGGGCCTCTACGCCGCCGAGCCGGAGTATCGCCGCTGGATCGACGCCGGCGCCGCAATCCTCGAGCCGCTGCTGGGGCTCGACATCAACCGGCTGCTCTGCTTCGGCGATCCCTCCGACGCCGACATGGCCCGGGCGCTGCGCGACACGCGGCTGACCCAGCCCGCGCTGTTCCTGACCCAGTTCGCCACGGCGCAGCTCTGGCTGCAGCGCGGCATCCGGCCGGCGGCGATGATCGGCCACTCGGTCGGCGAATTCGCCGCCGCGGCGCTGTCCGGCGCGATGGACTTCGAGACCGCGCTGCGGATCATCGCCGGCGCGGCCAGCTGATGCAGGACATGCCAGC
>NZ_PZKG01000152.1 GCF_003034985.1 Cereibacter changlensis JA139
GCGGGCCAAGCGGTCGCGCCTTGTAGCCGCGCAGCAAGAGCCTGCGCGAGACAGAAGGTGCAAGCATCAGCCCGGCGAGCGTCGCCGCGACGATGAACAGCGTCATGTCGGGTCCGGCGACCACCCCCACCACCGCCCAGGCGATCAGGCCCATGCCGGCAAGGATCAGCGTCGTGGTGGGCGATGTTGGTCAGGCGGTGGGTGAAATCGGGCGACAGTGGGGCGTCTCGGTTGCTCGGCCCCGGCCGGGCGCCGCAGGCGTGGAGATAAGGCGAAGCGTCCGGCCCTGCCGGGAGGACGGCGGCTTCTTGTTGCTGGCCGGCACGGCGGAACGACGAAGACCTCTTCTCCGTCGCCGGACCAGAGACCCCACGGCATCGCCCGTCGCAGCCCGGCCTGCGCCGCAAGGCTGGGTGGAACGACGACCGCGACCGACAGCCTCTCCGCCGCAAGTCGCGCAGCACGCACGTCAGCGGTTGTCGCTCCGGAGGGCAGGGCGAGCAGTCGCGTCACGAGGCAGGCGCAGGGGAAGACGCGTGGACGCAGCACGAAATCCTCCGAAGCACTGCAGGGGCGCCCGGCGGCGCCCCTGTCGGAGGCCTCAGCCTTGCTTGACCTCGATGTGATTGACGCGGGCCTGAGCCTCGGGCGTTTGCGGCAGGCGCACGGTCAGCAAGCCATTCCTGTAACTTGCCTCGGCCTTCTCTCCATCCACGCCGGGCGGCAGCGGGATGGTGCGCCAGATCGCGCCATAGCTGCGTTCGGAAAGGTAGTAGCCCTTCTTTTCCTCCTGCCGCTCGACCTTCTTCTCCCCTTTCACCGTCAGCATGCCTCCCGAGACGGTGACCTCGATGTCATCCAACGTCATGCCGGGCAGCTTGATCGAGACTTCCACGGCATTGTCCGTCTGGACAACGTCAGATTTCGGCCCGGAAGGGTCCGAAGGCCAGTCCGGATCGCCCGTGCTCTTGCCGAAGCGGTTCCAGAACCCTTCGAGCATCTGGTTCATCTCGCGTTGCAGGGCTGCGATCGGGTTCTCGCCGTCATGGTCATGATGCTGGCGGGCGGCATCGTCCTTCCGCGCCCAAGGGATCAGGTCCTTTATTTCATAGGTTTTCTCCTTTGAGTCTGTTTCAGGCGGTCTTGACGTGAATGGTCCTCGGTCGGGAGCCGCGGCGGACGCAGGATCAGGGCGTTCGCGCCATGAGCCGGACCGGGCGAAGTGGACCCCGTTAGGGACAAGAAGCTCTTTCTCGTTTCTGGGGGATAGCCGGACGGCCGCGACCGGCGCCGTCCGCCCTTGCACATCCGATGCAGCCAGAGTCACTTCACCGCCGTCTCCCCCGGCCCGGTCTGGGTCGCATTGCCCTCCGGCTCGATGCGCACCTGCTCGGCCTTGGCATCCCAGCCGATGCGCACCGTGTCGCCCTGCGCCACCTCGCCGCCCAGCATCGCCCGGGCGAGCCGGGTCTCGACGAGGCTGCGGATCTGTCGCTTGAGCTCGCGAGCCCCGTATTCGGGGCGGTAGCTTTCGGCCGCCAGCATGTCTATCAGGCTATCCTCGAAGACGATGCTCACCCGCTGCGCGGCGGCGATGCCTTTCAACCGTTCGAGCTGCAAGAGAACGATCTGTCGGATCTCGTCCTTTGTCAGGCTGTGGAAGACGATGATCTCGTCCAGGCGGTTCACGAACTCGGGCCGGAAATGGCCGCGCAGCACCTCCATCAACTCCGCCTTCAGCATGTCGGGCTTCTCGGCCGCCGTGCCGCGCAACAGCAGCCGCTTCTGGATGCGGTCGGCGCCCAGGTTCGACGTGGCGATGATGATGGCGTTGGTGAAGTCCACCACGCGCCCCTTGCCGTCGGTCAGCCGCCCGTCGTCGAAGACCTGCAACAGCACGTTGTACACATCCGGGTGCGCCTTCTCGATCTCGTCGAGCAGGATGACCGAATAGGGCTTCCGTCGGACTTTCTCGGTCAGCTGGCCGCCCTCGTCATAGCCGACATAGCCGGGCGGCGCGCCGATCAGCCGGGCGACCGTGTGCTTCTCCATGTATTCCGACATGTCGATGCGCAACAGCGCGTCCTCGTCGCCATAAACGACCTCAGCGAGCGCCTTGGCGAGCTCGGTCTTTCCCACCCCGGTTGGTCCGAGGAAGAGGAAGGTCGCCACCGGCTTCGAGCCCTCGCGCAAGCCGGCCCGGGCCAGCCGCACGGCATCCGAGACGGACCTGATCGCCTCTTCCTGGCCGATGACGCGGGCATGGAGCAACTCCTCCATCTTCAGCAGCTTCGTGCGTTCCTCCTGGGTCAGTTCATCGACCGGGATGCCCGTGAGCTTCGAGACGATCTGCGCCACATGGGTGGCCCGCACCTCGGCCGAGCCGGTGGCGCGCGCCTTTTCCCAGGCCTCGGTCAGTTCGTTGAGCCTTGCTTCCTTGTCGGCGATTTGCTGGCCGATCTCGGACGCCTTGTCGAAGTTCTTTCGCGCGGCGGCATAGTCCTGTTCGCGGTGCATCGTGTGCAACTCGGCCTCGATCTCCTGCACCTCGACGGGGCGGGCCGTGGCGGACAGCTTCACCCGCGCCGCCGACTGGTCGATCAGGTCGATCGCCTTGTCGGGCAGGAAGCGGCCCTGGATATATCGGTCAGACAGTTCCGCTGCCGCCACGATGGCCTCGTCGGTGATCGTGACCTTGTGATGCGCCTCGAAAGTGTCGCGCAGGCCGCGCAGGATCATGATCGCCTGGGCCACGCTGGGTTCCGGCACCATCACCGGCTGGAAGCGGCGCTCGAGGGCCGCATCCTTCTCGATGTACTTTTGGTATTCGTTCAGGGTCGTCGCGCCAATCAGGTTCAACTCGCCCCGCGCCAGCATGGGCTTCAGCACGTTTGCGACATCAAGCCCGCCCTCGCCGCCGCCCTGGCCGGCGCCGACGATGGTATGCAACTCGTCGATGAACAGGATCATCTCGCCCTGATGCTCGGTGATCTCCTTGAGGATATTCTGCACCCGCTCCTCGAATTCGCCGCGATACTTGGACCCCGCGACCATGGAGTTGATGTTCAATTCCACCAGCCGTTTGCCGCGGATCGCCTCGGGCACCTCGCCATCGACGATGCGCTGCGCCAGACCCTCGACAATGGCGGTCTTGCCCACGCCGGGCTCGCCGATCAGCACGGGGTTGTTCTTCTTGCGACGGGCGAGGATCTCGATTGTCGTCTCGATCTCGGCGGCACGCCCGATCACCGGATCAAGCTTGCCGTCGCGCGCTACCTGGGTCAGGTCGCGGGAATACTTATCCAGCTCCGGCGTGTTGGTCGGCGGCTGGGCGCTGCCGTCCTCGGCCCCCTTGCCGACGACGCGGGACACCTGCTGGCGCAGCGCCTGCGGGGTCAGGCCCAGCTTGCGCAGCATGTTCGCCGCCAGACCCTCGCCCTCCTCCGCCAGACCGATCAGCAGGTGTTCGGGTCCGACGTAAGAATGCCCCATGTCGGTCGAGGCGCCGAAGGCGCGCGACAGCGCGTCCTTGACGCGAGGAGAGACGCCGATCTCGCCCTCATGCGGCTTGTCACCGCGCTTGGCCTCGGCTTCGATCTGCGCCTTGAGCTGATCGACCGAGATCTTGAACTGGTCGAGGACCGTCCTGACCACCTCGGACCCGGTCAGCGCCAGAAGCAGGTGCTCGGTATCCACCTCGGCCCGGCCCATTGCGGCTGCATGCTGTGCGGCCTCCTGCAACAGCCTTTCGGCCTGGTCGCTGATTTTGCTGGTGAACCCGCCGCCCTGTCGGCGCGCCGAGCGGGCCCGGTCAGCCTCGCGCGGGGCCCCCTCGTTGACTCTGGCATCCGCGACATCGTCCCCGCGGCTGCCATCACCGCCTTCCAGACCCTGCGGCAAGTCGGAGCGCGCGTCGGACATCAAGCTGCGGAAGGGCTGCTCGCCGAAGAATTCCTCGAACAGGCCGCCGCGCCGGCCGAACAGGGATTCAAGCGGCGAGGCCGTTCTCCCCCGCCGACGTAGAACCTCGCGGTAATGCTCGTCGCACAGTTCCATGTTCTGCTCCTCGCCATTGACCGAGGTGCGCACGCGCACCGTGGCCGGCTTTCCGCAGATGTCGCATTTGCCTTTCATTTCGGAACTCCTCTTCGCTGTTTCGGGCTCATCTCATCAGGGATGGTTGAACGGCCTTGTTCCGGTGCATCTGCAGCGGAGGCAGGCCGTCCGTCGGCCTTTTCGTCCTGCCGGCGGATCAGCCGACAGAGGCCCCCAGGCGCCGGCCTAGCGGGGGCCAGCGCTCGGAGGATGCCCACGCCGGCCTATGCCGGATCGGGGACGATGACCTTGCGCAACAGCGCCAGGAGCGGCGGGCGCCGCCCTGCGCCCAAGGAACTCGGCGCCGTGGCTTTGGTTCGAGGCCAAGATCGAGCGCCTGAACTCCAGCTCGATGATGACCCGGCAAACCGCCTCGAACGCCGGGGGTCGGCCGGGTCCAGCGCGCCATCCAACGGAGCTCCACGAAGGCCTTCAGCAGAAGAGTCCACCTCGCCGCGCGCGTCACGACGATCCCCGGCGCAGGAAAGGCCAGCTTGATGACCTGCCCGAACCACTGGCGAAGACTCGGCCGTCCAGGGGTCGAGACAGACATTCCATCCCGGGCGCATCCGCATCGGCCTACTCCGCCGGTTGCGCGAGCGGCCTCAGCGCAGGGAAATCGTCGGGCGTGATCGTCTCGCGTTCCAGCAGCAGCCGGGTCCCGGCCTCCAGATCGGCGCGCCGCCGAGTCAGGACCTCCTTCGCCCGTGCGAAGGCGGCGTCGATCAACTGGCGCACGGCCAGATCCACCTCGCGCGCGGTCGCCTCGGAATAGCTGCGCGGGGTCAGGCCGGGTGCGCCGTCGCCAAGCAGGCTCTGCCGCTCAGGCTCCAGCACCGCCTGACCGATGTCGGGGTGCATCCCGAAGCGGGTGACGATCTGGCGGGCGATGTCGGTGGCGCGGGCGAGGTCGTCGGCGGCCCCGGTGGAGATCTCGCCCAGCATCAGATCCTCGGCGGCGCGGCCTGCCAGCAGCATGACCATGCGGTTTTCCAGATAGGCGCCGGTGATCAGGAACCGGTCCTCGAGCGGCCGCGTCATGGTGTAGCCCAACGCCCCGATCGAGCGCGGGATGATCGAGACCTTCTGGACCGGGTCCGCCCCCGGCAGGCTGGCCGCGGCCAGTGCATGCCCCATTTCATGCCAGGCCACCGCCTCGCGCTCCTTGGGGTTCAACAGCAGACCCTTGCGTTCAAGACCCGCAACGATGCGCTCGATAGCGGCAGTCACATCGGCCATGGTCACGGCCTCGGCCCCGCGCCTCGTGGCCTGGATCGCCGCCTCGTTGACGAGGTTGGCCAATTCCGAGCCCGTGAAGCCCGGCGTCAGCGCGGCGATCTGGTCAACATCCAGCCGGTCGCCCTTCACCTTCTTCAGATGGACCCGCAGAATCGCCGCGCGTCCCCCCCTGTCGGGCCGATCCACCATCACCTGCCGGTCAAAGCGACCGGCGCGTAACAGAGCGGGGTCCAGGATCTCGGGCCTGTTGGTCGCGGCCAGCAGCACGATGCCCTCGCGCGGATCGAAGCCGTCAAGCTCAGTCAGAAGCTGGTTAAGCGTCTGCTCCTTTTCGTCATTGCCACCGCCGAAGGCGCCGACCCCGCGCTTCTTTCCCAACGCATCCAGCTCGTCGATGAAGATGATGCAGGGCGCGGTCTTGCGGGCCTGTTCAAACAGGTCGCGTACCCGCGCCGCGCCCACGCCGACGAACATCTCGACGAATTCCGACCCCGAGATCGAGAAGAAAGGCACCCTTGCCTCGCCCGCCACGGCGCGGGCAACCAGGGTCTTGCCGGTGCCGGGCGGGCCGACCAGGAGGATGCCCTTGGGGATGCGCGCGCCCAGCCGGCCGTATTTCTCGGGCTCCTTCAGGAAGCTCACGATCTCCGCGAGTTCCGCCTTCGCCTCGTCTATCCCGGCCACGTCCTCGAAGGTGACGCCTGTATCCTTTTCGACATAGACCTTGGCCTTCGACTTGCCGACCGTCATCAGGCCACCGAAACCCTGCTTCTCTGCAATCCTGCGGAAGACCAGCATCCACAAGCCGAAGAACACCAGCACCGGCAGCACCCATGACAGGAGCTGCGACAGGAAGGTGTTGGTTACCGCGCCGTCATACTCGATGTTCGACCGCTCCAGCCGTCGCGTCAGATCCTCAGGCACGATGTTGGTGACGAAAAACTCGGCGTCGCCCCGAGGCTCGCGATAGCGTCCGATCACCCGTTCGGTCTGTACCTGCACCTCGGCGATGCTGTCCTGTTCCAGAAGCTCGATGAAACGCGAATAAGGGATGCGTTCGGTGACTGAGATACCCTGCCACCAGGACTGAAACAGCAGCAGCAGCAGGAAGGCCGCTATCCAGTACCAGATATTGATCTGCTGTTCCCTGTTCATTCGCAGGGCCCCTTTAATGAAGCTACCAGCGGAGACCGCTGCTGCTCGGCCGCTTTCTCAAGTCCGGCGCCTTTCGGCAAGGTTTTCGCTGATGGCCTTCAATAAACTAACACGCTTTTTGCGGCGTAGATACAGATATGTTCGATGATCCAGCAACCCGGAGCTGATGAGCGCTTGAAAAAACTGCGGCTCTCGGCATGAAGACTCTGGTGATCCCGCAGAGTCTCCGCCGATTGCCGGAAGCAGCCGCATTTCTCGGGTTTTGTGGCGACATAGAGAAGAAGCAGAGGTGACGGGAAGCCTTTTTGGCCGAACCGGACTTTGATGCAAAATACAATGAGAGATTCGCGTGGTAATTCCAGCCGGGATGGCATGGGCAGAGCCACACCCCGGGCTTGGAAGAATGTGACCCGCCACCAGCAACCTTGGTGACGCCCTCATGCTGCCGGACCTTCCGGACCCGATCCACCGATCAGAAAATCGCCAGCGTCACGGCCGATGGCGCCTTCGATATTCTCAAGCGCCGCGAGGCCATCGCCGCCGAGGCGCTGCCGCAGTCATTCCGCCGCGCCAGAAGGCCAGGTTGCGGAAGGCCGGCACAGCGGGGGCGATCGCGCGGAACGAGGCGCCTGGAGTGCCGAAATGCTTCGGTCCGACGATCCGGCGACGATGGGGCGGCCGCCGAGGCCCCAACCTGCATCGTCTGAAACGGCTCGACCAGCGGCTGAGCGCAAAGGACCCAGATCTTCCTGATCCTGATAGGATCACAGTGACAAAAAAGTGCTCCCAGGAGGGGCTTCAGCGATACTATAGATATAGATGAGTCTTGAAGCGCTGGCCCGCGTGGGCGACATTTTCATCATCAGGCCGACCGATACGGCCGCCTGATCAGTCTCGGACCTCTCTGAGGGTGGCGCCCCTACATCAAACGGTTGAACACGATAATGAGGACGGTGAAACAATGGCGCAGAAGTTCGGGAAGTGGATTGGTCTTGCAGTAGGTGCTGCGGTGCTGGTGGGCGGTTATGTCGCCTGGACCAACGCCAATTCCGACGCACTGCCGGCGGGCATCGCCTCGGGTAACGGACGAATCGAGGCTACTGAGGTTGATATTGCCGCTTTGATGGCGGGGCGCATTGCGGATATTCCCCTGTCCGAAGGGGATTTTGTCGAGGTCGATCAGATCCTGGTCCAAATGGACACGGTGCAGCTGACTGCGCAGAAGCGCCAGGCCGAAGCCCAGTTGGAGCGCGCGAAGATCGCGATCGAAACTGCGAACAGCCTCGTCCGACAGGCCGAGGCGGAGCGCAACTCCGCGCTGGCGGTGGCGCAGCAGCGAGAGGCCGCGATGGTCGCCGCCGAACAGCGCCTGGCGCGCTCGGAAGAGCTGGTCAAACGAAACGCGGTCTCGCAGCAGCTGCTGGACGATGACCGCGCCGCCGCATTGCAAGCCGAGGCCGTATTGGGCGCAGCCCAGGCCTCGGTGGCGGCATCGGATGCGGGCATCACCGCGGCCAAGGCCCAGGTCGTGGACGCCGAGGCGGCCGTGGTCGCCGCGCAGGCGGCGATTGACGCCGTCTCGGCCTCTATCGACGACAGCACGCTGAAATCGCCGCGTGCGGGTCGGGTGCAGTATCTGGTTGCGCAAGAAGGCGAGATCGTACCGGCGGGCGGGCGGGTTCTGAACCTCGTCGATCTGAATGACGTCTACATGACGTTCTTCCTGCCGACATCGCAGGCGGGCCGGGTCTCCATCGGCGCCGAAGTTCGGCTGGTCCTCGATGCTGCGCCGGAATATGTCATCCCGGCGGCGGTCAGCTATGTGGCCGATGTCGCGCAATTCACCCCCAAAACCGTCGAAACCGCCGCCGAGCGTGAAAAGCTGATGTTCCGCGTTCGCGCTCGGGTCGCGCCGGAGCTGCTGCAAAAGTACATACA
>NZ_PZKG01000153.1 GCF_003034985.1 Cereibacter changlensis JA139
GAGGATATTGTGACAGGAAAGAAGGCAGAGACCTTCATCAGGGAGTGAGACATGGCGACCACGGTCATCAGGAACGGAACCATCGTCACCGCGGATCTGACCTACAAGGCGGATGTGCTGATCGAGGGCGGGGTGATTACCGCCATCGGGCCGAACCTCGTGGGCGACGAGGTGCTCGACGCCTCCGGCTGCTATGTCATGCCCGGCGGCATCGACCCGCATACCCATCTGGAGATGCCCTTCATGGGCACCTATTCGGCGGATGACTTCGAGAGCGGCACCCGCGCGGCGCTGGCGGGCGGCACCACGATGGTGGTCGATTTCGCACTGCCCGCGCCCGGGCAGGGTCTGATGGACGCCCTGCAGATGTGGCACAACAAGTCGGGCAGGGCGAATTGCGACTATTCCTACCACATGGCGATCACCTGGTGGGGCGAGCAGGTCTTCGACGAGATGCAGGCGGTGGTCGATCAGGGGATCACCTCGTTCAAGCATTTCATGGCCTACAAGGGCGCGTTGATGGTCAACGACGACGAGCTCTTCGCCAGCTTCCGCCGCTGCGCCGATCTGGGGGCGCTGGCGATGGTGCATGCCGAGAACGGCGATGTGGTGGCCGAGCTTTCGGCGCGGCTGCTGGCCGAGGGCAACACCGGGCCGGAGGCGCATGCCTACAGCCGCCCGCCGCAGGTGGAGGGCGAGGCGACCAACCGGGCGATCATGATCGCCGACATGGCGGGGGTGCCGCTTTACGTGGTGCATACCTCCTGCGAGGACAGTCACGAGGCGATCCGCCGGGCGCGCAGCCTGGGCAAGCGGGTCTGGGGCGAGCCGCTGATCCAGCATCTGACGCTGGACGAGGGCGAGTATTTCAACGCCGACTGGGATCATGCGGCGCGCCGGGTGATGAGCCCGCCGTTCCGCAACAAGCAGCATCAGGACTCGCTTTGGGCCGGGTTGCAGTCCGGCTCTCTCTCCGTCGTGGCCACCGATCACTGTGCCTTCACCACCGAGCAGAAACGCTTTGGCGTCGGCGATTTCACCAAGATCCCGAACGGCACCGGCGGGCTGGAGGATCGGCTGCCGATGCTCTGGACCTATGGGGTTAACACGGGCCGGTTAACGCCCAATGAATTCGTGGCCGTGACCTCGACCAATATAGCCAAGATTTTGAACTGCTACCCGAAGAAGGGCGCGGTGCTGGTGGGGGCGGATGCCGATCTGGTGGTCTGGGACCCGGAGAAGACAAAGGTGATCTCGGCCGGGGCGCAGCAATCCTCCATCGATTACAATGTCTTCGAGGGCAAGGAGGTGAAGGGCCTGCCGCGCTACACGCTGAGCCGCGGCAAGGTCGCCGTCATGGACGGCGAGATCCGCACCGAGGAGGGGCATGGCAAGTTCGTCGGCCGCGAGCCGCGTCCGGCGGTGAACCGGGCGCTCTCGGCCTGGAAGGACCTGACCTCGCCGCGCCCGGTGGCGCGGGGCGGCATTCCGGCGACGGGGGTCTGAGTGTCAGAGCGGAACCAGATGCTCGAACTCCGGCAGCAGCGTGACGCTTTCCTGCTCATGCGGGTCGGTGCGGGAGATCACGGCGGTGGCGGGGCGGTCGGAGAGGTTGACGGGCAGATGCGGCATGTCGGCGGGAATGTAGATCATGTCGCCGGCGACGGTGTCCATCCGGTGTTCGAGCCGCTCGCCCCAGAACATCACCGTCTCGCCCTCCAGCATGTAGATCGCCGTCTCATGGGTGGAATGCTTGTGCGCCTTGGCGCGACCGCCGGGCGGGATCGTCAGAAGATGCATGCAGATCGCGCGGGAAGCCGTTGTTTCGGCGGAGATTCCCTCGTTGTAGCTGAAGCCCTGCTTTCCGGCGTAGAGCCCGGTCGGGCGCAGTTTGCGGCAGTCGGTCATCGGCGTTCCTCGCTCGGGGCCACGTCGGCAGGATACCACGGGCGCCGTCTCCGACAAATGACTGCGCGCGCCGGGGGGATGGCATGAGGGATCAGGGGGCGGGATCGCCGGTGATCGAGGCGCGGGGGCTGGAGCTGACCTTCCAGACCTCGGACGGGCCGGTGCATGCGCTGAAGAATGTTAACCTGCTGATCGGCAAGGGGGAATTCGTCTCGTTCATCGGGCCGTCGGGCTGCGGCAAGACCACCTTCCTGCGCGCCATCGCGGCCTTGGAGCATCCGACGGCGGGGGTGCTGACCGTCAACGGCATGACGCCGGAAGAGGCCCGCAAGTCAAGGGCTTATGGCTATGTCTTCCAGGCCGCAGGGCTTTACCCATGGCGGACCATCGCGGGCAATATCCGGCTGCCGCTGGAGATCATGGGCTTCTCGCGCGACGAGCAGGAGCGGCGGGTGAGGGACGTTCTGCAACTCGTTGATCTGGAAGGATTCGGCAAGAAATATCCCTGGCAGCTTTCGGGCGGGATGCAGCAGCGGGCGTCGATTGCCCGGGCCTTGGCCTTCGATGCCGAAATCCTGCTGATGGACGAACCCTTCGGCGCGCTGGACGAGATCGTGCGCGACCGGCTGAACGAGGAGCTCTTGAAGCTCTGGAACCGGACCGGGAAAACCATTGGATTCGTTACGCATTCCATTCCGGAGGCGGTCTATCTTTCCACCAAGATCGTGGTGATGAGCCCGCGTCCGGGGCGGATCACCGATGTGATCGACTCGCCGCTGCCGAAGGAGCGGCCGCTCGACATCCGCGACAGCCGGGAGTTCATCGAGATCGCACATCGGGTGCGCGAGGGGCTGAGGGCGGGGCATTCCTATGACGAATAGGGCGATGCACGTCCCATGCACATCCGATGCACAGCCCATGCAGACGGGGAGCGCGGCATGAAATCGGTGCTGCCGATCCTGACGGTGGTCGCGGTGATCGTCGCGCTCTGGTATGCGGCGGCGGTCTGGATGAACGCGCAATGGGTCTACGATCAGGCCGCGCGGGCCGATACCGAGGTGACACTGGCCGAGGTCATCCCGCAGACGCTGGCGCAGGAGCGGCCGGTGCTGCCCGCGCCGCATCAGGTCGCAGCGGAGCTGTGGAAGAGCGTTGTCGGGCAGAAGGTGACCTCGAAGCGCAGCCTGATCTATCATGGCTGGATCACGCTGTCGGCGACGCTGCTCGGCTTCGCCATCGGCACCGGGCTCGGCATCCTGCTGGCGGTGGGGATCATCCACAACCGGGCGATGGATCTGAGCGTAATGCCTTGGGCCATCGCCAGCCAGACCATCCCGATCCTTGCCATCGCGCCGATGATCATCGTGGTAATGAATTCGGTCGGGCTGTCGGGGCTGCTGCCGAAGGCGGTGATCTCGGCCTATCTCAGCTTCTTCCCGGTGGTGGTCGGGATGGTGAAGGGGCTGCGCTCGCCGGATGCGATGCAACTTGATCTTCTGCGCACCTATAACGCCAGCCGGGGCGAGACCTTCTGGAAGCTGCGGCTGCCCGCGTCGATGCCCTATCTCTTCGCCTCGCTGAAGGTGGGGGTGGCGGCGAGCCTTGTCGGCGCCATCGTCGGCGAGCTGCCGACCGGCGCGGTGGCGGGGCTGGGGGCGCGGCTGCTGTCGGGCAGCTATTACGGGCAGACGGTGCAGATCTGGGCGGCGCTGTTCGCGGCGGCCATCGCGGCGGCGGCGCTGGTGGGGATCATCGGCGCGATCCAGCGGGTGACGCTGCGGCGGATGGGGATGGCGCGATGAGTTGGCTGGTCTTTGCCGCGCTGTTCTGGATCGGCGCGCTGGCGCTGAACATCTGGCTGTCGCGCTCGCGCCTCGTGAAGAGCCGGGGCGGGCGGCTGCTGGTGCCCGCGATCTTCGGGATCACCATCCTCGTGGTCTGGGAGGCGGTGGTGCGCGGGCTGGAGGTGCCGGGCGTGATCCTGCCGCCGCCCTCGGCCATCGGCGCGCGGATCGCGACAAGCCTGCCGGTGCTCTGGGTCGATTTCCTGCAGACCTTCGTCAAGGGCGCGCTGAGCGGCTATCTGATCGGTTGCGCCGCGGCGGTGCTGGTGGCGGTGGCCATCGACCGCTCGCCCTTCCTGCAGCGCGGGCTCTTGCCGGTGGGCAATTTCGTCGCGGCTCTGCCCATCGTCGGCATCGCGCCGATCCTCGTGATGTGGTTCGGCTTCGACTGGCACTCGAAAGCCGCCGTCGTGGTGGTGATGGTGTTCTTCCCGGTGCTGGTGAACACGGTGGCGGGGCTGGCGGCCTCGGAGCCGATGCAGCGCGACCTGATGGCGACCTATTCGGCGAATTACTGGCAGACGCTGGTGAAGCTGCGGCTGCCCGCGGCGATGCCCTTCATCTTCAACGGGCTGAAGATCGCCAGCACCCTGGCGCTGATCGGCGCCATCGTGGCGGAGTTCTTCGGCTCGCCGATCCGCGGCATGGGGTTCCGCATCTCGACCGAGGTCGGGCGGCTGGGGCTCGACATGGTCTGGGCCGAGATCGCCGTGGCGGCGCTGGCGGGCTCGGCCTTCTATGGCGTCATCGCCTTGATCGAACGGGGGGTGACCTTCTGGCACCCGTCGCAACGGACGTAAACGAAGCCCTGCAAGGGCTCACAACACGGAGGTCGACATGAGGACATTGGTGACGGGCGCGGTCTTCGCGCTTCTGGCGGGCACGGCGCAGGCGCAGGATGCGGTGACGCTGCAGCTGAAATGGGTGACCCAGGCCCAGTTCGCCGGCTATTACGTGGCGCAGGATCAGGGCTTCTACGAGGAAGAGGGGCTCGAGGTCACGATCAAGCCGGGCGGTCCGGACGTGGCGCCGGTGCAGGTCCTCTTGGGCGGTGGCGCCGATGTGATGGTGGACTGGCTGCCCTCCGCCTTGGCCGCGCGCGAGCAGGGGGCGGCGATCGTCAACATCGCCCAGCCGTTCAAGTCTTCGGGCATGATGCTGACCTGCCTGAAGGAGTCGGGCGTCGCCAGCCCCGAGGATTTCAAGGGCAAGACGCTGGGCGTCTGGTTCGGCGGCAACGAATACCCGTTCCTGAACTGGATGTCGAAGCTGGGGCTGGCGACCGACGGCTCCGAAGGCGGCGTCACCGTGTTGAAGCAGGGCTTCAACGTCGATCCGCTGCTGCAGAAACAGGCGGCCTGCGTCTCGACCATGACCTACAACGAATACTGGCAGGTGATCGACGCCGGCATCACGCCGGAGGATCTGGTGGTGTTCAAATACGAGGATCAGGGTGTCGCGACGCTGGAGGACGGGCTCTACGTCATGGAGGAGAAGCTCTCCGACCCGGCCTTCGAGGAGAAGATGGTGAAATTCGTCCGCGCCTCGATGAAGGGCTGGAAATGGGCGGAGGAGAACCCAGACGAGGCGGCGATGATCGTGCTGGAGAATGACGACACCGGCGCACAGACCGAGGAGCACCAGAAGCGGATGATGGGCGAGATCGCCAAGCTGACCGCGGGCTCGAACGGCGCGCTGGACGAGCCGGATTACCAGCGCACGGTGGATGCGCTGCTGGGCGGCGGGTCGGACCCGGTGATCTCCAAGGCGCCGGAAGGGGCCTGGACGCATCAGGTGACGGACAAGGCGCTGAACTGAAGGCTTTGGTCTTGTGAAGGGGGGCGTGCTTTCGGGCGCGCCCCCTTTGCGTTGCGTCCGTGGCCAGCGCCGGGGGGCTGTCTGCCCCCCGGACCCCCCGAGGATATTTTTCCGAGGTGAGGGGGAAGGAAAGGGTTTGGCAAAGCGCTCGTTAACCTTGATAATTCTGTAAAGCGTGGGGGGAGAGTTTGTCATGCCGATGATGGCGCTGACCGGGAGCCGGGTGCGGGAGAAGCGGCTGGCCCTGGGCATGCGGCAGGCGGAGCTGGCGCGGGCGGCGGGGGTGTCGGCCTCCTACCTCAATCTCATCGAGCACAACCGGCGGCGGATCGGGGCCGAGGTGCTGGGCCGGCTGGCCCGGGCGCTGGGGGTCGAGGCGCAGCTCTTGGAGGCCGGCGACGAGGGCGTGCTGATCGAGGACCTGCGCGGCGCCGTGGCCGAGACCGGCGGCGCAGGGGCGGCGGAGCTGGACCGGGTCGAGGATTTCGTCGGCCGCTTCCCGGGCTGGGCCGGGCTGCTGGCGTCGCAGCACCGGCGGGTGACCCAGCTGGAGCGCTCGGTGAATGCGCTGAACGACCGGCTGACCCATGACAGCTACCTGAGCCAGGCGCTGCACGAGGTGCTCTCGGCGGTGAGCTCGGTGCGCTCCACCGCGGCGATCCTGGCCGAGACCGAGGATATCGACCCGGTCTGGCGGGCGCGCTTCCATGGCAACCTGCATGTCGACAGCGAGCGGCTGGCGGTGGGGGCGGAGGCGCTGGTGGCCTATCTCGACGGGTCGGAGACGGCGGAGGAGCAGGGCGTCGCCGCGCCGCAGGAGGAGGTCGAGGCCTGGCTGGCGGCGCGCGGCTGGCATCTGCCGGAGCTGGAGTCGGGTGATCCGGCGGCGCTGGAGCCGGAGATCGTGGGCCTCGCTTCGGCGGCGGCGCGGGCGATGGCGCGGGTCTGGGCGGCGCGGCTGGCGGCGGATGCGGCGGCGCTGCCGCTGGAGCGGTTCCGCGCGGCGATGGCCGGGGGCGACCCGGGGCAGGTGGCGCAGGCCTTCGGCGCCTCCATCCCGGCGGTGCTGCGGCGGGCGGCTCTGCTGCCGGGGTCGCTGGCCGGCCTCGTGATCTGCGACGGCTCGGGGACGCTGGTGTTCCGGAAGCCGCCGGACGGCTTTCCGCTGCCGCGTTTCGGCGCGGCCTGTCCGCTCTGGCCGCTCTACACCGCGCTGTCGCGGCCGATGCAGCCGGTGCAGGCGCTGGTCGAGACGGCGGGGCGCGGCCGCCGGCGGCTCCGGGTGCGGGCCTTCTGCGCGCCGGAATTGCCGCGTGGTTTCGGGGGTGTGGAGCTGCGCGAGGCGGTGATGCTGATCGAGCCGAGCGCCGATCCGGGCGAGGCGCTGCCCGTGGGCTCCACCTGCCGGGTCTGCCCGCGGGTGGCCTGCGTGGCGCGGCGCGAGCCCTCGATCCTGAGCGAGACGGCGTAAGCCGCTTTGACAGGGGGCCGCTTTGCGCCGATAGTCAGGGCGCGGCGGCGGAAGACCGCCTGAGGCGACCGTGTCGGGGGGGAGACGGATGGCGGCCCATGTCCTGCTGATCGAGGATGAACCCAATATCGCCGAGGCGATCCGCTTCATCCTGACCCGCGACGGCTGGCGGGTCTCGACCCATGACGGCGGCTCGGATGCGGTGGAGGCGGTGCGCAGCGCCCGGCCGGACCTCTTGATCCTCGACCTGATGCTGCCCGGGATCAGCGGCTACGACATCCTGACCGCGATCCGCGCCGATCCGGCGACCGAGGCATTGCCGGTGCTGATGCTCACCGCCAAGGGCCAGGGCCGCGACCGCGAGGCGGCGGAGCGCGCCGGGGTCAGCCGCTTCATGTCGAAACCCTTCTCCAATGCCGAGATGCTGGAGCAGGTCCGCGCCCTGGTGGCGCGATGAGCGCGAAACGCCCGCTGTTCCTCGCCCGGCGCAGCTATCGGCGGCGGCGGCTCCGGGATGTGGCGCGGATGCTGCCGGTGTTCGGCGCCTTCCTGTTCCTCTTGCCGGTGCTCTGGGCCCCCGGGCTGACCGAGCGGCGCGACACCGCGCCGGACGGCATCTATCTCTTCGCGGCCTGGTTCTTCCTGGTGCTGGCGGCGGCGGCTCTGGCCCCGGGGCTGGAGGCGGAGGTCGGGGCGGATGCGGCGGAGGATGACGACCGCTGATGCCGTTCAACGTGCTGGTCCTGTCCTGCGTCGCCTATGTGATCCTGCTGTTCCTCGTCGCCTTCATGGTGGAGCGCCGGGCCGCGGTGGGCGCGCTGCCCTGGCTGCGCTCGCCCATCGTCTACACCCTGTCGCTGTCGATCTACTGCACCGCCTGGACCTTCTACGGTGCCGTGGGCTATGCGGCGCGGTCGGGGCTGGAATATGTGACGATCTATCTCGGGCCGACGCTGGTCTTCATCGGCTGGTGGTGGGTGCTGCGCAAGCTGGTCCGGATCGGCCGACAGCAGCGGGTGACCTCGATCGCCGACCTGATCTCCAGCCGCTACGGCAAGTCGAACCTTCTGGGCGTCATCGTCACGCTGATCGCGGTGCTGGCGGCGACGCCCTATATCGCGCTGCAGCTGCAATCAGTGACCTTGTCCTTCAACGTCTTCGCCAGCGCCACGCCGGCGGGC
>NZ_PZKG01000154.1 GCF_003034985.1 Cereibacter changlensis JA139
GCCGATCGGCAGGGCGGGGATCTCCACCTGCTCGACCTTGCGGCTCACCGTGTTGAAATAGGGGATCGGCACCGGGGGCAGCACGCCGGGCTCGCCGGTCTCGGGGCGGAACTGCCATTCCCAGATCACGCTGGCCACCGGCCCCTCGGGCGTCAGCTCCAGCTCGCGCTGCACCGGGGCGGCGAAGGTGATCAGCCAGGGCTCTGACACCACCGGCCGCGGCGGCAGCATCTCGGGCAGCGCGCCTTCCGCCCGCAGCGTGACGCGGCGCGTCACCGTCTCGCCATCGGCCAGATGCGCGGGATCGGTGCTCAGCTCGTCGCGGATCGTCAGCTTGCCGGCGGCGAAGCGCCAGCCATGCGGGCTGTGGAACGGCGGACCCTCGGGCATCGGCGCGATGGTCAGCTCCAGCGGATGCGAGCTCAGCACCTGCTCGCCCTCACCCACGAAGCTGATCCGGTGGTCGGCGGGACCGAAGCGGCTGAGCCCGGCATGCTTGGCGAAGAGCGCCAGCTTGCGTTCCACCACGATGACGCTGCGCCCCTCGATCCGCTCCTCGCGCCAGCTGTCCTTGGCCAGCGGCAGCCAGTCGAAGGCGTCGGAGGGCCGCAGCGTCAGCTCCTCCCGCGTCGCCCGCTTGTCATAGACGCCGCGCAGCGTCACCGGGATCATCTCGCCTACGACGATGCTGGGCGAGGTGGGCGCGGCGATGATCTCCAGCGATTTCGCCGGCAGCTCGGCGAGGCCGGGGGAGGCGAGAAGGCAGAGCAGGACCGCGCGCAGCATCACCATGGGTCGCCCTCCTGCGGCGGGGTCAGGCCGAGCGAGAGGCGGCGGGTGTATTCGTCGGCGATGCGCAGCCGCAAAAACTCGCCCGGATCGTCGGCCAGCGTCGCGAGCCAGGCGTCATCCGCCACCCGCCCGCCGGTATCGAGCGGCGGGCCATCCGCCGAGAACCGCTCTACCGGCGGGCCGTCGGGCGGGGTGATGACCTGCACGGCGGTGCGCCCGGTCTCGTTGCCGTCGCCCACCACCGGCTCGATCAGCGCATCGACTGCGGCACGATTGTCGCGCGCCTGGCTGTCGGCGGGATTGGCGAAAAGCACCGCATCGAAATAGGCGCGCGACAGCGGGTAGTTGCCGAGCGCGGCGAGGCTGAGACCACGGTTGTAGGTCACGGAGCGGCCGGCCTCGGCGAAGGCGTCGTCGGCCTCGGCGAAGCGCCCCGTCTGATACAGCGCCACGCCCCGCACCGCCGGATCGCTGGCGAAGGGAACCGCCAGCGAGGGCAGGCCCGCCACCAGCGCCAGCTTCGCCCAGGCCGCCGGCCCGGCGATGCCGAGGGACGCGAGCGCCAGCAGGAGGAGGCCGAGCCTGCGCATCACCGCTCCCCCGTGGCGCGGCGGCGGAACAGCAGCAGCGCCGGGATCAGCGCCAGCGCCATCAGCCAGCGGCCGAGATCGTCGAAGACCAAGGGCGCGAAGCTGCTCTGCGCCAGCCGCCCGGTCCGCGCCGCGGCGATCCGCTCCAGCACCTCGCGCGGCGCGCGGGCCGGGGCGAAAGCGCCGCCCCCCGCCTCGGCCAGCCGCACCAGCGCCTCGGTATCGGGCGGCGGCGCGCCCTCGGCGGCGTCGCCCGAAAGCCCCAGCGTCCAGAGCCGCGCCCCCGCCTCGCGCAGCCGCCCGGCCTCCTGCATCGCCCTTGGCCCGGCGCCGCCGCCGTCGGAGATCAGGATCAGGTCGGCCCCGCCGATGTCCGGCCTGCCGCCGGTCGCGAAGAGGTCGCGCGCCGCCCCGAGCGCGATATCGGGCCGGCTGCCGGTGATCGGCATGGTCTCGGGCCCCAGCACCGCGACGAGGCTCTGCAGCGAGGCCGCATCCGAGGTCGGCGCGCTGGCGACATAGGCATCGGCGGCATAGACCATCATGCCGACAGGCCGACCGGCAGCGTTCTGCAAAACCAGTCCCGCCGCCGCCTGCGCATCGGCCAGCTGGGCCGAGCGTGCGACCGAGGGCGACATGTCGAGCATCAGGATGATCGGGTCCATCCGGTCCTGCCCCATCCCCGCCTTCAGCCGTGCCGGGCCCGAAAGCCCGACCACCACGATCCCGGCGGCAAGGAAGGGCAGCAGCACCAGCCCGCGCCGGGGGGCGGGCGAGACGAAGCCGAGCGCCCGCATCCGCAGCAGCAGCGCGGGGGCGATGATCGCCTCCCACGCCCCCGCCGACTGCCGCCGCCAGACCCAGAGCGCCAGCAGCGCCAGCGGGAGGAGGGCAAGCAGCCACCACGGGCGCAGCAGGATCATGCCTCGGCCCTCCGGTTCATGCCGATGCCGAGCGCGGCCAGCAGCGCCAGCAGCGCAGGCCAGATCCAGACCGGCTGCGGCACGATTACCGGCGGGCGGGAGGAGGGATTCGGCTCCAGCCGGTCCAGATCTTCGGCCATCGCCGTCAGATCCTCCATCCCGCGCACCCGGTAGCTCTTGCCGCCGCTGGCCTCGGCAATCGCCCTCAGCGTCACCGTATCCACCGCATCGCGCGAGGCGGGCCGGGTCTCCAGATCCTCCGGCCCCAGCGCGATGGTATGCACCCGCACCCCATGCTCCGCCGCCAGCCGCGCCACCTGCACCGCGTCGAGCCGCTTGGCCGTATCGCGCCCGTCCGACATCAGCACGATAACTCGGGACGTGGCATCGGAGGCGGCAGAGCGTTTCAGCGCGAGCCCCAGCCCGTCGGCGATGGCGGTGGAGCGCCCGGTGATGCCGATGGTCGCCTCCTCGATGGCGCGCGACACGGCGGGCAGGTCGAAGGTCGGCGGCGCTGCGACATAGGCGCGATCGGCAAAAAGCACGAGCCCGATCCGGTCGCCGGTCCGCTCCTCGACGAAGCGCTGCGCCACCTGCTTCACCGCCTCGAGCCGGGTGCTCTGCACCCCGTCGATGTCGAAATCCTCGATCAGCATCGACCCCGACATGTCCAGCGCCAGCAGGATCTCGCGCCCCGAGGCGGTGAGGTCGCGCGTTGGCACCAATCGCTGCGGCCCGGCCAGCGCGGTGACCAGCCCGACCCAGAGCAGCGCCAAGAGCAGGGTCGAGAGCCTGCGCGCCGTGGCGCTGGCCCGGCCCGGGGCGGCGGCGCGGGCGATGCGGTCGGGCAGGTAGACCGCGCCATCGCCCGGCGCGCGGGGCGGCAGCAGCCAGCGGGCAAGGAAGGGCAGGGGCAGCAGCAGGAAGGCGAGCGGTGTCGCGAAATCAAACATGCGCGCCGCCCTTCGCCCGCCAGGCCCGGCGGATCAGCGGCTCCAGGTCGGGCGCCGCCGCCTCCGGCGCGTAAAGCTGCGCGCGCGCTTCGTCAGGCAAGGGCGCACCCAGCCGGTCGAGCAGCCGCGCCTCGGCCAGCAGCCGCTCGGCGGCGGGCAGCGACTTCAGCCGCACCAGCTCCGCCTCCAGATCGGGCCGCGCCTTGCGGGTGAAGGCGGGGCGCAAGAGCTCGAAGATCCCGAGCGCCAGCAAGAGGCCGAGACCGAAGCCCGCCAGCACCTCGAGCCAGCCGAGCGCCGCCACGTCGAGCGGCAGGCGTGGCGGATGCAGGTCGCGGAACGGATCGAGGCTCATGCCGCCTCCGCCGGCCGGTCGGTGGCGAGGATCTCCACCCCGATGCCCAGAAGGGCGAGCCGGGCCAGCAGCGCCGCGCGGGCCTCGGGCAGGGCGTCGAAGGCGCCCCGCGCGGTCTGACCCGCCGCGGTGAGAAAGGGCAGCGCCTCGCGCGGCGGCGCGGCCTCGAACGGGTCCACCGGCAGCATGAGCCGCAGCGGCCCGCGCCGCTGGATCGCGCCGAGCGCCGCCTCCAGCCCCGGCCCTGGCTGGTCGAGCGCCGAGGCCAGCACCACCGTCGCCCCGCGCGGCGCCAGCCGGGCCGCGCGCATCAGATCGGGCGCCAGATCGCGCACCGGATGATGCACCGCCCGCCCGGCGATCAGATGCGCCCGCGCCAGACACCCCGCCACCCGCGCCATGCCGCGCACCCGGCTCGCGGGCTTCTCCGACTGGATGCCCGCATCGGTCAGCGCCGCCACCCCCGCCGAGCCGCCATCGCCCACCGCCTGCCACCCGGCGATCGCCAGCGCCTCGGCACAGGCGACCGAGCGGAAGCGGACGGTGCCCCAGAGCATCGGCCGGCGGAAATCGGCGATCAGCAGCACGGTGCGGTCGCGGTCCTCGTGGAAGGAGCGCACCTGCAGCGCCCCGGTCCGGGCGGTGGCCGCCGCATCGAGATGGCGCAGGTCGTCGCCCTCGGCATAGGGCCGCACCTCGCGGATCTCGTGACCCTGACCGCGCGGCCGCGTCGCGGTGACGCCGGGACGGCGGGCAAGCTCGGGCGCGGCATGGGGCAGGCGGCCCGCCATCGGCCCCAGCGCCAGGAGCGCCTCGACGCTCACCTCATGCGGCGACCCCGGCATCACCAGGGCCGGACATGCCCGAGAAGCCGGGCGACGATCTCGCGCGTGCTTACCCCTTCGGAGGTCGCGCGCCATGACGGGATGAGCCGGTGCGCCAGCGTGTCGGCGGCCAGCGCCTCGACATCCTCGGGCAGGGCATGGTCGCGCCCCAGCAGCATCGCCCGCGCCCGGGCCGAGGCCGCCAGCGCCAGCGTGCCGCGCGGCGAGACGGCATGGTCCACCAGCCCCTCCAGCGGGGTGCCGGCGGTCTCGCGGGTGGCGATCACCAGCCGGACGATGAAATCCTTCAGCGCCGGGGCCAGATGGATGCCCGCCACCTGCGCCTTGGCGGCGCTCAGATCGGCATGGCTCAGCAGCATCGGCGCCGCCTGCGGCAGATGCCGCGCCTCGCCCTCGACCAGATCGAGGATCGCCCGCTCCGCCTCCGCCCCCGGCAGCGCCAGATCGACATGCAAAAGAAAGCGGTCGAGCTGCGCCTCGGGCAGCGGGAAGGTGCCCTCGTGCTCGATGGAGTTCTGCGTCGCCACCACCATGAAGGGATCGGGCAGCTTGCGGGTGACGCCGCCTGCCGTCACCTGATTTTCCGCCATCGCCTCCAGAAGCGCCGATTGCACCTTCGGCGGCGCGCGGTTGATCTCGTCCACCAGCACCAGCGAATGGAAGATCGGGCCGGGCGCGAAATCGAAGCTTTCGCTGTCGCGGCGGAACACCTGCGTGCCGGTCAGGTCCGAGGGCATCAGGTCGGGCGTGCACTGGATGCGGGCAAAGCTGCCATCCAGCCCCTCGGCCAGACGTTTCACGGCGCGGGTCTTGGCAAGGCCGGGCGGGCCCTCGATCAGCACGTGACCGCCGGTCAGCAGCGCGGTCATCAACCGCTCCACCAGCACCTCATGCCCGATCAGCCCGGCGCTGATCTGCCCGGCGAGCCGGGTTATGGCCTCCGCGGCCCCGCCTTGGCGTTCGCTGACGTCCACGTTTCTCCTCCCCGATCAACGCGTCCCGAGGCCGAGACTGGCAGAGGATCGCCCGCGGCGCCACCGCCCTGGCCTCAGACTTAGGGATGAGACCTGCCGGCTGTGCGGCGGTGGAGAGGTGGCTGTGCCGGGAAGGGCGAGGACATTCCGGCCCCGATCGCCTATGTCGGGGGCAACGGAATGCAGGAGGGCCCATGGCACAGGATATCGAACTCGGTCTCGACACTTTCGGCGACGTGCCGGTCGGCGCGGATGGCAAGCCGATGCCGCAGGCGCAGGTGCTGCGCAACGTGGTGGAGGAGGCGGTGCTGGCCGATGCGGTCGGCGTCGACGCCATCGGGCTGGGCGAGCATCACCGCGACGATTTCGCGATCTCCTCGCCCGAGGTGATCCTCGGCGCCATCGCCGGACGCACCAAGCGGATCAAGCTCGGCTCGGCGGTGACGGTGCTGAGCTCGGACGATCCGGTGCGGCTGTTCCAGCGGTTTTCCACCCTCGACGCCGTGTCGAACGGAAGGGCCGAGGTGACGCTGGGCCGGGGCTCCTTCTCGGAATCCTACCCGCTGTTCGGCTATGACATGAACGACTACGAGCAGCTCTTCGAGGAGAAGCTCGACCTCTTCACCCGGCTGATCCGCGAGCCGAAGGTGACCTGGAAGGGCGAGACCCGCGCGCCGCTGAAGCAGCAGCGGGTCTATCCGCCGCTGTCGCCCGCCGGGCTGAAGACCTGGATCGGCGTCGGCGGCAGCCCGGAGTCGGTGGTGCGCGCGGTGCGGCACGACCTGCCGATGATCCTCGCCATCATCGGCGGCGCGCCGCAGCGCTTCCTGCCCTTCGTCGATCTCTACAAGCGCGCCTACGAGCAGATCGGCGGCGATCCGAAGCCCCTCGGCGTCCATTCCCCCGGCCATGTCGCCGCGACCGATGCACAGGCGCGGGACGAGGCCTTCCCGGCCTACAAGCGCCTGCACGATCGCATCGGCCGCGAGCGCGGCTGGCCGGCGCTGACCCGGGCCGACTTCGACCGCGAGGTGGATCACGGCTCGATGTATGTCGGCAGCCCCGAGACCGTGGCGCGCAAGATCGCCGCCACGGCCAAGGCGCTGGGCCTCGGGCGGTTCGACATGAAATACTCGGTCGGCCCGCTGGAGCACGCGGCGCTGATGCGCTCGATCGAGCTTTACGGAACCAAGGTCATGCCGATGGTGCGCGACCTGCTGGCCGGCTGATCCGCCCTTGCGTGCCACGTATTGCCGCATTTCCGGGCCGGCAATAGTCGGGCCGGGGAAACTCTGCTAAGCCTCAGTGCAGGTGCAGCATGACGGCGGGCGCCCCGTCCGGGGAGGGGTTGCGTGGAGCGGGTTACGGCTCAGGACAAGGTGACGCGGCTGGCGGTGGACGCCAGGTTCCACCATGCCGGGCTGCGCCAGGGCCTGTCGCCGGCGACGCTGCGCAAGCTCGACGCCATCGCCCGGCTGCGGGTCTTCCCGCGCGACGCGGTGGTGGTGGCCCAGGGCGGCCCAATCGACTTCGTCGGCAATGTGGTGCGCGGCGTGCTGCGGCTGCAGCGGCTCCAGAGCGACGGCCGCTCGCATGTCGTGGGGCTTCTGATCCCGAGCGACATGTTCGGCAGGGTCTTCACCGAACGCTCGGACTTCTCCATCGAGGCGGCGACCGAGGTGACGCTCTGCTGCTTCGAACGCCATGCCTTCGAGGGTCTGATGGCCGGCTGCCACGACCTCGAGCACCGCGTGCTCTTGTCCGTGCTGGACGAACTGGACGCCGCGCGCGAATGGATCAACCTGCTGGCGGTGCAGACAGTGGCGGCGCGGCTCGCCACCTACCTTCTGATCCTCTGCCGGCGCTGGCCGCACCAGACCAGCGAGCTGACCAGCGACGCGCAGCGAATCGTCGTGCGCATCCCGGTCGGCAGAAATGATCTTGCGCAATATCTCGGCACCACGGTGGAAACGATCAGCCGGACCGTCCAGGGATTTTCCCGCCAGGGGCTGATCAGGATCCATAGCCCGTTACAATTCGAGATACTCGATCTGCCGGGGCTTATTGCCTTGTCTTCCAACGATGATTTCGATTGCGAGTCAATGCTCGAGATATTGCGCCGGCGCTGATCTGGCGGGGCTCATCAGCTTGGTCAGATTGACGCAGGTCAAGGCGTCGCTCTTCATCCTCATTTAAACAGAACTCTGCCGGTCCGCTTTTGCCGGGGCCGGCATTACCCAGTGAACCTGTATTTGTACCCATCAGATCGCCCCGAGCGATACCCGGAGGAATTGACTTCATGGCGCTTACTACACTTGTGGACGTTTCTCTCCGGCTGATGCCGGACTGCCGGAATTGTGGTGTGAGTGAAGGTCGGTTGTGTACGGCGCTGCGTCATCGGGCAACCTCGGTCCTGCCGTTGTTGCCGGAGGCCGAGACCCTGATCCCCGGCGGCGGTCCGGTCGATGTCAGCCTGCGCGGCGGGCGGTTCGGGGTGCTGCACTCGGGGCTGCTGCTGCGCTGCGGCGGCGAGTTCGGCGGCATGGAGCTGGTGCTGCCCGGCGAGGCGCTGACCGAGGCCTTCAGCGCCAGCTGCGAGGTGCGGGTGACGGCCGTCGTGCCGTCGAAGGTCTGCTGGTTCGACATCCACGATGTCGAGGCGGCGGCGCTGCGCGACGCGCGGCTGTCCTGCGCTCTGCTCGACGCCTCGACGGTGAACAGCGCGGCGCGGCAGCGCTTCGCCCGGCTGCGCACCGTCGGCAGCGTGGAGGAGCGGGT
>NZ_PZKG01000155.1 GCF_003034985.1 Cereibacter changlensis JA139
AGCTCACCTTGACCAGCCGCCTCAGCCACAAGCTCGCAGCCGCAACCGTATCCACAACCGCCTGCCGCTCGCTCGCCTCTTTCGGCACTGCCGGTCCGAATACAATACTCTCGGGGCGCTTCGGCGTGGCCGGACGCCAAGCCAGCACACCTGCTCCGAACAGCTCGAGGCCATTGGCCAAAGCATCGACGCGCCGAGCCTCGCGCAAGGTGGCCATGCGGATTTTCTCGGCCTCCGCTTTCGCGTCGCCCGCCGCCTTTTCCGACAAGCGCTGCGCGATCCGCGCCTTCATTGCCTCCTCACTTGCCTCCCTCTTCCGAGCCTCAACCTTTTCAAGCTCCCTCCGGGCAACCCGCTTCCTCTGCTCGGCGGCTTCGATCTCGCGACGGCTCAAGGTCAATGCCGCTTCCGTTTCTGCAGTTTCCTGCTTCAGAGACTGAACCTTGTTAATCGCCTCCGCGGCCGCTTCGACCTGAGCGCCAACGCGCGCGAAGATTGCAGCTGCCTTCTCCTCATCTTCTTCTCTTCTGAGTCGGGCGGCGCCAGCCGCCTCTTTTGCCTTCTGTGCCTCCGCCGCAGCCACATCGCGGCGGCGGATGGCGCCTGCTTCGTCCTTCGCAGCCGCAACCTTCAGAGCCTGCGCCTCGCGCACAGCGCGTTTGCGGCTCTTGCGGATGGCCGCATGGCCGAGCGTCCGAGCGCTCTCGGCGACGCGGTCGGCCTCTACGCACGCTTCGGCC
This sequence comes from Cereibacter changlensis JA139, assembly GCF_003034985.1. GTDB lineage: Bacteria > Pseudomonadota > Alphaproteobacteria > Rhodobacterales > Rhodobacteraceae > Cereibacter > Cereibacter changlensis. The sequence continues at coordinate 741 of NZ_PZKG01000155.1, forward strand.
ATAATCCGGGCCTTTTCCGCCTCCGCCTTTCGCTTCTCTTCCGCACGATACCGGCTCGGCGGGACATGCCGCCGCTTCGGTTCCGCTGGCTCACCAGCGGCCAAGGCCGCCCGGCGCGCGGCGGCATGCCGCTCGCCGCGACGAAGGCCAATCCTCTCGAAATGGCGCCCGGCCATGTCCTGCGCATGCTCATAGTCAGCGAGCAACGGATTGGCAGCGGCCTGCAAGAGACGCTGAACGCCGCGGTTCGCGGTCTCCCGCTGGGTCCAGACTGCAACCACGAAATGCAGGTGAAACGCTTCTTCGTCGGAATGCGAAGAGGCAAACCGGAGCTGGCCGCCGGGAAAGTGCTTCTGAAGGAATGCCATCGCGTGGGTGCGGAACTTCTCAACCTGATCACCCTCCCACTCGGCAAGTCCTGTTCCGCCGAACCACGCCTTGTTGACCGTTAGAATACCCTCCCGAAGCGGGCCGCCGGCGCAACGCTTCCACGGGTCACGAAGACCGGCCTCCCTGACCTTGGCCGCTTCCTTCCTCCGCGACTTTGCGAGGAGCGCTTCGACATGGCGATCAAGGTTCTGGCGTGACGCGGTATCAATCTCGAGCCTCAGATCCTTGATCCAGGTTGTCTCACCGAACTCCACCCGATTGGCCTCGATCTGTTCAGGGTCAACGTGCTGGAGATCACCACCAGCGCGCTGGTCATGCATGGCAAGCCTGCCGAGGTCACCCGGATGCAGGCCTTGGAACCTCAGAACGATGGGCGGGCCTTCGACAACTGCGGGGGCCGGCTGGAAGAACTGGATTGCAGTGATGGAGGTAATGGCATTCATGACAGTTAGGCCTTGCTGAAGAAGAACTTCTCCTTCAGGCTAAGGTCATTCCTAGAAAATCATCGCAGGTGCACGGACGGGAATTGTCGGTCCGTTACTCACTAGTGTTGTTGCAATCCGGGCAGGCCCGGATCGCAACAACACCGTTCGCCCGGGGAAACCCCAGGACCCTCCTCGACTTCACTCCACGGCAAAGCCGTTACGCGAAGCCTGCGGCCAGCAGCCTGCTGGACCCTGACTTGCACATATTAGGATGATCTTGTTCTGACGGGTCTTGCCGGTGGAGTTCGCTGAGCGTGTGTCGGAGGCGGCTGCGTCTGCGTATGCACCCCATCACTGATCAGAGCGGTCGCTGACCGCGACCGCTTACCCGGACTGTCGCGCCGAGGCCCCCGTCAGGATTTTTCCTGGCGATCAGCATCAGCTATGCCGAGGCCTATTTCAATCAGACTGCGGATGGCCTCGTTCTCGGACTGGAGCCTCTGACTGAAGCGGAAATCGGATATCCGCCTCGCCTGCTCCTCCGTCAGGTTCACGAGCTTCTTCACGGGATATGCAGTTTCTCTGGCCATGACATAGAAATAGGCCATATGCAGCATATTGACAATACAGCATATCGAGCATATGTTCTATATGCGGGTCGGAAAGGGTGCTACCAACACCCCCCGACCCTGACCGCGACAATCTCAGTGAGGAGATCGACCATGGCTACCTTGATGAATACCACCGCAGTAGATGCCACGAAAGGCTCCATCTACTTTACGCCGACGCCGACCACCCATGCCTTCTCCCGCCTTCTTGGAGCTCTGGCCGGATACGTCGAGGCCGAGCGTGATATCGATCACGTCGATGCATGGAACCCCGCGTTTCTTGAGTGGCAGCGCGATGCTGCAAGGTCTCGGGATCACGTCCTTTCGCTCCTGGACCTGATCAGGAATGCAAGTCCCGTCCGTGTCGAGGATCGCCCCTTGAAGCGCATGGCCCTATTGACGCGGATGATGATCGAGTCCGAACGGGCGGATGAGTTCGCGCAGCTTCATGGGCTGCTCGACATCTTCCCGGACCTCTTCCAGTGCTCCGGACGTGGCGCGATTGTCTCGCGGGTGAACCAGATGCTGGCCACAGCCCGGGACCGCCTTTGGGATATTGCTGGCCTCCAAGAATATCTTGACGTGGCCCGCGCCGACGACGAGGATGCCGCGGTGGCCCCTCTGTCTTTGGCGATGTGAGATGACCCTCCGGAACGCGCAGCACCTCATATACGGTTGACCGCCTGCCGCCCGGCTGTCGGTTCGTCCTGCGCGCCGCCTTCGTTCCCATAGACTGAACCGTGATCCGGCTTGGCGTGCGCCATGTCTGCCGCCGCCGCTCGATCACTCGCCAAGGAGGGCTGTCCATGCCTGTCCAACTTCCCCTTGTGGGCCTCATGCTGCCGCCCGTCGCCCTGCGCAGCGCCGCCAGCGTCACCGCCCTCTGGTCGTTCCCGGATCTCGACACCGGGACGCTGTGCCACCACGCCAAGATTCTCGGACATGCCGGCGAGCATTTCGTGGACAGCGTGCTCCTGCGCTTCGGCTTGTTGCCGCTGGCCCTGCCGGAGCATTCTTCGGCGGATCGTCTCGTGCTGCACCCTGATGCGGTGCTGAAGCTGCAGATCAAGACCGCCACGGCGGAGCGCGGCGGAGCGTGGCACTTCAACATCAGCAAAGGCTATAGCCACTCGCCGGGCGGGCTGAGGCCCTATGCGGCCAGCGACTTCGACCTTCTCGCCCTCGTGGTCCTGCCCGAGAATGTCGAGCGTTTCAGCCGGGACCGCCGCCCGGCTCATCGGATCCTCCGCTCCGAGATCGCCGGCCTGCGGGCCGATCCCCGGGCCAGTCTGGAAGAGGCGCTGCTGTCGGTCGGCCTCGCAGCGCCCGCTGCTCCGGACGACTGCGGCGCTCCGCAAGGCGACCACGCGCTCATACCCTGAGCGCGCCGCGCCGGGACCAAGGCGCGCATTCGGCAATCCCATCCTCACATCCTGTCCGTCGTCCGGCACCCGGACGGCCTCCCTCTCTTATCCTGGAGGTGCGCCATGACGCACAACACGAACACCACCCCGCGGCCGGCATGGTCGGAACTGGCCCGTCAGACCGTCGAGCGCATGCGGCGTCTCATTGCGACCGGCGCCGAGCGCAACGATCCTTTGGAACCGGACCGCAGCGAGAAAGCCGTCGCCGCGGCGGCGCCGCTGCGCAAGCCGCTGGACATGCTCCGCGATCATCCGGACATCATGCATATGCCGGCCGAGGACTGGCATGCGATCCTCGACGCCGGCGGCGATCCCTACGCGACCTCCGAGACCGGGGCCGTCCGTCCCGCCTCGCCCCTGCCCGCCAGTCGACTGCTTCTGGCCCTGCGCCTCGCGGCGACGTTCGGATCGACCGAGGGCCGGGATCATGCCCTCCGTCATGGCGGGGTCACGGTGATCCGCCGGGTGCCTGCCGCAGATCTCTCGAGCGTGCAGGAGGTGCTGGCAAACCTTCTGCCTGAGGGCTGGCGCGTGGTGGTTCCCGAGCGGAATCATCACAACAGAGAGTGTTCGCTGCTGCTCGCGACGCCCAGCCTGTTCACCGGAGAGCTCAAGGGGGTTGATCTCTTCCGCTTCCACCGGCTGATCACCGACTGCTTCGAGGGCAACCTGCCGATGGTGATCCTGCTTCCCGACACCGTGGACCTGCCGACGGACTTTCCCCGGCACGGCTACACGGATCTGACGCTCGCGCCGATCTCGGCAGACATCTTGCTGGCGCAACTTGCGGCCAGCCACTCCGCAACGGGCCGCGTCAATGAAGCAGCGATCCGGCAGGCGTTGCCGGAGGACAGCGTCCTGGCGACGCTGCCTCGGCTCACGGTCCTGCTGGCGCTGCGGGCGCCGACAGCGCCTGCGGCGGCGAGGCAGCTTGCGCGCTCCTGCGATCCGCATCGATCCAGCGGGTCACAGGAGCCACGGCTGGAAGACATGGCCGGCGACGGGCCGGCGCTGGTCGCGGCCCGCCAACTGGTCGGCGACCTCAAGCTCTGGCAAAAGGGCGAGATCGGTTGGTCGGACCTCAGCCGCTCGCTCCTGCTCTACGGCCCGCCGGGCACCGGGAAGAGCTGGCTCGCGCAGGCCATGGGCAATTCCGCCGGCATCTCGGTGGTAACCGCGAGCTTCGCCACTTGGCAGGCGAGCGGCCATCTCGGCGACATGCTGCGCGAGATGCACAGGAGCTTCGCCGAGGCGCGGTCCCGCGTGCCGGCCCTGCTGCTGATCGACGAGATCGACTCAGTCGGCTCCCGGACCAGCGGTGATCTGCACAACAGTTCTTATCGGATGCAGGTCATCAACGCCTTCCTCGCGGCGATGGACGGCATCTCGCGCGAGGAGGGGGTCATTGTGGTCGGGACCTGCAACCATCCGGAACTGATGGACCCGGCGATCCTCCGACCGGGGCGTTTCGACCTGAAGATCGAAATGCCGCTGCCGGACGTCGCGGCGCTGATCGGGGTGATGCGACGCAACCTGCCCTTCCCGGAAGCGGACCTGCAAGATCTTGCGCAGCGGGCGGCGGGTCTCAGCAGCGCCGATGTCGACGCGGCCATCCGCGACGCCCGCGCCAGGGCGCGGTGGCAGGGCCGCGACCTGAGCGCTGACGACCTGCGTCGGGTCTTCGGCAATGGACGCAGCCCCGACCTCGACTTCCGCGTCGCGGTGCATGAATGTGGTCACGCCATTCTCTGTGAGGCTCTTCAGCTCGGCCAGGTCCGGCGCATCCTGCTGACCCGCGGCGGCGGCGAGACCCATATCGAGACCGCGCCACAGGCTGGGCTGCTTCCGGAACTCGAAGCCACGCTCGCGAGGATCATGGCCGGCCGGGCCGCGGAGCGCGTGATCTTCGGAAGCATGTCCGCCGGGGCTGGCGGCTCTGACAGCTCCGATCTGGCCCAAGCGACCAGACTGGCGCTTTCCATCGACAACAGTCTCGGCCTCGGCAGCGCCGGCCCGGTTTGGCTCGGTAACGCGGAGAGCATGCTGTTGCACGACACGGCGTTGCGGGCGCGGGTGCGACGGCTGATCGAGGCGGCGGAGGAACGCGCCGTCTCGGTGCTCTCGGCGCACCAGCCCCTGCTCGAGGCGATGGCGCGGGAGCTGGCTTCGGTGCGGGACTTTGGTCCGGCCGACAGCGCGCACTGGCTCGCACGGCTGCACCCGGCAGATCGGTCGGGGCCCGAAGCGCTCCCTCATTGACACCTTCGCCCCGCCGCCACTGGCGGGGCCACTTCCGCCGCTTCCTGAGCCAAGGCTCGATAAAATCCGGATAATTACAAATGTATTTCGCAAACCGAGGCGCGGCGCGGCGCTGGCTCGGCGCGGGCAGCGCACTTGGGCTGCCTGCTCAGGACCAGCACCCCGCAATCCACAGAAAGTCGCACCAAACGCGGGTTCAGAGACCCGTTCCGAGCGAGTTCGATGACCGTCAGCCCTCCCTCTCCTTTATGATGATGAACAATGGCACCGGACAGCTTCCGGACAGTCGAAGAACATCATCACCCGCCGCGAGAGCATCGCGCGCGGGGCCGGGGAAGGCACGCCATGGCGCGGGAACGGAAGATCACTGCACGGAAGGGGCCGACGATGTCGGCGCCGGCCGCGCAATCTTCCGACGTCTCGCTTGCATCGACGCAACTCCCGGAGGACCATCGGGCTCAGTTGCTGATGCTGGTCCGCGCCCTCGCCCGTGACGCCGCCCGCGCCGACCACGCGGCCGAGCGCGACTCCGACTGATAGCCACCACTCCCCAAGGAGGATCGCCATGCCCGACACGCTGCGCGCCGTCATCTACGCCCGATACTCTTCCGACCTGCAGAACGCGGCCTCGATCGACGACCAGTTGCGGCTCTGCCGAGAACGCGCCGCCCGGGAGGGATGGCTGCTCGTCGGCAGCTATGAGGACGCTGCAACGTCGGGCGCCACCCTGATGCGGCCGGGCATCCAGCGGCTGCAGCAGGATGCCCGGGACAGGCGGTTTGACCTCGTCATCTCGGAAGCGCTTGATCGGCTGTCGCGCAACCAAGCCGACATCGCCGGTCTATACCAGACGCTGGCTTTCGCCGGTGTCGCCATCGAGACCCTCTCCGAAGGACGGGTCAGCGAGATGCACATCGGGCTGAAGGGCACGATGAACGCCCTGTTTCTCAGGGATCTCGCAGCCAAGACCCGCCGCGGCTTGCGCGGCCGGGTCGAGGCCGGCAGGTCCGGCGGCGGCAACGCCTTCGGCTATACGGTGCTGCGCAGCCTGACCGACGCCGGCGAGGTGAGGCGCGGCGACCGTGCGATCAATGCGCAGGAAGCATCTGTCGTCCGGCAGATCTTCCTCGACTACGCCAACGGAATGTCGCCGAACCGCATTGCGGACCGTCTGAACCGGGACGGCGTCGCCGGCCCGCGAGGGGGCGCTTGGGACAAATCGGCCATCCATGGCAACCCGAAGCGCGGAACGGGAATCCTGAACAACGAGATCTACATCGGCAAGCTGATCTGGAACCGGCAAAGTTTCCTGAAGGATCCGCAGACCGGGAAGCGACAGGCGCGTCCCAATCCCGAGGCCGAGTGGATCACCAAGGATCTGCCGGAGTTGAGGATCGTCGATCAGGATCTATGGGATGCGGTCAAGGCGCGTCAGGCGGATCGCAAGATCATTCAGACAGGGCATCAGGCCTGGGAGCGGCGCAAGCCTCGCTTCCTGCTCACCGGCCTCGTCAAATGCGGCTGCTGCGGCGGGGGCTTCTCGACGATCGGCAAGGACCGCTTCGGCTGCAGCAATTCCCGCAACAAGGGGACGTCGGTCTGCGACAACCGCACCGGCATCACTAGGGAAGACCTGGAGGGCCGTATTCTGACCCTGCTCACCGACCGGCTGATGGATCCCGACCTGGTGAAGGTCTTCGCTGCCGAATACATCGCCGAGCGCAGCCGGCTCGCCGCGACCCGCACGGACGACAGCGCGGCGAAGCGCAAGGAATTGGCCAAAGTCATCAAGGATCAGGATGTTCTCGTGAACGCACTCCTCGCAGGCACGCCGGCGGCGCGGATCAATGCCAAGCTGGAACTGCTGGAGGCGCGACAGAAGCAGCTGGAACTCGAACTTGCCGAGGCCCCTGCCCCGGTCTCATCCGTGCGCATTCATCCGAAGATGGCGGAGACCTACCACGAACGCATTCGCGCCATCATCGCCGGCCTGAGCGACCCCGACCAGGAGAGCCAGGCGCGCGATGCGATCCGCGGGCTGATCGACAAGATCGTGGCGACGCCAGTGCCGACGGCGGGCAAGCGCAAGACTCTCGATCTGACGTTGCATGGTGATCTGGCGGGGATCCTGGCGATGAGCCTTGGTGTCCAGCAGCTCACCGGACAGCAAAAAACCTCCTGCGAACAGGAGGTTGTGCAAAGTACAGAATTTATGGTTGCGGGGACAGGATTTGAACCTGTGACCTTCAGGTTATGAGCCTGACGAGCTACCGGGCTGCTCCACCCCGCGCCA
>NZ_PZKG01000156.1 GCF_003034985.1 Cereibacter changlensis JA139
GCCGGAGGTGATCCTCGACATGGTGGGCGGGCCCTACATGCAGCGCAACCTCGACCTCGTCGCGGTGGACGGGCGGATCTCGCAGATCGCCTTCCAGCAGGGCAGCACGGCAGACCTCGACATGCTGCCCCTGCTGATGAAGCGGCTCACCCTGACCGGATCGACGCTGCGCGCCCGGCCCGTCGAGATGAAGGCAAGGTTGGCCCGGGCGCTGGAGACGCACGTGCTGCCGCTGCTCGCCAGAGGCGAGGCCCTGCCCCGCATCGATTCCGTCTTCCCGCTGGAGAAGGTGGCCGAAGCCCACGCCCGCATGGATGGCGGAGCCCATGTGGGCAAGATCGTTCTGACAATGACCGGCGACGCCGCGGCGCGCTGAGGGAGAAGAGACATGCTGGACGAAACCAAACGCAAGACCGCAAACCGGACAGGGGCGCATGTGCTGGCTGCCGCCTTGCAGCGGCACGGCGTCACGCAGGTGTTCGGGCAGTCGATCCCCTCGGCGCTGTTCCTTGCCGCGCCGGATTACGGCATCCGCCAGGTCGGTTACCGGACCGAGAACGCCGGCGCCGCCATGGCCGACGCCTATGCGCGGATCAGCGGCCAGGTGCCGGTGGTGACGGCGCAGAACGGCCCGGCGGCGACGTTGCTGGTGCCGGGGCTGGCCGAGGCGCTGAAGGCCTCGATCCCGGTGGTGGCCATCGTGCAGGACGTGCATCGCAAGTTCACCGACCGGAACGCCTTCCAGGAGCTCGACCATTTCGCCCTGTTCTCCGGCGTGGCGAAATGGGTGCGCCGGGTCGGCGACGCCGAGCGGATCGACGATTACATCGACATGGCCTTCACCGCGGCGGCGAGCGGCCGCTGCGGCCCGGCGGTGCTGCTGGTGCCGCTGGACATCCTCGACGAGCGTCCCGACCTGTCGCCCGACGCCCCGCGCCGGATGGCCAGCCTCGGGCGCTATCCCCTGGACCGCGCCGCCGCCGACCCGGAGCGCGTGGCGGAGGCCGCCGACCTTCTCGCCGCGGCGCGTGCGCCGCTGGTCATCGCCGGCGGCGGGGTGCATTCCTCCGGCGCGGTCGAGCAGCTGGCCGCGCTGCAGGCGCTCGGCCTGCCGGTGGCGACGACCGTGATGGGCAAGGGCGCCGTGGCCGAGACCGACCCGCTCTCGCTGGGCGTCGTCGGCTATTTCATGGCCCCCGGCGGTCGCAGCAGCCACCTGCGCGAGCTCGTGACCGGAGCCGACGTGGTGCTGCTGGTCGGCAACCGCACCAACCAGAATGGCACCGACAGCTGGTCGCTCTATCCCCGCGACGCGACCTTCATCCATCTCGACGTCGACAGCGCCGAGATCGGGCGGAACTACGAGGCGCGCCGGCTGCAGGGCGATGCGAAGCTGACGCTGGCCGCCCTGGCCGAGGCGCTGCGGACCCGCGACCTCTCGGCGATGACCGGCCGGCGGGCCGACCTGGAAAGCCGGATCGCCGCCGGGCGCGAGGCGCACAGGGCCGACATGCTGCGGCTGGTGGACATGGACGCGACGCCGGTCCGGCCGGAGCGGCTGATGGCCGACCTCGACGCGGTGCTGCCCGAAGACGCCATCGTGGTGGCCGACGCGAGCTATTCCTCGATCTGGATCTCCAACGGCCTCACCGCGCGCAGGGCGGGACAGCGCTTCCTCACGCCGCGCGGGCTTGCCGGCCTCGGCTGGGGGCTGCCCTACGCCATCGGCGCCAAGGCCGCCCGGCCGGAAGCTCCGGTGGTCTGCGTCACCGGCGACGGCGGCTTCGGCCATGTCTGGTCCGAACTGGAAACCGCGCGGCGGATGAAGCTGCCGGTGGTGATCGTGGTGCTGAACAACCAGATCCTCGGCTACCAGAAACACGCCGAGCTGAGCCTCTTCGCGGAGCACACCGACGTCTGCGATTTCGAGGCGGTGGACCATGCCGCCATCGCCCGCGCCGTCGGCTGCGCCGGGGTGCGGATCGAGAATCCCGCCGACTTCCGCACGGCGCTGGAAACCGCGCTGGTCGGCGACAGCGTCACGGTCATCGACGTGATCACCGACGAACGCGCCTACCCGCCGATCACCAGTTTCCAGGGCAAGGCCGCGCTCGACTACTGAGACCCGCAGAACGGGACAGACCACAGGGAGGACACCATGAAACTTGCAGGACTGATGACGACCAGCGCCCTGGCGCTGACGATGATGACGCCGCAGGCCTTTGCCGAGGTGACGTTCGGCGCGCTGTTTCCCTTCAGCGGCCAGCTGGCCCTGCTGGGCGAGGAGAGCGCCCGCGGGCTGGAGATCGCGGTCGACGAGATGAACGCCGCCGGCGGCGTCCAGGGCGAGCAGATCGTGCTGGAGCGCGGCGACGCGGTCGACAACAACCAGGCGATCGGCGAGGCGCGCCGGCTGATCTCGCTCTCCGGGGTGAAGGCGATCTTCGGCTCCTATTCCTCCGCCCGCTCGATCGCGGCGAGCCAGGTGGCCGAGTTGGCCGGCATCCCCTTTTTCGAGCTGGGCGCCGTGGCCGACGAGGTGACCTCGCGCGATTTCAAGTATCTGTTCCGCACCAACCCCACCGCCGACCACATGGGCAAGCTGATCGTCGAGATGATCGTCGAGAAGGTGGCCCCGGGGCTGGGGAAGGCGCCGGGCGATCTGAAGATCGGCATTATCCACGAGGATTCCAGCTACGGCACCTCGGTCGCTGGCCATCAGGAGCGCTATGGCAAGGAGGCCGGCCTGAACATCGTCACCACGATGCCCTATCCGGCGGCGACGGTGGACATGTCCTCGATGGTGCTCGACCTGCAGTCGCGCGGCGTCGACGTGGTGCTGCAGACCTCCTACCAGAACGACTCCGTGCTGTTCCTGCAGCAGGCGAGCGAGGCCGGCTACAAACCCTCGGCGATCATCGGCGGCGGCGGTGGCTATTCCATGCTGCCGACCGCCGAGGCGGTGGGCAATGACGTGATCGAGGGCGTGCTGGACGCCGACTTCACCCAATACGCGGTGAACACCGACTTCACGCCGGGGCTGGAGAGCTTCGTCGAGACCTACCGGACGAAATACGGCATGGAGCCGCGCTCGGGCCATTCGCTGAACAACTACGTCGGCGCCCTGGCCATCCTCAAGGCGATCGACGCCGCCGAGGGGCTGAAGCCGGACCAGATCGTCGCCGCGGTGAGCGCGATCGACATCCCGCAGGGCCAGACCGCCGCGGGCTATGGCGTCCAGTTCGGCGAGGGCAACCAGAACCAGCGCGCCAGCATGATGGGCATGCAATGGCAGGACGGCACGCTGGTCACGGTCTATCCGCCCGAGGCCGCCGCCGCCGAGATGCGCTTCGCCCAGTAAACCGCCCCCGGGGGAGCGGGCCAGCCCGCTCCCTCCCGCCCTGTATCGCGAGGCGTCATGAACATCTTCCTGCAACTGGTGGCAAACGGGCTGATGCTCGGCGGACTTTTCGCCATCATCAGCATCGGGCTGACCCTGATCTTCGGCATCGTCAAAGTCGTCAACTTCGCGCATGGCGAGTTCCTGATGGCCGGCATGTACCTGACCTGGATCATCACTGTCGGCCTGGGCCTGCATCCCTATGTCACCGTCCTGGCCGTGGCGCCGTTCCTCTTCGTGCTGGGTGCCATGACCCAGCGCTTCCTGATCCAGCCGCTGCTGCTGGCGCGGGACGACCATGTGCAGATCTTCGCCACGGTCGGCCTGTCCACCGCGCTGATCAACCTCGCCCTGCTGATCTTCGGCGCCGACATCGCCAATACACCGGCGAGCGGCTTGCGCGCCCCGGTGCAGATCGGCCCGGTGCGGATCCTCGAGGGTCAGGTCTACATCTTCATCGCCGCGGTGCTGCTGGTGATCGGGCTGCAGCTGTTCCTCAGCCGCACCCAGACCGGCCGGGCGATCCGCGCCGTGGCGCAGAACCGGGCGGCGGCCCAGCTGATGGGCATCAACGTCGACCGCATCTACGTGCTGAGCTTCGGCATCGGCGCGGCCTGCGTCGGGCTGGCGGCCTCGCTGGTGGCGCCGCTCTATCCGGTCTCCAGCACCATCGGCACCTATTTCGTGCTGACCGCTTTCGTCGTGGTGGTGCTGGGCGGGCTCGGGTCGATCGTCGGGGCCTTCGTCGGCGCGATGATCATCGGCCTGATCGACAGCATGGCCGGGTTCTACATCGGCTCGGACCTGCGCGAGGCGGTGGTCTTCGGCGTGTTCCTCGTGATCCTCATCCTGAAGCCGTCGGGCCTGTTCGGCACGCGCGTTTCCCTGTCGCACATCTCGTGAAGAAGGACGCCATGCAGAGAACCGAAACCTTCGCCCCGCCCGCCGCCCGCCCGGTCTACCTGCGCCCTGCGGCGCTGGCGCTGGCGACGGTGCTGGCCGCGCTGTTCCTGATCCCGGTGGTGGTGGGCGACGCGTTCATCTACCACGTCTTCATCACGATCTGCATCTTCGCCGGCCTGTCCACCGCCTGGAACATCGTCGGCGGCTATGCCGGGCAGCTGTCTTTGGGCCACGCGATGTTCTACGGCATCGGCGCCTATGCCGGCATGATCCTGATGAACATGGGCGTCTCGCCCTGGATCGGCATGTTCGCCGGGGCGGCCGTCGCCGTCGTCGCTTCCGTGGTCATCAGCTATCCCTGCTTCCGGTTGCACGGGCCGTTCTTCGCGCTGGCGACCATCGCCTTCCTCGAGGTTTTCCGCGTTCTGGCGCTGCATTTCCGCGACGTGACCGGCGGCGCGATGGGAATGATGATCGAGCTGAAGCTGGGCTGGGAGTGGATGGTGTTCCGCGAGCGGCTCCCGGCGCTGGTCATCGCCTATGGCATGATGCTGGTCTGCCTCGGTGTCGCCTGGGCGATCCGCGAGCACCGGCTGGGCTATTATCTGGTGGCGACGCGCGAGCGCGAGTCGGCGGCGAAGGCCGCCGGCGTGCAGACGGTCAGGGTTCGGCTGCTGGCGGTGTCGGCTTCGGCCGCGCTGACCGCGATGATGGGCACCTTCCACGCGATGTACTTGACCTTCATCGAGCCGGCGGCGGTGTTCTCGCTGACCTTCTCGATCCAGATCGCCATGTTCGCGCTGATCGGCGGCATCGGCACGATCTACGGCCCGCTGCTGGGCGCGGTGCTGCTGGTGCCACTGACCGAGATCGCCCGCGGCGCGCTCGGCGCGCAGGCGCTGGGGCTGCACGGCTTCGTCTACGGCGTGGTGCTGCTGCTGGTCGTGCTGTTCATGCCGAACGGCATCATGGGGGCCCTGTCGCGCTTCACCCGCGAGAAGGCGGCGGAGACGCCGAGCCAGGCCGGGCCGGTCGTGTCGATGCCGCGGGCCGAGACCCGACCGCCGCTGGGCGCCGAGGTGATGCGGGTGGAGGGGTTGCAGAAGCACTTCGGCGGTCTGCACGTCACCAACAACGTCTCCTTCACCCTGCGCGAGGGCGAGATCCTCGGGCTGATCGGGCCGAACGGCGCCGGCAAGACCACCGTCTTCAACATGATCTCCGGCTTCATGCGTCCGAACGGCGGCACAGTCTCGGTGCTCGACCGCGACGGCAAGATGCATCAGCCGGTCTCGCCGGGAGATTTCGCGGCCCTTGGCGTCGGCCGGACCTTCCAGATCGTGCAGCCCTTCGCCTCGATGACCGTCGAGGAGAACATCATGGTCGGGGCCTTCTACCGCCACCCGCATGTGAACGACGCCCGCGAGGTCGCCCGCGAGACGGCGCATCGCATGGGGCTCGCGCCCTGGTTGCACGCGGAGGCGCGCGGGCTGACCATCGGCGGGCTGAAGCGGCTGGAGGTGGCGCGGGTCATGGCGATGCAGCCGCGCATCCTGCTGCTCGACGAGGTGATGGCCGGCATCAACCAGACCGACGTGCGCCGCGCCATCGACCTCATGCTGTCGATCCGGGACACGGGGGTCAGCATCATCGCCATCGAGCATGTGATGCAGGCGGTCATGTCGCTGTCGGACCGGGTCATCGTGCTGAGCTCGGGCGAGATCATCGCCGAGGGCAAGCCTCAGGATGTGGTGCGCGATCCGCAGGTCATCGAAGCCTATCTCGGAAAGGATTTCGTCCATGCTGACCATTGAGGGCATCGACGCCGGCTATGGGGCCACGACCATCCTGCAGGGTGTCTCGCTGGAGGTGAAGGCGGGCGAGGTCGTGACCATCGTCGGCGCCAACGGCGCCGGCAAGTCCACCACGCTGCGCACCATCGCCGGGCTGATCACCCCCACCGCGGGCAGGATCAGCTTCGAGGGTCAGGACATCACCCGGACCGCCGCGCATGAGGTCGTTGACCTGGGGATCACCCTGATCCCGGAGGGCCGGCAGCTGTTCCCGGACATGACGGTGCGCGAGAACCTGCTGATGGGGGCCTACCGCAAGGCCGCGCGCGCCGCGCAGGCCGAGACGCTGGAGGAGGTCCTGCAGCTGTTCCCCCGCGTGCGCGAGCGCATGAACCAGCAGGCCTCGTCGCTTTCCGGCGGCGAGCAGCAGATGGTCGCCATCGCCCGCGGCATGATGGCGAGGCCGAAGCTCCTGATGTTCGACGAGCCCTCGCTGGGGCTGGCCCCGATCATCGTCTCGCAGGTGTTCGAGGTCATCGGCAAGATCGCCGCGACCGGCACCACGGTGCTGATCGTCGAGCAGAATGTGTTCAGCACGCTGAAGGCCTCGGATCGGGGCTATGTTCTTGAAAACGGCGAGATCGCCCTTTCCGGCGCCGCGGAAGCGCTGCTGAGGGACGACCATGTGCGCCAAGCCTATCTGGGGATCTGAACCATGACGACACGCGAGACCAACCCGGCCGAGATCGACGGCCGCGACAGCCACGCCGGACGGCGCGTCCTGGTGACCGGGGCGGCGAACGGCATCGGCCGGGCCATCGCCCTCGGCTTCGCCCGGCGCGGCGCCACCGTGGGGGTGGCCGACCTGCGCGAGGCGGATGTGGCGCGCATGCGGCAGGAGATCGCCGCCCTGGGCCGTGGCGGATCGGTCGGCCTCGCCGTCGATGTGGCGGATTACGCCGCGCTGGAGCGCGCGCTGGCCGAGGCGGCCTCCGAAATGGGCGGCGGCTTCGACACGGTGATCAACAACGCCGGCATCTCGCCGAAACACGCCGGCGCCGCCCACAGGGTCTGGGAGATAGACCCGAAGGAATGGCGCCGGGTGGTCGATGTGAACCTGACCGGCAGCTTCAACACGATCCGCGCCTTGGCGGAGGGCATGCGGCAGGCCGGCCGCGGCTGGATCGTCAATACCTCCTCGGTGGCCGGCAAGACCTATTCGCCCATCGTCGCCTGTCACTACGCCGCCACCAAATCCGCGATCATCGGCTTCACCAAGCATCTGGCGGCCGAACTGGGGCCCTTCGGCATCCGGGTCAACGCCCTGGCGCCGGGGCGGATCGAGACGCCGATGGTGCGGGGCGTCGCCCCCGAGGTGAATGCGGCGCAGGTGGCGCTGACCCCGCTCGCCCGGCTGGGCCAACCCGAGGAGGTGGCCGATGTGGCGCTCTGGCTGACCTCGCCCGAATCCAGCTTCGTCACCGGCCAGACGATCGACGTCGCCGGCGGGCTCTACATGACATGAGGCGGCGGGCAAGCCACCCGCCGCGAACCGCACCGGCCACAGCGCTCTTCAGGACCCCCACATGATGCCCATCACCGGCCACACCCGCATCTTCGGCATCCTCGCCGACCCGATCCACCACGTGAAGACCCCCGAGGTGATGAACGCCCTGCTCTGCCGGCACGGGGTCGATGGGGTGCTGGTGCCGTTCCATGTCGCGCCCGACGGGCTCGCCGCTTTGGTCGCCGGGCTGCGCGCGCAGCAGAACTTCGGCGGCTTCATCGCCACGGTGCCGCACAAGCCGGCCATG
>NZ_PZKG01000157.1 GCF_003034985.1 Cereibacter changlensis JA139
GGCCGCGCTGGGGGGTGCAAAACCCCCGGCGCTCTCAACCCGCGCGCCGCCCCTCGGTCACGCGCAACGGAAACACCTTGGCCGGGTTCAACAGCCACGCCGGGTCGAACACATCCTTCACCCGCAGCTGCGCCTCCAGATCGGCATCGGTGAACTGCACCGTCATCAGGTCGCGTTTCTCGATCCCCACGCCATGTTCGCCGGTCAGACAGCCGCCGACCTCGACGCAGAGCTTCAGGATCTCGGCCCCCAGCGCCTCGCAGCGCTGCAGGTCGCCGGGCTTGTTGGCGTCGAACAGGATCAGCGGATGCATGTTGCCATCGCCGGCGTGGAACACGTTGGCCACCTCGAGCCCCGCCTCGGCGGAGAGCTCGCCGATGCGGCGCAGCACATGCGGCAGTTCGGTCACGGGGATGGTGCCGTCGAGACACATGTAGTCGTTGATCTGCCCCATCGCCCCGAAGGCCGATTTGCGCCCGAGCCAGATTTTCTTCGCCTCCTCCTCGCTGCGGCTCTCGCGGATCTCCACCGGATTGTGGCGCCGGGCGATCCCGGCGATCAGCGCCAGCTGCGCGTCGATCTCGGCGGGCGCGCCCTCGACCTCGATGATCAGCAGCGCCTCGCAGTCGGGGTAGCCGGCATGGGCAAAGGCCTCGCAGGCGCGGATGCAGGGGCGGTCCATGAACTCGATCGCCACCGGCAGCACGCCCGCCTTGATGATGTCGGAGACGCAGGCCCCGGCCACCTCGTTGCTGTCGAAGGCGATCAGCACGGGGCGCGCGCCCTCGGGCTTGGGCAGGATGCGCAGCGTGGCTTCGGTCACCACGCCCAGCTGCCCCTCCGAGCCGCAGATCACCCCCAGAAGGTCCAGCCCCTCCGGGTCCAGATGCGCGCCGCCGATCTCCAGCACGGTGCCATCCATCTGCACCAGCGTGACGCCCAGCAGGTTGTTGGTGGTGACGCCGTATTTCAGGCAATGCGCCCCGCCCGAGTTCATCGCGATATTGCCGGCGATGGCGCAGGCGAGCTGGCTCGACGGGTCGGGCGCATAGAAGAAGCCGTCGGCCTCCACCGCGCCGGTGACGCTGAGGTTGGTGCGCCCCGACTGCACCCGGATGAAGCGGTTGTCGTAATCGGTCTCCAGCACCCGGTTCATTCGCGCCACGCCGAGGATCACGCAATCCGCCGTCGGCAGCGCGCCTCCGGCCAGCGAGGTGCCCGAGCCGCGCGGCACCACCGGCACGCCCTCGGCATGGCAGATGCGCAGCACGGCCGAAACCTCCGCGGTCGTCCGCGGCAGCACGGCGGCCAACGGCGGGCAGCGATAGGCGGTCAGCGCATCGCATTCATAGGCGCGGGTCTCGGCCTCCTCGTGGATCACCGCATCCTTGGGCAGCACGCCCAGCAGGCGTTCGACGATGCGGGCCTTGCGGGCAAGGACCGCGGGGTTCGGCGTCGGCATGTCCATGAGCGGCCCCCTCCAAGGTGGTAAAGTAATATAACCAATCACGCAGGCTGGCAAGGAATCTTCGCAGGGTCTATAGCTCTGGTCATGACACTGATCCCGCTCCTTTCCCTGCCCAGCACGCTCGACTACGCCGCCGTCGGCCTCCTGTTCCTTGCCTGGGCCGGGACCGGCTGGATCGTCGAGCATCCGCCGGCGTCGCGCCCCTCGGTGACGACGCTGATGGTGGCGTTCCGGCGGAGCTGGATGCAGGAATTCGTGCTGCGCAACCCGCGGCTCTTCGATGCGGCGGTGGTGAACAGCCTGCGGCAGGGCACGGCCTTCTTCGCCTCGGCCTGCATGATCGCCATCGGCGGCGGCGCGGCGCTGATCGGCAATCCCGAGCGGCTGCACGGTCTGGCGAGCGATCTCACCCTGCCCGCCGGCACAAGCATGCTGGAGCTGAAGGTGCTGCTGGTGCTGTTCTTCGTCGGCGCGGCCTTCCTGAAGTTCGTCTGGGCACATCGGCTGTTCGGCTATTGCGAGATCCTGATGGCTGCGGTGCCGAACGATCCCGACGATCCCGAGGCCTATCCGCGGGCGGCGCAGGCGGCGGGGATCAACATCACCGCGGCGCGCAGCTTCAACCGCGGGCTGCGGGCGGTGTTCTTCGCCATGGCGGCGCTCGGCTGGCTGCTGGGCGGGCTGGCGCTGATGCTGACCACGCTGGCCACCATCGGCGTGATCCTGCGGGCCGAGTTCGCCTCGGCCTCGCGCGAGGTCATCATGGGGCGCGACCCCGGTCGGCGCTGAGCCTCAGGCCCGGGCGCGCCGGGTGAAGCGGCCCTCGCGCAGCCAGGCCCCCAACATCAGAAGCGCGGCCAAGGCCAGATAGAGCCAGCCCGGCAGCAGGGCGGCGACGCGGATGTCCTGCGTCAGATAGGCGTCGCGCGGGGTGATGCCGATCCAGCCGCGGCCCGCGGCGACGCGGCCCGCGCGCACCGACCGCACGTCCGGCGCGCCCTCTTCCAGCCGCAGCACGCCGCCGCCCGTGGCCTCCAGCACCGGGCGCAGCCGGTCGGCGCTGGCGATGGTCTCCTCGAATTCCTTCGGCGCGGCGGGGCCGATGGCGATCACCGCCTGCTGGTCGCCCTGCTCCAGCCGGTAGAGCCCCATTTCGGGCGCGTCCCATTCGACGGCATAGCGGCCCGGCCCGGCCTCGGGCATCGGCAGGCTGGTCTCCGATCCGTCAGGCGCGGT
Organism: Cereibacter changlensis JA139; assembly: GCF_003034985.1. GTDB lineage: Bacteria > Pseudomonadota > Alphaproteobacteria > Rhodobacterales > Rhodobacteraceae > Cereibacter > Cereibacter changlensis. The sequence goes on from NZ_PZKG01000157.1 coordinate 2,705, forward strand.
GATCGTCACCTCGCCGGGCGCCTCGCCGATGGTGCGGCGGGTGATGGTCAGCCGCTGGCCCTCGGCAGTCGCAGTCAGGGCCTCCTCCTCCAGATCCGGCTCCTTCATCATCCAATGCGCCAGCCGCCTGAGCAGCTCCAGCTGCGGCCCGCCGCCCTCGTAGCCGCGGCCCCAGAGCCAGATATGGTCCGAGGCGAGCACCGCCACGCGGCCCTCCTCCACGCGGTCGAGCACCAGCAGCGGTCGATCGCCCGCCCCGGTCATAACCACCTGCCCGCCGCGGGCGGCAAGCTCGGTCTGGCGGAACCAGCGGCCCCAGCCGCCTTCCGGCGCCAGCTCCTCCAGCCCCTCGGTCACCGGATGACGGCGGCCCAGATCGGTGAGCGTGGGGGTGAAACCGCCTTCGATCACCCGGCTCGTCGCCTCCACCGGCAGGATCTCGGCCAAGGGCGAGCGCCAGAGACTGTCGGCGGTGCCGAACTCCGGCCCCGCCGCCACCAGCACGGTGCCGCCGTTCTTCACGTAGTCGCGCACATTCTCAAGATAGGAGGTCGGCAGGATCCCCCTCAGCCGGTAGCGGTCGAAGATGATCAGGTCGAATTCGTCGATCTTCTCGACGAAAAGCTCGCGCGTCGGGAAGGCGATCAGCGACAGTTCCGACACCGGGATGCCGTCCTGCTTTTCCGGCGGGCGCAGGATGGTGAAATGCACGAGGTCGACCGAGGCGTCGGATTTCAGCAGGTTGCGCCAGACCCGTTCGCCCGCATGCGGCTCGCCCGAGACCAGCAGCACGCGCAGCCGGTCGCGCACGCCGTTGATCTGCACCACGGCGGCATTGTTGCGGTCGGTGATCTCGCCCTCGACGCCGGCCACCTGGAACTGCAGCACGTTCATCCCGCCATGCGGCAGGGTCACCGGCAGGTCGAGATCCTCGCCCACCGGCACGCGGTAGCTCTGCGGCTCGCCGCCATCGACCGAGATCGACAGATCCGCCGTCAGCCCCGCCGAGGCCGGAACCGCGCCCTGATCCTCGACCCGCAGCGTCAGGGTGAAGGGCTCGCCCAGAATGGCGAAGGCCGGGGCGTTCTTGACCACCAGACGGCGGTCCCAGTCGCTTTCCTTTCCGGTGAGCAGCACATGCAGCGGCGCGGGCATCTGCGGCGCCAGCGGCACGTCATGCGCCTGCCCATCGGTGATCAGGATCGCCCCCGCCACCCGGGCGCGCGGCTCTTCGGCCAGCGCCTCGGAAAGCGCGGTCATCAGCTGCGTGCCGCCATCCTCCGGCGCATCGGCAAGGCGAACGACACGCAGCTCGGTGTTCTCCAGCGCCGCAACCTCGGCCCCCACCGCCGCCAAGGCCTCGGCCGTCTGCGCCGGGCGATCGCCGATACGCTGGCTCGCGCTTTCATCGACCACGGCGATCACGATGTCGGACAGCGGCGCGCGGTCTTCCTCCTGCAGGGCCGGGTTCGCCAGCGCCAGCAGCAGCACCGCCAGCGACAGGCCGCGGAGCCACCAGCCGGAGAGGCCGCGCCAGATGGCGAGACCCAGCATGACCAGAGCCACCGCGCCCAGCGCGTAAAGCACCGGCCAGGGCAGGAAGGGATCGAAAACCACGGTGCCGTTCATTGCCCCAGCCTTTCCAGCAGGGCCGGAACATGGACCTGATCGGATTTGTAATTGCCGGTCAGCACATGCATGATGAGATTGACCCCGAAGCGATAGGCGATCTCGCGCTGCCGCTCACCCGCATAGCCGCGCCCGACCGGGAACTCCGGCCCGCCCTGCGCCGTCACCGCCCAGGCCGAAGCCCAGTCGTTGCCGCCGATCACCACCGGCGTCACCCCGTCGTTCAGATTGCGGAACGGCATGCCCTCGGCCTGTTCGGCATCCGGCGGCGCGGCCTCGACCCAGAGCGTGGGCGAGGTGTAGCGGCCGGGGAAATCCTGCAAGAGATAGAAGGTGCGGGTCAGCACATGGTCCTGCGGGATCACCTCCAGCGGCGGGATGTCGAGCGGCGCGGCCAGCATCTGCAGCCGCCGCCCCTCGGGCGTGGCGCTGCCGAGCCCGGCCAGATCGCCGTCGCGGGTGTCGAACAGGATCAGCCCGCCGGTGCGCAGATAGTCGTTCAGCTTGCTGTAGGCGGCGGAAGAGGGCATCGGCTGGTCGGCGGTCACCGGCCAGTAGAGGAAGGGGAAGAAGGCGAGCTCGTCCGTCTCCAGATCGACGCCCATCGGCTCGCCCGGCTCCACCGAGGTGCGCTGCGACAGCGTCTGCCCCAGCCCGCGCAGCCCGGCCTCCGAGATGTCGTTGGCCCGGCTGTCGTCGGTCATCACATAGGCCAGCCGCACCGCGCCGGTCGCCTCCATGGCGAAGGTGTCGGTCTCCTGCGCCTCGGCGCGCGGCACCAGAGCCAGCGCCAGCAGCACCACCGCGCCGCGCACCACGCCGACGCGGCTGCCAAGACGGCCCGAAACGGCGAGTGCGGCGATGATGTCGAGCATCAGCAGCCCCAGCGCCGCAGCGAGGAAGCTGCCCTTCAGCGCCTGTTCGCGCGCAGTCTCCAGCCCCTCGACCACGATCCGCTCCGGCCAGGTTGCGGCTGTCAGCACCGTCTCCGGCCGGATCACGTTCAGCGCCACGCGGCGGTCGGTCCCGGCATAGAGACCGGGCGGCAGCGCCGGGCCGGGCAGGCCCGCCGCCAGCACCGCACCCTCGACCCCCGCGACCTCGCCCGCATCCTGCGGCACGCCGAAACCGTCGAGCACCACCTCGGGCACCCAGATCTGGCCTTCCAGATCGGCGGCTTCCGGCGCGGCGGGGCGGGTGGAGACGGCGAGCCGCTCCAGCATCTGCACGAAGAGGCCGGAAAGCGGCAGCGTCGACCATTCGGCATTCGCCGTCACATGCACCAGCACCACCTGCCCCTCGCCCACCGGCTTGCGCGTCACCAAGGGCGTTCCGTCGGCCAGTGCCGCGATGGTGCGCGCCGCGAGATCGGGGTCGGGCTGGGCCAGCACCTGCGCCGAGATCGAAACCTCCGCCGGGACCGGCAGGCCGTGGAAGGGCGAGCCTTCGGGGAAGGGTGCCAGCGTCTTCGGCTCGCCCCAGCTCATCGCGCCGCCGACGGTCCGCCCGCCTTCGCGCAGGCGCACCGGCATCAGCGGGTCCTCGTTCATCCGGCTGACATCGCTGGAGGCCAGACGCGGCCCGGCGAAGCGCAGCAAGAGCCCGCCCTCGTCGAGCCAGTCGAGGATGCCGTCCTGCTCCACCTGCGTCAGCCGCGCCACATCGGCCAGCACGATCACATCGGGGCTGGCCAGCAGCACGTCTTCCAGCGAGCCGTCGATCAGATCGGCCACCGGCTCCAGCGCCTGCCGCAGATAGTGGGTGGGGGACAGAAGCTGCAGCCCCTCGCGGTCGTCGCGGCCCGCGATCAGCGCCACCTTGCGACGCTTCAGGCTGTCGTCGGTCAGGCTGACGGCGCCGGCAGAGCGCACGCCGGCGATCTCGAAGCGCGAGATCCGGTTGCGCAGCTCGGGCGGCAGCGACAGCGCGGTCTGCGCCTCGGCCTCGCCCGCGGCGAAGTCGAGCGTCACCCGCGCCAGCTCGCGTTCGATCCCCGCAGGGTCGAGACCGCGGGCCGAGACCTCGGTGCTGACCGGATCGGCGGCGGGCAGGCGCAGCGCCGAGACCTGCACCGCGCCATCGGCAAAGCCTGCGGGTTTCAGCGCCAGCACCGGGCGCGGGCTCTCGAACACGGTCAGGTTGCCTCGCCCCTCCAGCGCCGCCAAGAGCGTCTCGCGCCCCGGATGCTCGAGCCCGTCGGAAAGCCAAAAGCTGTCGAAGGTGCCCTCGGGCAGCGCCGCGGCCCAGCCTGCGAGGTCGCTCGGGCCCCAGGCCTGCGGCTCCAGCCCGGCGATCCGACCCGCCCAGGCATCGGCACCCTGGAAGGCGGGGGGCTCGGGCGCGTCGGTCAGGCGGATCACCGCCACGGCGCGGCCTTCGCGGCCGGCATCCTCGACCAGTGCCGAGGCCCGGTCGATCCGGCGCGGCCAGTCGCGGGCATCGGCCCATCCGGCGTCGAGCAGCACCAGAAGCGGCCCGCTGCCCGGCTCGCGCTGCTGCGGGTTCAGAACCGGCCCGGCGAAGGCAATGATCGCAGCTGCCACCGCCGCCATGCGCAACAGCAGCAGCCACCACGGCGTCTTGTCGGTCTCGGTCTCCTCGTCGGCCAGCCCCAGCAGCAGCGCCACGCCGGGGAAGCGGCGGCGGATCGGCGCGGGCGGCACGGCGCGCAGCAAGAGCCACAGGATCGGCAGCGCGATCAGGCCCAAGAGCAGCAGGGGCGCGGTGAAGCCGAGGGGACCGATCATCCACATCAGGCGCCGCGCTCCAGCGCCCGGTAGAGCCAGAGCAGCGCCGGTTGCGCCGATTGGCCGGTGTGGTGGCAGTGATAGTGCCAGCCCGAGGCGCGGGCCAGCGTGTCGAGCCGCGCCTTGCGCTCGGCCAGACGGTCGAGATAGCGGCTGCGCAGGTCGCTCGCCCGCATCGTCTCGTGGCGCAGGCTGCCGCCCATCGATTCGAAGATCGTGCGCCCGTCGAAGGGAAACTCCTCCTCCGCCGGATCAAGCACCTGCAACAGCGTGCCGCGCATCGACTTGTCGGCGGCCCGGGCCATCGCCCGCTCCACCCCGGCCATGTCACCGAGGAAATCCGAGATCAGCACCATCCGCCCATGCGACACCAGCCCCGAGGCCTCGGGGGCGGCATAGTCGCCCGGGTGATCCTCGGTCAGCGCGTCCGCGATGCGCAGAAGCTGGCTGCGGCCGGAGCGAGGCGGCGCGGTCTCGCCCGTCAGGCCGACACGCTCGCCGCCGCGCAGCAGCAGGACCGAGACGGCCAGCGCCAGCAGCTGCGCCCGGTCGGATTTCGGCGCGCGGCCCCGGTCGCCAGTGAAGCTCATCGAGCGGCCCGCGTCGACCCAGAGCAGCACGGTCTGCGCCGCCTGCCACTCGCGCTCGCGCACGAAATGCGCGTCGGAGCGGGCAGAGCGCCGCCAGTCGATCATCCGCGCGGAATCGCCGCTGTGGGCGGGGCGGTATTGCCAGAACTCGTCGCCCATCCCGGCACGGCGACGGCCGTGATCGCCGAGGATCACCGTCGCCGCCAGATGTTCGGCAGAAGCCAGAA
>NZ_PZKG01000158.1 GCF_003034985.1 Cereibacter changlensis JA139
TTGCCCTCCGGGGTCTTCGAGAAGTCGACATAGGCCTGCAGGTCCTCGTCCGGCAGCGGGCCATAGGCCAACGCCAGATAGGGGAACAGCCAGTCCTCGGTCTCCTGCCGCACGTCCTCCTCCTGCGCCCAGACATCCGCCAGCATCTGCTCCTCGGGCATCGGGTCGTCGAAGGCGCTGCCCTCCGCCATGCCTCGGAAGAAGGCGAGGTTGGAGTTCAGCGCCCCCATCACGTTCAGCTCGATCAGGTCGTTGGCCTCGGCGAAGTCGCGCAGCGTCGCCATGCGCGGGTCGTCGGCGGCGATCATGTCCTCGACCCGCATCCGCGCCGCCTCCTCGGCGGCGTCATCCATCAGCGCCCGCCGCGCCTCCAGTTCCAGCTCGAGAATGCGCTGGCCGCGCTCGCTGCCGAAGAAGTCGATCATCGCCGGCAGCCCCTCGGGCGCTTCGCCCAGCTGCGCGGCGAAGGCGGCGTCGAAGCGCTTCTGCATGGCGCCGGTGTCGTAGATCAGCCCGACCACCGCCTGCCAGCGCGCCCCGCCCCGGCCGGGGAAGAGCTCGGCCTCCAGCGTGGCGCCGTAGTCGATGCCTTCCTCGCGCATCACCTCGATCACCGGGCCGATCTGCAGCGCCTCAGTCAGTGCGGCGATCTGCACGCCGGGCTCCAGCGCCTGCTTGGCCGGGGGCTCGGTCTGCGCCGCGAGCGGCAGCGCCGCGGCCGCGAGGCTCAGCCCGGCGACGGTCGCCCCGGAAATCAGGAGGCGGGTCAGTCTGGGGAACAGCATGGCGGGACCTTTCGGGCGGGATATCCAACAGCTAGTCCCTGCCCCGGCCCTTGCCAAGCCGTGCCGGATTACAGAGCCGTGATCCCCGGCATGATCCCGCCCGCTTTTCCGCAGCTTTCCCGCTTGCACAGCCCGCAGCCCTCGGCTAAACGCCTCGCCACGAAGACCCCTGACGCGGAGAGGTGGCAGAGTGGTCGAATGCGGCGGTCTCGAAAACCGTTGTCGGTGAGAGCCGACCCAGGGTTCGAATCCCTGTCTCTCCGCCACTAAACCCCCGTCATCGTTGGGTTTTATGGCTTGGCGCCTCAAGGCCTACGTCGATGGGGCTGAGGACGAAGCCGACATGGTTTGACGCCTCTTTGCGTCGCCACATGCGCCGACCATGCCATGCTGACGCTCAGTCTCAGATCGTCGGCACTCGGATGCCCCCCAGAACGGACGAAGCCCCGCCGTGTCGGGCGGGGCGCCATCGCAGGGACCATCAGCAGCCTGCCTGCCCACCTACGTCGGTCGTTGACCTGGGACCAGGGGGCCGAGATGGCCCAACACACGCAGCTGCGCATAGATACCGGTCTCGAGATCTACTTCTGCGACCCTCAGAGCCCCTGGCAACGCGGAAGCAACGAGAACACCAATGGTCTGCTCCGCCAATACTTCCCCAAGGGCACGGATCTTAGCCAACACGGCGCCGAAGAGCTGAGCGCCGTTGCCCATGCGCTGAACACCCGCCCCCGGAAAAGCCTCGGGGGGCTGACGCCGGCAGAAGCTCTCGACCGGCTGCTCAAACAGGATATGATCGAAGGTGTTGCGACGACCGGTTGAATCCGCCCAGTTCACGTCCTTCGCCTGGACCGACCGGCTGAAGCGGGTCGGGACCCGGATCTCGATGGACGGAAAAGGGCGCTGCATCGACAATATCTTCATCGAGCGCCTGTGGCGGTCCCTGAAGCATGAATGCGTCTCTCTGCACGCATGGGAGACCGGGTCGCAGGCCAAGGTCGGCATCGGGCGATGGATAACCTTCTACAACCATCATCGCCCACACACTGCCCATGGCGGTCAACCGCCCGCCGCGGTCTACTTCAACCACATCGAAACCGATCAGCAGGTGCAGGCAGTAGCTTAACTCGGCCGGAAATCTGTCCAAACATCGGGGAGTAGCTCACATGCCAAGCCGCTATCGGTTCAGGGGCCAGAGCTTCCCTAGAGTAGTTGACATCACGGTAATGCAGCAGGCATCCGCTGTCATGCCGTAGTGTCCGCGGCCTGTGGTCGTGAGCAAGATCATATCCGTTCACACGCGCGCAAGGCCGAAGCTGCCTCGGACACAGGTTCGCCACGGCGGGTGGGGCGTCGCCCCTCCCGTCGTTCTCGGTGAACGACATGGGCGTCCCCGCCTACCGGCACATCGGTGCGGCTGTTCCGCAGCAGCGGCGTCCCAGGCGTGCGGCTCGCCCTCCGGCGAAGAGCGGGCCGGCCAGCCACTCCGTGTGATGCCGTTACGCCGCGATAGGCGGGTTGGTCCCGGCCGGGATCGGGCAGCTATAGGGCTGATCGGCAAGATACTCGGCATGGGCCGCCTTTGCCGCCGCGATAAGCGCCGGGTCAAGGATGGCCGCCCGCGCGGTGGAGGCCATGACCTTGGCCGCGTGCAGCATGCCCTTGTGCGCCGCGGGGGCCTTGCCCTGTGCCGTCTGTTGCCAGCTGTGCAGCGCCGTGCCCACTGCGCAGGTTGCCACCCGCGCCTGCACCGTCGGCACGGCCCAGCTCACATCGCCCACATCGGTCGAGCCCATGCCCCCCATGAAGGGCCGGTCCAGCGGGGCCACGAAATTGCACAACGGCAGGTCATAATCGGGTTTCATGGCCAAGCGTTCGAAAGTGTCGGCAATATCCTCGCGGCTCAGCGATTTGCGGACCTCGCGGGCAAAGGCCATGTCCTGGGCATCGAAGGGCACGGGGCCGAGTGCGTCGAATTCCTTCTGCATGGCTTCCGACAGGGGCCGGTTCTCGACGAGGTTCGACACCGCCGAAAACACGCGCGAGGTGACTTGCGTCCCCGACATCAGCGCCGCCCCATCGGCGATCGCACGCACCCGTTCCACGAGTTGCGTGAGGCCCGAGAGGCTGGGGCTGCGGATCAGCTGGCGCACGCAAGCGCGCGCCTGCACGACATTGGGGGCGATCCCGCCCGCGTCGAGATAGGCATAATGGACCCGCGCTGCATCCGGCATATGCTCGCGCATGTAGTTGATGCCGATGTTCATCAGCTCGACGCTGTCGAGCGCCGAACGCCCGAGTTCCGGCGCGCCCGCCGCATGGGCAGCCTTGCCATGGAAGGTGAAGTCGATCCGCGTGTTTGCGAGCGAGCGCATGTCATCGACGGCGTTGAAGCTCGCCGGATGCCAGGTCAGCGCGATGTCGACATCGTCGAAGAGCCCCTCGCGCACCATGTAGGTCTTGGCGGCGCCGCCCTCTTCGGCCGGACAGCCATAATAGCGCACGCGGCCCGGAAGGCCCTCGGCCGCGAGCCAATCCTTCACGGCCGTTGCGGCAGACAACGCGGCCGAGCCCAGGAGGTTGTGTCCGCAGCCATGGCCAAAGCCGTGATCGGCAATCTGGCGCGGCGCGGCCTCGCCGGGAGCCTGCGACAGGCCCGGCAACGCATCATATTCCCCCAGGATCGCGATGACGGGACCGCCCTGCCCCGCCTCGCCCATCACGGCGGTGGGAATGCCCGCCACACCCTCGGTGACGCGGAAACCTTGCTGGCGCAGCATCTCGGTATGCGCGGCGCAGGATTTCACCTCGCCATAGGCCAGTTCCGGGGTGTCGAAGACCCGGTCGGCAAGGCCGGTGAACTCCGGGCCCTTCGCCTCGACGAAGGACCAGATCGGATTGTCGTTTCGCATGCGTATCTCCTTGAAAGATCAGGCCGCTCGGTCGTTCAGATGGCAAGCCGAGAGGCGTCCCGCCGCCACGTCGCGCAGTCGCGGCACTTCGATGCGGCAGCGGTCATGGGCATGGGGACAGCGCGGATGGAAATGGCAGCCCCGGGGCGGGTTCATGGGCGAGGGGATCTCGCCCTTGATGGCGTGATAGGTCTTCTTGCCGGTCTCAAAACTGGGGATTTCGGCAACGAGGGCCCGGGTATAGGGGTGGTTCGGGCGGGCGATCAGATCCTCGGCGGCACCCAGTTCCACAAGGCGGCCCAGATACATCACCGCGATCCGGTCAGAGATATGTTCGACCACGCCCAGATCGTGACTGACGAAGAGATAGGTCAGGCCGAACTCCTCGCGCAGCTCCGCAAACAGGTTCAGCACCTGCGCCTGGATGGACACATCGAGCGCCGCCACGGATTCGTCGCAGACGATGAAATCGGGCCGCACCGCCAGCGCTCGGGCGATGCCTACCCGCGCCCGCTGACCACCGGAGAACTGATGCGGATAGCGCCGAGCAGTGGCAGGGTCGAGACCCACCTGCGCCAGCATCCGCTCGACATACGCGTCCACCTCGGCCCGCGGCACGAGGCCATGGACCTGCGGCGCCTCGCCGATGATGTCGCGCACCCGCATCCGGGGGTTGAGCGAGGACATCGGGTCCTGGAACACCATCTGCACCTTCAGCGCCACGTCCCGGGCCTCTGCCCCCTTGAGTTTGGCCGTATCCCGCCCTTCGTGCAGGATACGTCCACTCGAGGGTGCGCTGAGCCCGGCCACCATGCGGCCCAAGGTGGATTTGCCGCAGCCGGATTCGCCCACGAGCCCCAGCACCTCGCCTCGACGGATCGACAGGCTGACGTCATCGACCGCATGCACTGTCATCGGCGCGATGCGGGCGCCAAGCTTGCGCGCCGCCCGCTCGGCCAGATCGAGGTCCTTGGTGAAGCGTTTGGAGACGTTTTCGATCGTCAGGATGGGCTCTTGGCTCACGACAGGACCCTCGTCTCAGAATCGCCATGGGGGTGGTGGCAGCGCACGGCGCGGCCGGGACCGCTTGGATCGAGCCGCGGCTCGACCGCGCAGGCAGCATCGGCGCGCGGGCAGCGGGGAGCGAATTTGCAGCCCTCGGGGAGGTTCAGAAGCGAGGGCGTCATCCCCGGGATCTGTGCCAGCCGCGCCCCGTGGCGCTTGCCCTGCGGCACGCTGTCGATCAGGCCGCGCGTATAGGGATGGCGCGGGCGGGCGATGACCTCGGCGGTCGGCCCCTCTTCGATGATGCGGCCCGCGTACATGACCGCCAAGCGATCCGCGAGGCCCGAGACCACCGCAAGATCATGGGTGATCCAGATCAGCGCCGTGCCCGATTGCGAGCAGAGGGCCTGAACTTCGGAGAGGATCTGCGCCTGGATGGTGACATCAAGCGCGGTCGTGGGCTCATCGGCGATGATGAGATCGGGCTTGTGCAGAAGCGCGATGGCAATGGCCACCCGCTGCCGCATGCCGCCCGAAAACTGGTGGGGATAGCTCTTCAGCCGCTCGGCCGGCGACGAGATGCCCACCCGGACCAGCGCCTCTTCGGCCCGGGCCCGCGCCTCTGCCCTCGACACGGGCGCATGGGCCTGCACGGTCTCGATCATCTGGGTGTCGATGCGCAGGACCGGGTTCAGCGTCATCATCGGGTCTTGGAAGATCATGGCGATCCGCTTGCCACGCAGGCCGCGCAGCAACGGTTCGCCGCCGCGTACCAGATCGTCGCCGTCAAAGAGGATCTGCCCGCCCGTGACCCGGCCCGGCGGATCAACGAGCCCGAGGATCGAGAAGCCGGTGACCGATTTGCCGGAACCGGACTCCCCCACCAGCCCCAGGATCTCGCCCCGGTTCAGGGTAAAGCTGACCCCGTCCACCGCCGTCGCCACACCGTCGCGGGTAAAGAACTGCGTCTGCAGATCACGCACATCGAGAAGCTGGCTCATTTCTGCAACCTCGGGTTCAGCACATCGCGCAAGCGGTCGCCGACGACATTGATGGCGATGATGGTGAGGACGAGTGCTATGCCCGGAAACAGGCTGATCCAGTAGCGTCCCGACAGGAGGTAATCGTAGCCATTGGCGATGAGGAGGCCGAGCGAGGGTTCGGTGATAGGCACGCCCACGCCAAGGAACGAAAGCGTCGCCTCCAGCGCGATGGCCTGCGCGATCTGCACGGTGGCGACCACGATCAGCGGCGGCACGCAATTGGGCAGAAGATGGCGGAACATGATCCGCCGATGCGGCAGGGCCAGACAGCGCGCGGCATCCACATAGTCCTTGCGCCGCTCCACGATGGCCGAGCTGCGCACCGTGCGGGCGTAATAGGCCCATTGCACGATGACGAGCGCGAGGATCACCTTGTCCACCCCCCTGCCCAACAGCGCCAGCAGGATCAGCGCGATGAGAATGGCCGGGAACGAGAGCTGCAGATCCACCACCCGCATGATGAAACTGTCGAGCCGCCCGCCGAAATAGGCCGCCGTCACCCCGACGATCGTGCCCACGGTGATGGCGAGCAGGAGCGAGACGCCCGCCACCATCAGGCTGATGCGCAGCCCGTAGAGAATGGCCGACAGCATGTCCCGGCCCTGCTGGTCGGTCCCGAGCATATAGGTCATGTCGGTGCCGAAGCTCACCTCTCCGGGCGGCAGCGCTCCGTCCATGATGTTGAGCTGCGACAGATCATAGGGGTTCTGGGGCGCGATCCACGGCGCCATGAGGGCGAGGATCGCAATGCAGATGAAGAGGATGAGGCCGAGGACGGCGACGCGATCTTCCATGAACTGCGCGATGATGCGGCGGGTCGGACTATCGACCGGGGCCGCGCGCGGCGGTGCTGCGGGGTGCGTGGTCATCCCTTCATCTCCGACAGACGGATGCGCGGGTCGAGCAGCGAATAGATCACGTCGACCAGCAGGTTGATGCCCACGATGATCAGCACCGTCAGCATGAGGTAGGCCACGATCACCGGACGATCGAGCAGGTTGATGCTGTCGATCAGGAGCTTGCCCATTCCAGGCCAGGCGAAGACCGTCTCGGTCACGATGGCGAAGGCCACCATGGAGCCGAGCTCCAGCCCGATGATGGTCACCACGGGGATCATGATGTTCTTCAGGATATGCACCAGCACCACCCGGCGCGGCGACAGGCCCTTGGCGCGGGCGAATTTCACATAGTCCTGCAGACAGACCTCGCGCGTATTGGCGCGGGCGAGCCGGATGATCAGCGACATCTTGAAGAGGGCGAGATTGACCGCCGGCAGGATCAGATGCGACAGCCCGTCCCAGGTCAGGAAGCTCACCTGCAGGCCCAACACCTCGGTCGTGGCGCCGCGGCCCCCGGCGGGCAGCCAGCCCAGAAGCACGGCGAAGACGAGGATCAGCAGCATCCCCTGCCAGAAATTCGGCAGTGAGAAGCCGAGGATCGAGCCGCCCATGATCGTGCGCCCGGCAATGCTCTCGGGCCGCAGTCCTGCCCAGACGCCGAGCGGAATGCCGATCGCGACCGAGAGAAACAGCGCCACCAGCGCAAGCTCCATCGTTGCGGGCAAGCGCTCGAGGATGATGTCGAGCGCGGGGCGGCCATAGACGAAGGAGGTTCCCAGATCCCCCTGCAGCGCATTGCCGAGGAAGATGCCGAACTGCTGCCACAGTGGCTTGTCGAGCCCCAGCCGTTCGGTCGTGGCCAGTATGTCGGCCTGCGTGGCCTCGGGGTTGATGAGCACATCGACAGGATTGCCGATGAAATAGACCCCAATAAAGACCAGAACCGCCATGGCCATCACGGCCAGAAGGCTCTGCCCGACGCGGCGGACGAGATAGACGATCATGCGAGGCATTCCTTGCGCTGGCAGGACACCGGGGGGACGCGCCGCTTCGCGGACGGTCGGGATCACGGGACGGCCTGGGGGAGGACCGGCGGGCCGGGGACGCGCAGGCGCCCCCCCGGCCAAGGGCTTATTCGGCCGGCTTCACCTCGGACGCCATGGTGTACTGGTCCACGCGCGGCTCGTAGCTCAGCTCGGGCTTCATGGCCCAGACGGTCTGCTCGTAATGCAGCGGGATGATCCCGAAATCGTCGAGCACCATGGTCTCGGCCTCCTGCAGCATCCGGTCACGCTCGGC
>NZ_PZKG01000159.1 GCF_003034985.1 Cereibacter changlensis JA139
ATCGGGCGATGCGGCAGAGCGGTGCCGGATCGGCGAAGGGCCGCATCCACCGCTTTCAGGACCGCATCGCGGCAGTCGATCTCCTGATCGAACCGTCCGACCCAGTAGCGCAGCGCGTAGCGAATTCCCTCGGGCTCGATGGCAAGCATCCGCACGTCGGGCGGGGGCGTCTGCCGGATCAACGGGGTCTGCATCAGCGCCACGCGCAGCGTCTCCGCCGCCTCTCGCGCGGTCGTTCCGTAGCCCAGCGTGACCTCGAGCTGCGCGCGGAACTCGCTGCGGGGCGCCGAGTAGTTGACGATCCGCTGTCGCGAAATCTGGCTGTTGGGCAGGATCACATAGGTTGAATCGCGCGTCATGAGCCGCGTAGTCCGCCAGCCGATCTCGATCACCTTGCCTTTGGCGAGGCGCTCGATGTCAACCCAGTCGCCGATGCGGAACGGCGCCTCCAGCCCGAGGGCGACACCCGAAAGCGTGTCGGCGACCACATTGCGGATGGCGAAACCGAGCAGGGCGAGCACCACGCCCGAGCCCGCGAGCACGCTGCCGGCGCTGTTCCCGGTCAGGAGCAAGGCGCCGGCGACGAAAGCGGTCAGGAAGAACAGCGCTGACAACAGGTCGCTGAGCAACCGCGGGACCGGCCGGCTGCGGGGCCGCGCTCGCGAGAAGACCTGATCGGTGATCCGGCTCAGCAACCACGCGATGCCGAGATAGGCCGCGATCTGCAGCCCGTCGCGCCCGTGCCCGCCGAGCAGCTCGATGCCCAGACGCGCGCGCAAGCCGAAGGCCGCAAGCGTCACGGCGCTGAGGCCGCCCAGAAAAAGCAACGGTGCAAGCAGCTTGCGAACCAGCTTCATGGCAGCGGCCCGGTCGGCTGCAACGGCGCGAAGCCCTGTTCCCGAACGAGGTCGCCGCTCTGCGACGGGCTGCGGGTTGTTGACGCCGGCCACGATCCCGCCGGGGCAAATCTGACCCGGCAGGACGGGCAGCGCCCGGCCGCAGACCGTGGCACGGGCGCGCCGCAATTGGCGCAGTAAGCTGGAATGGACCGGCGGGGCATTTCCTGCCCTCCTTTTGTTGGCGGTTCGGTGTTCTGCTATTGCTGTTCTGCCTCGGCCGTGGCGCGGGACGGCTCGACCTGCAGAACGGTCAGGCCGCGTTCGGCGCCGGCCCGCGTCGTCCATTGGAACTGGTCGCCCTCGGCAAGACCCAGCAGGGCCACCCCCACCGGCGTGAGGATCGAGACGACGCCCTGGCTGATGTCGGCCTGTTCCGGCCATGACAGTCTGACGCGCAGGTCCCGCGCGGTCAGGTGATCGCGGTACAGCACCTCATTGCCGATGGTGACTACATCGGGCGGCAGGCTGGACCGTTCGACCAGCTCGGCCGCCGTCAGTTTGTTGACCAGTGGGTAAGCCACGTCGGGAAAGCGCGCGATGGCGGCCCCGGCGAGGATTTCCAGCCGTTCGAGCAATGCGGAATCGATGACCGTGCGAGCACGGCGCGAAGAATGGGACATGATAGCCTCGATTGAAATGTTGTGTTGAGCTTGACCGGGGCGGAGAGCCGCTCAGTCGAATAGGTTCGCACCCGTCCTGCCTTGGGGATGGACAGCCAGAACCTGCACTTCGCCTGTCGCGCGGTTGCCGTCGACGAAGCGCCTGCGCTGTCCCACCGCCAAGCCGATCAGCGTGACGCCCAGAAAGCTGCCAACCGGCATTGGTCTGCTCCCGTCGCCGGGATAATACCAGTGATAGAGCTGGCAGGTCTCGGGTCGCTGGTGATCCAGGACGAAGGTCGCCCTGGATGTCCCGGTGACCACGTCGGCAGCAAGATCCCCCGCCTCGGTGACCCGCGCATCCAGGAGTTTCGCGCGGATCAACCGGGCGAGCCTCGCGAAGCGGGGGCCGCCCAGCTCTTCGCATCGACGCCTGTGCTCGTTCAGCTGCCAGTAATCGTGGCGGCTGAGCAAGGCGCGGGCCGGGCGCACCTTCGGCATGCCGCCGGCGCGTGGACGGCTACCGGAAGAATGGCCGTCGAAGAGGGCCGCTTCGCCTTTCGGCTGCGGGGCTGTGGGGTGGCAATGCATGACTGTTCCTCAACGGACGGTGTCCGTCTGGCTGACCTTGATCTTGGAAAGGGTGAGCCCCGGGAAAAGGCGTCAGCAGGCGACCGCCTCTGCCCGGGGCAGAGTGCGCGTCAGCAGCGAACCAGAGAAAATCCGGAACCTGACCAGAGGAAGGAACGTCATCATGCCTTCAGACTTAGGCCGTCAGAGCGGTGAAAACAAGCTGGCCCGTCGGAAAGCGCGAATTGCCCCGAACTGTCGCCATTCGGGCACAGGACCGGCGCCGGCGATGTTCGCGGTGAATACCAAGCTGGGCCTGCTGTCCTCGCAGGGGCTGGGGTGCAACGCTGCGCATCCGGGGATGCGGTCTTCGGACAATCCCGCCCACACCGCCTGCCCCCCCGAACCTCAGAGCGAAATCACTTTTCGATCCGCGCCGGAGAACGGGCGAGAGCAGTGGACCCGCGCTCCCTAAATCTCCTGCGGCGGGATCAGCACCTCCACCCTGTCCATGCCCAGATCGGCCAGTTGCCAGGGCACGCCGCCACCCTGTTGCAGATGGCCCATGCCGATGATGCCAATGACCAGCGGACGGGTCGGCAAGGATGCCGCGGCGACGAGGCGCGTGGCGAAGGCCCGATCCCAGACCTCCTGCGCGCGCAGGAAGCGGTCGAAGGCGGGATCCTCGACCGAGGCTGCCGCGCGGGTCGGCGACGCGCCGCCGGTGAGCTCGAAAATGAAACGCCGGTAGGCGGCGGGCGAGGGCCGCGCCGGCGTCAGCCCCTCGCGATCCGCTTCCGGCACCCCCTCCCAGCCGAGCGCGCCGACCTCACGCACCAGGTCGCGGCGGCAGTTCAGCCCGCGCATCGGGATCCGCATCTCGCGGCAGAAGCGGAACAGCGGCAGATAGAGCGCGGCGTCGAAGCCCCAGACCCTGCCCCATTCGGCGCGCTCGAGGAACGCGGGCTCGGTCAGGCCGCCTGCAACCCATTCGGCCAGCACCGGGTCAAGCCGGGCCGGGAACATCTCGAAGCCCATGACGACGGGCCGATGCGCCGCGAGCCCCGCCGCCATGTGCAGCTGCCAGCGATGATGGTCCGCCCGGTCGTGGCGCTCGCCGAGGAGCACCGCTTCCGCCCGCGCCAGCCTTTGCATCAACCGGGGATGCGCGTCGCCCGCTTCCCCGGCCGGCCTCTGCCAGAAGATCTCGGTCATGACAGCACCGCCGAGCGCAGCGTGAGCCCGGTCGGCGCGCCGTCCGGCCCCAGGGCGCACCGCAGCCCGGGTTCTGCGGCCCAGCCGCTGACCGACCCGCCGCGCAGGTGCAGATGGAAATCCGCGGTCATGATGTTGAGAAAGCCCATCATCGGCTTAAGCTCCTCGATGCGCCCGCGCCACATCTGGCGCAGGCCGGGCAGCTCCAGTTCGATGGCGACCTCGGCCCCGGCGTCGAGCAGCGTCTCGAAGGGGGCGAGGCCGGGATGATCCTCGGCGAGCACCGGGGCCGGGTCCTCCTCCGGCTTGGCGGCCTCGGCGGCGGGGGCGCGGGTCAGGCCCTCCAGCGCGGCCTCGAAGGGGTCGAGGCCTTCCAGCCCTATGGCGGAGACCAGCAGCGCGCCACTTGCCGCGCGCAGCTCGACGCGCGGCATGACCTTGTCGCGCATGATCGAGCTGCGGTCGACCACCACCTCGGCGATCGGGCCGAGCGCGATCCGCGCATCATGGCAGGCGCCGCCGAGCCGGATCTCGCCCTCCGCCTCCTGCACCGTCTCGACCCGGCCGATGCGCTCCAGCAGCACGCCGGGTCCGCGGGCCAGGCCCAGCCGCTGCCGCTCGCCCATCGACAGGCCGGCCAGCGCCGCATCCCCTTCTCCGGCCGCCAGCCTGTGGCCCAGCCCCAGACGGGTCAGCACCGCGCGGATCCTCTGCGGGTCATGCCGCGCCGGGTCATCGGGATGGCAGGCGGCGGCGGCCAGATCATCGCCCAGCACCGGCGCGCCGGCGGGCAGCAGCAGGAAGCGGCCGGCGGGCCGGGTGATCCGCCCCTTGCCCCAGGGCCAGAGCCCGGCGATGGCGGCGAGCAAAGTGGTCTTGCCGCAGCCCGAAGGCCCGGTGATCAGGAGCACCCGTCCCGCCGGCACCACCCGGTCGGGAACCGGCGCCAGCCAGCGGCCCTCGGGGGTGGCGAGCCGCATCCCCTCGATGCGCAGCGCGCCGTCCGCCGAGACCTCGCGCCGGATCGCCCGCGGCCCGCCCGGCAGCGGCGCGGGGGGTGCCGGCGGCGGCGATCAGCCCGTCCAGCCGCTCGCAGACCGCAACGAATTCCGCCAGCTTGCGATATTCGAAGATGAACCAGCTCAGCGTGGTGGTGACGCTGGAAAAGGCCGCGCCCAGCTGCATCAGCCCGCCCAGGGTGACGGCGGAGGCGAAATAGGCCGGCAGCGCGAAGAGGCTGGGGGTGCGCAGCACCGTCTGGTGATAGGGTCGGGTGAACAGGCCCAGCACCAGTTCCGCCCGCATCAGCCGCCGCCAGTTCGCCACCACATCGGCGAAGCGGCTGTCCAGCCGGCGCCGCTCGGCAGCCTCGCCGCCGGATTGCGCCACCAGATCCGCCCGGTCGCGCAGCTGCACCAGCGCATGGCGGAAATCGGCCTCGAACCGCTCGCGCTCGAAATAGCGCGGCTTCAGCGGCCGGCCCAGCCAATGGGTCAGGCCGGTCGCCACTAGCACATAGAGCGGCGCTAGCCAGACCATGTAGCGCGGCACGACGATCTCGGCGCCGAACAGGGGAAAGCTCAACGCGAAGCCGGCCAGCGACCAGAGCACCACGACATAGGACACCAGCGCCACCGCGTCGGAGATCACGTCGAGCGTGAACTCCAGCAGCCGCTCGACATAGAGCCGGCAATCCTCGGCGACCCGCTGGTCGGGGTTCTCCACCGGCGTCGCGCCATAGCCGGGGCGCAGCAGCCAATAGGCCCGGTTGCCGAGCCAGAGATCCAGCGCGCGGCCGGTCAGTCGGCCGCGCCACAGGATGAGCAGCCCCTTGCGCAGCCAGTCCGCCGCCAGCCAGCAGCTGGCCGACAGCGCCGTCAGGGCGAAGAACACCCCGACCTGACGGAGGGCTTCGGTGGCGTCGAACCGCTCCAGCGCATCGTAGAACGCCTTGTTCCAAGCGATCAGCCGCACCGAGACCCAGACCCCGGCGAAGTTCAGCCCGAGGACGACGCCATAGAGCGCCAGCCCGCGCCAGGCCCCCGGGCCGCCCGCCGCGAGGCGGGCCAGCCGGGCGGCGCGGGCCAATGTGGGTCGCACCCCGCCGGCCATCGGTTCAGAACCTCAGGTCGAGCGAGGCGGTGAACACCCGCCCGGCGCCGGTCTGCAGCTCGATCGGGTTCTGCGCTGCGACCGAGCTGCTGGCGGTCTGCGAATAGCTCGCCGCGGAGGCCTCGAAATAGCGCTTGTCGAACAGGTTGCGCACCCCGAGGTTCAGCACCGCCTTGTCGAGACCTCCCAGGCGGCATAGGCGTCGATCACCCCGTAGCCCGCCGGCTTGAGATCGGTCTCGTTGGCGGTCTTCTTAACCGCTTGGGCGAAGGTGCCCACCAGATCCAGCGTCAGCCCGTGCTGCGGCACGTCCCAGCTGAGCCCCAGCGTCCCGGTCAGCGGCGAGACGGTGTGCGGCGTCGTGGAGGCGCCGGCCTCGGCGCGTTCTTCGCCCTTCTGCCAGCTGGCCGCGCCGGTCAGGTGCAGCCGGTCGGTCAAGGAATAGCGGCCCTCCAGCTCCAGCCCCCAGACCCGGACCTCCGACAGGTTGCGGTAGGTGTAATCCGAGGTGCCCGGCGGGTTGTAGAAGTTCTGGATGAAGTTGGTGTAATCCGCGTTGAAGGCGGTGAGGCCGAGGAAGCCGCGATCCAGATCGCGCCGCAGCCCGATCTCGACGCTCTTCACATGTTCCGGCTCCAGACCGGGGGCCGGCACCAGGTCGAAGAAGGCGCCCGGGACCGAGGTGTAGAGCTGCTGCGCCGTGGGCATCTTGAAGCCCTCGCCGTAATGGCCCCAGACCTGCCAGCCGCCGCCAAAGCGGTAGAGCGCGCCGAGGCTCTTCAACAGCTCCTCATCCTCGCGCCGCCGCGGCTCCGCCCCTTCCACCGGCACATAGTCGGCGTTCGGGCGCGGATCGAGCCGGTAAGTCGCGTAACGCAGCCCCGGCGTCAGCTCCAGCGCGCCGTCCAAGAGCTCGATCCGGTCCTGCAGGTAGAGATCGGCCCGCCGCGTATCGGCATTGGCGAAGTTGAACCCGCCCGCCGGGGTCGAGGTGGTGGTCCCGGTGGTCAGGTTGCGGACCACGTCAAGCCGGCTGTAATCCGTCTTGGTCAGGTCGCCGTCGAAACCCCAGGTGACCTCGTGCCGCGCCGCGCCGGTGTGGAAGCGCGAGGTGGCCTGCAGGTCGAGCTCGATGAAATCCTCGGAATAGGCCAACGAGTCTCGGGTAATCAGGCTGGCCCCCGCCGCCGAGGTGCTCCATTTCTGCCCGGACCGCTCGTAGCTGTGCGGCGCCAAGGCCAGCGTGGTCTTCAGCTCGTCGAGCCAGGCCAGCCCGGCGGTCCAGCGGTGCTCCAGCGCATAGCGGCTGCGCTCGACGTCGAGCGCCCGGTCATAGTCATGCACCACCTCGCCGGTGGGCAGGCCGGTCATGGTGGAGCGCACCGGACCCAGCCCGCTGTCGAACTGCACTTCGGTGTCGCGCTGCAGGTGGTCGAGCGAGAATTCGAAGCGCTGACGGTCGGTCGGAGTCCAGACCGCCTTCACGAGCAGGCGGTCGGCCGAGATGTCGGCCGGGTTCAGCGCGCCGCAGGGTGTGGCTCCATAATCGAGGTTGCGCGGGCATCCATAGATCCTGCCATCATCACGGGCGTTCGACAGCTTGGCCTCGTGAGCCGCGCTATGCGAGACGCCCAGCATCATCGCGAGATCGGGGCCGAACTGCTGCGCCAGCGCGACCGAGACGGCGGTCTCGTCATTCAGCCCGTCGAAGGCCAACCGTCCGGTGCCGGCGCGGTTCTGGCCCTGCAGAATGTCCTCGGGATCAAGGTTCTGCACCGCCACCACCCCGCCAAGCGCATCCGCGCCCCAGAGCACCGACGCCGGCCCCTTCACTACGTCCACCTGCTTGGTGAAGCCGAAGTCGAGATAGTCGCGCGTGCCGTCGGTGATCCGCTCGGCCATGCGCGAGCCATCGACCAGCATCTGCACCCGGTTGCCGCCCACCCCGCGGATGGTGAAGCCGCCGAAGGTGTTGAACGGATCGGTCGAAGTGGTCTGGCGCTGCACGGCCAACCGTCCGGCCGGCAACCTGTCCGGCCCTTGCGACGCGCGCAGGAAGCTCACCCGGGAGGCAGCGACAGGCGCCCGCCGCCGCCTATATTCAACAGCCTGCTTCAGGCCAGCGCCAGCCGCGCCTTGCGGCGTTCGGCCTGCACGTTGGGGTCAGAGTGGAGCCCCGCCGCCAGCAGCCGCTGGGTATAGGCCTGACGCGGGCGGTCGAAGATCTGCGCCACCGGGCCCAGCTCCACCACCCTGCCCTGCTGAATCACCATCACCTGATCGGCGACGTCGCGCACCACCGGCAGGTCATGCGCGATGAAGATGAAGCTGATCCCCAGCCGCTTGCGCAGATCGTCCAGCAGCGCGATCACCTGCGCCTGCACCGAGACGTCCAGCGCCGAGACCGCCTCGTCGCAGATGATCAGCTTCGGCTCCAGCGCCAGGCGCGGGCGATGGCCATCCGCTGACGCT
>NZ_PZKG01000160.1 GCF_003034985.1 Cereibacter changlensis JA139
ATGGAGATCATCCCGCTCTCGGGCTACACCGAGGACGAGAAGCGCGAAATCGCGAAACAGCACCTGATCCCGAAGCAGATCGCCAATCACGCGCTGAAGAAGGGCGAGTTCGGCATCACCGACGAGGCGCTGACCGAGATGATCCGCACCTACACCCGCGAGGCGGGGGTGCGGAACCTGGAACGCGAGATCGCCAAGCTGGCCCGCAAGGCCGTGACCGAAATAGTCAAGGGCAAGGCCCGGACGGTGGACGTGACGACCGAGCAGCTGGAAGGCTATCTCGGGGTCAAGCGCTACCGCTACGGTCTGGCCGAGCTTGAGGATCAGGTCGGCGTCGTCACCGGGCTGGCCTGGACTTCGGTTGGGGGGGAACTCCTGTCGATCGAAGCGCTGCGCCTGCCGGGCAAGGGCCGGATGAAGACCACCGGCAAGCTCGGCGACGTGATGAAGGAATCGATCGAGGCGGCGGCCTCCTATGTCCGCTCGATCAGCCCGGAACTGGGGGTGAAACCGCCGCGCTTCGAGACGCTGGACATCCACGTCCACGTTCCGGAAGGCGCGACGCCGAAGGACGGTCCCTCGGCTGGCCTCGCGATGGTGACCTCCATCGTCTCGGTGCTGACCGGCATCCCCGTCCGCAAGGACATCGCGATGACCGGCGAGGTGACGCTGCGCGGCAACGCGCTGCCGATCGGCGGGCTGAAGGAGAAACTGCTGGCGGCGCTCCGCGGCGGCATCAAGACGGTGCTGATCCCGCAGGAGAACGAGAAGGATCTGGCCGAGATCCCGGACAACGTGAAGCAAGGTCTGCGGATCGTCCCGGTGAGCCACGTCCGCGAGGTGCTGCGCGAGGCGCTGGTGCGCATGCCCGAGCCGGTGGAATGGGACGAGGCGGCGGAAGAAGCCGCCGCGGCCGCCCGCCGTCTGCAGCAGGAAAACCCGGCCGCGCAGACGACGCACTGAGGCCGGAGCGAAGACAGGAGAAAGGCGCACCCCGGTGCGCCTTTTTTCATGCGCGGTGCCCTGCTCCCTTTTGCCGCTGCCCCGCGGCCTATGCCGGCCCCGGCTTCTGTCATAGCCTTTTGCGGCAACCACAGAGATCGGAACGGCATGACAAGCAAAGAGACCTCCGGAACCGACAAGCCCTCCGCCCCGAAGAAGCGGCGCACCCCCGCGGCTGCGCCTTCCGGCGAGACCGCAGCCGCCCCCGCCGGCGCCGTGCTCGCCACGGTGAAGAA
The DNA here is from genome assembly GCF_003034985.1 of Cereibacter changlensis JA139. Taxonomy (GTDB): domain Bacteria; phylum Pseudomonadota; class Alphaproteobacteria; order Rhodobacterales; family Rhodobacteraceae; genus Cereibacter; species Cereibacter changlensis. The sequence continues at coordinate 1,239 of NZ_PZKG01000160.1, forward strand.
GAAGGACCTGCTGGAGCGGGTGGCGCAGGCCACCGGCGCCGATCACAAGCAGGTCCGCGACATCGTCGAGGCGACGCTGAACGCCTTGAGCGAGGCGCTGTCGAAGGGCGAGGAGCTGAACCTGCCGCCCTTCGGCAAGCTGAAGGTGAACCGCCAGCACGAGCGCGCCGTGGGCGAGATGATGACCCTGAAGCTGCGCCGCGGCGCCGGCCCCGCCGCGGAGGGCAAGTCGACCTCAAAGCGAAAACTCGCAAAAGAGCCTCTTGCAGAGGTCGAAGACTAAGGCTAAACCGCCGCCATCGGGTGATTAGCTCAGTGGTAGAGCGCTTCGTTCACATCGAAGATGTCAGGGGTTCAAATCCCTTATCACCCACCATCTATTCCCTTGTAACGCCTCGGTTTTCTAGCCGGGGCGTTTTCTTTTACGAAGCGCCCCCCGGTTCCGTGAACCTAACGCGCCGCTTTGAGCTTCACGAAGTCCAGGACTTCGGCCGCGTCGGTCAGGTGCTCAGGGGCGAACCTGCCATAGGTCGAGTAGGTCACCGCCGTGTTGCTATGCCCCAGAAACTGCGCGACTTTCTCGATCGGGATCCCACTCGACACCATGGCCACGGCGGCGCTGTGGCGGATCGTGTGCAGGGTGATGCCCTCGATGCCAGCGCGGCGCGCCGCTCCCTCGAAACCCTTCCGGATGCTGGCGATCTGCTCGCCGCCGAACTCGACGACGTAGGGGCTGATCGCCGCCGCCTTGGCTGTCTGCAGCGCCGCCATCAGGCCGCGGTTGATCGGCACCACGGCGCGGCCCTTGCGGGTGCGCGCATCGTCCAGGCGCAGGTTGATGACGCCGCGCTCCAGGTCGACTCGGTCCCATGTGAGATCGAGGATCGCCCCGACGCGCCCGGCGGTGGCAAAGAGCAGATGGATCGCCAGCCCGATGTGCGGGGCGCTGGCGGCGTCGATCAGGGCCCCAACCTCCTCCTTCGACAGATAGCGCTCCTTCGGCGTCGGCTTCGGCGGCCGCTCGATCGAGGGCGCGCTTTCGATGATCCGGTTCTTGACCGCGAACATCATCGCGCTGCGCAGGTGGCCGAGCTCGGTGTGGACGGACCCTTGCGAGATTCCTGCCGCCATGCGCGCGGCGCTGTAGCTTCGGCAGAGCTCAGTGGTGATCTGATCGGGCCGGTAGTGCCCGAAGTGCTGGAGCACCGCCTTGCCCGTGTAGAGCATCGTCTCCGCTGTCGGCCGGTCGCCGAGGTCAGTGCGATAGAGAGCCCAGATCTCCGCGACAGTGGCCCCCTGCTGCGCGGCCGAGAAGACCTCGCGCCGGTAGACGTCTATTGCCTCTGCTTGCGCTTCCGCTCGGGTGCGTGCCTGAAGCTGACGACGGGTCCGCCCACCGCTCTCGGTTGGCCAATAGACGCAGTAGCCGCCGCGCAGGCGTCCGATGCTGAAGTCTGGCACGATTCGATCTCCTCAACGACCTGGGCAGGGATGCGGTACAGCTTCCCGAAGCGGAAATGCGGCAGCTTCCCGGCGATGCACTTGTTCCGGATCGACGTTGCGCTGACGCCCCAGCGATCCGCAAGGGTTTCGGGGGAGTAGGGGGTGCTCATGTCATCATCCTCCATTTCATCTTTTGCTGCGTTGCCCGCGGCGATGTCGGGCATTCTTTGAAGCTGCTGAGCGGTTCGGACCGCTGCTGCACGCCGGCGGCGTATCGGTTCTGGCTCATGCCGCAGCCTCCCGCTCCGCATGTCCGCCCCACTGCTCTGCGATGGCTTCTGCGACGCCGGCGAAGGTGCGGCTGCGGATCTTCCAGCGGTCGGGGCCGGGGCTGGCGCGGTGGATCGCTGACCAGGCCTTGTGCTCTTCCGTGCCGGGCTTCGGCGGGGTCAGGCGGTTGGTGGGGGTGAGCGGCGGCAGGCCGCGGCGGTAGAAGCCAGTGGCCTTGAAGAAGGGCTCGCCGAACCACCAGGGCTGGACGATCTGCGGCCGGGGCAGGTCGGCGGGCAGGCGCTCCGCGGCGTGTCGGTGCATCACCGGGTTCTCGATCGCCACCCGGGTGATCGGTGCTCCCCAGCAGGCGGAGAAGAGCGACGCGCCCTCCTCGAGCAGCCGCCACATGACGGCGAGCCGCGCTGCGCGGCCGAGATCCGGCCAAGCGGCGCGCTCTTCGTCGGTCGCCTCCTTCGGCGCGTGCTTGGGCGGCTCGTGCAGCCAGCGCACGCCGCTGTTGCAGAGCCGGGTGCAGGGCGGGTGCATGACGGCGAGCAGGTCCCAGCCCATGTGCAGCATGTCTCGGATGTCGCCGACGAGGTGGCGGTTGCTGCCGTCCTCGGCCGGCAGCAGGTCGCAGGACCAGGCGTCGTGGCCGCGGGCGGCGAAGGCGCGGCGCACCCGGCCGGAGGTCTCGCAGCCTACGAGGACGCGGAGGGCTTGGGCCATCTTCCCCTCCCTCAGGCGCGGCCGGAGCGTTCGTGCTCCGGGGCGCGGGCGGGGACGGTGAACTGCGGGCGCAGGCCGGTCTCCTGCTCGACCCGGTCGGCCAGCACCTCTTGCATCAGGGCGAGGAAACCCGCCTTGCGGGCGGGGTTGCCGGCGACCGCCGCCATGGCGATCGAGCCGAGCGGTACAGCCCCCTCCATGGTGCCGCCGGCGGCGTGATAGGCGACCCACCAGTCGCCCTCCACCCGCAGCGCGAGCCGGCCGACGCTCTGCGGCTCAGCCAACGGAGCGCTCCGCCGGCACGACGGCGGCGACCGCCTCGGGGGTGATGCCGAGCCGGCGGGCCACGTCGCGGCGCAGAGCGATGAGATCGTCGGCGGTGGGTACGCCGAACAGCCAGAAGCGCCAGCGCGCCGAGCGCGCGGCGGCGTAGGCGATGCGGATGCCGAGGCTGTCGATCGTCGCCGAGCGGGTGGCCGCCGCGGCCTCTGCGCTTTGCTTCGACAAGGGTGTGCTGTGGAACATGGGGATCTCCGGTCTGTCGCTCGGGGAACCGGCCGTCCTGGCCGGTCGCCGGAACGGCGGCGGAAAAAGCCCCCGACGGCCCGCACCGCCGGGGGAGGTGGAGACAAGCCGCGCGGAGACCCCGCCGCGCCCGGGATCCAGTCAGGGCGCGCGGGCTGCCAGGTCAGCGCCGAAGCTCTGCTGCCACGGGCGGCGGCAATATGAAGCCGCTCGCGGAGCAGGTGCGGAGTGCGGGAGGTTGGTCATGAGAAGTTCCTCGCGACAGAGGGTCACATGCCCCGCCGTGCTTCGCCCTGCGCGACGGTCAGAAGGGTGCGCTCCGTGACGTGGGCGAAGGCGACGGTGGCGAGGAACAGGAAGCCGACCAGGCCGACGCAGCCGATCAGGAAGCCTGTCAGATCAGGGTGCTTGCGGCGGGGGATGGTCGGCCGCGGGATCGCCCGGCGAGCGGACGAGTTGAAAGTGGCGTGCCCGGCAGTTGCAGGGGGAAAGTGCTGCCTGGTGGCAGTGACGCGATAGGACGTCAGCCACTCCCTTTCTGACGCGGGCCTATGGTCTTCTGTGAACTTCATCCTGGATTTCTCCGCCCTGGATTGCACAGGAACACTAGACCATAAAAAATGGATTGCCAAGGTGGTTAATCCACGAATAATGGACTTGGCTGGCGGCGGGCGCCGGAAGGGTCTGCGCCTTTGTGGGGCGCTGGATGGCTGCCGTGCAAAGGGTTGTGGGATGATGCTGGGGTGGGGGTGTGGCGGGCTGGAGCGCTCTGCGCTCGCCCCAGCCGTTGGCGGGCGTGACGGCAGGCCGCAAGGCGGGCAGACGTGCCCATGCTCAACCGTGGGTTGCTCTGGCGCTACTTGGAAAGCGCCTAATCCATGGCGCGAATCAAGAGTGAGCTATGCTTGACCATCTGCGAATACTGATCGCACGCGTTGCCTGCCGGTGCGACGTCAACCTCAACTTTCTTTTCGATCCCACTCACGCCTGGCGTCTTCGAGATGTGGAAAAAGTGAGGCTTGGACGTCGCCGGGGAGCTGGGCGAAATCGCCGTTCATCATGAAGTTGAAGTCTACGCGGTGTGCTCGGTAGAGGTAGCGCATGACCGGAAGGCTTGGATAGCTAAGCGCCATTTCCATGTTGCTGATGGCCGTCTTCTTCAGGCCGACTTCGCTGCCCAAGGTCTTCTGGTCAAGACCAATCATGTGGCGAGCGGCGCGAAGCCTGATCGCCTGCGCCTTTTTGCTGTCGTCGCCCGTCATGGCGAGTGCGATCTTTTGGTCTAGCTGCATGGGCCGGTTATAGCAGAGGCCCATTTTTTGTGGACCAGGTTCGCGATGGACCCTTGATGGTCCATGAAAAATGGATCATGCTAGCGGCATGACCACTGTATCTCAGATCTGTGATTTGATCGGCCGCCAGACCTTGGCTCACGAGCTGAGGGTCGGAAGGACAGCGATTAGCAACGCTGCGGTCGACGGACGCTTCCCTGCGAAATGGTACGTGGTCGTCAAACAGCACTGCGACGCCTTGGGCGTGGCTTGCCCGACGGAGCTGTTCAGATTTGCCGAGCCCACATTGGCCCCCCAATCTCAGGAGGCGGCCGAATGACATACTTTTTTCCATTTGGTTTCGACGCGCTGCAACGCGACGAGTGGCATTCCGCCCCGTTGTCGCGTGTTCAAAAATCATGTGGGTCCCCGCCGTTTCAACCTGGAGGGTCTGACATGAAGAATCCTGCACGCAACAATGAGCATGCGCGGGCGTCCCGGCGCTGGTTTTCCAACATGCTGTGGCGGGCGTTCCCGTCCACCTCGGAGCGCGAGCTGTCGCACAAGGCGGCGCGTGCGCTCGATGTCTCGCCGCGCCAGGTGGTGAACTGGCTGCGCGAGGAGCACGACGCCTCGCTGCGCTACGTGACGGCGGTCCTGGCCATCGCCGGGGCCGAAGTGGTGTTCAAACACATCGAAGGAAAGAAGTGATGCGGTTCTGGTGGCACATCGCCGGGCGGTTCTACGAGGCGCGCACAACGCGCGCCTTCTGCAACCATCTGTTGTTCAAGCGAAAGGCGGGGAAGTATTTTTCCCACCTCGACGATCCGGCCCCCGAGCACGGCGTCCCGTTCCGCGGGCTGCTGGTCGGGCTGGTCCTCAGCGCGCCCGTCTGGGCGACGCTGCTGCGCTGGATGCTGGCATGACAGGGAAGGCGCTCAGCGCGGGCCGCGGGGAGGCGCTGCGATGATCAGCGTTCTTCCGAGCCAGCGGCACCGGGCGCTGGTGACCTGCGACGGGTGCCGGGCCGAGCACATGGAGACGGTGGACCGTCCGGGGCGGAGCTCGGTCTGCGGCGAGCGGATGGCGATCAATACGGGGCAGGTGGCGGCGAAGCTCTCGGCCCGGGGCTGGCGGGTGGCCGGTCGCAAACAGCTTTGCCCGGGCTGCGTGGCGCAGCGCCGGGCGGAAGGACGTCAGGCACAGGAGGTGAAGATGGCAAGAGCAGCGCCCGCCACTCCGGCGGCGAGGGAGAAGGCGGCCCCGGGCGGGGCCGCGGGGGCAGGGGGTGTGGCTGCGGCGGTCGTGGCGATGCCTGGGGCCGAAGCCCCGCGCCAGCCGACGCGGGCGCAGAAGCGCGAGATCGTGCAGCTGCTGGACGCCTCCTACGATGTGAAGGCGGGGCGCTACGTCGGCGGCGAGACCGACCAGACGGTCGCCGCCTCGCTGCCGGGGATCCTGCCGGGCTGGGTCGCCTCGGTGCGCGAGGATCTCTATGGCCCCGCGGGCGGCAACGAGGAGATCGAGGGGCTGCTCGCGGAGTTGCGCCGGGAGCTCGCCGCCATGGCCGCGCGGGATGCCGCGATCGAGGCGGCGCGGGCCGAGCTGGCCGAGGCCCGGGGCGCGCTCGCCGGCTTCCTGAAGCGGCTGGAGGCGATCCGGGCGGCGGTGGGGCCGAAGGCGGTGCGGGCATGACGCGGGAAGACATCCTCGCCACGGCCAGCCGGCTGGTGACGGTCGAGCGGGCGGCGACGCATGGCGCGCTCGACGAGGGGCTCGGGCGGATCGGCGATCTCTGGAGCATCTATCTGGGCCAGCCGGTGAGCGCGGTCGACGCGGCGGCGATGCTGGCGCTGATGAAGGTGGCGCGGCTCGTCGAGAACCCGCGCCACGCCGACAACTGGATCGACCTCGCCGGCTACGCGGCCTGCGGCGGCGAGCTGGCGACGGGGGCCGGGTCATGACGCGGATCTCCGACAGCGACCGGGCGCTGATTGACGCGGCGCTGGCGGCGGGCCGGCTGCGGCGGATCCCGCGCGGGGTCTCGGGCCTGCCCGTGGCGGTCTGGGACGGGGCGAAGCTGATCTATCCCGAGAAGGACGGCGCACCGGCGCCGAAGCAGGGGCTGAGCTTCGCGCGCACCACTGCGCCGCCGGAGCTCAGGGCGCGGCGGGCGGCGGTGGCG
>NZ_PZKG01000161.1 GCF_003034985.1 Cereibacter changlensis JA139
TCGATAGGCCGGGAACAGGTGTGGACTTTTTGATGCCGCCTTGCCGATCGAGGCAGGACATTCGGCCGTTGTTATCGGTGTCGGCGCAGCGCCATGTCTCAAGAACCCTGACGAGCACAGCAGTGAGATGCTTGTCACGAGAGGCGCTTCGCCTGAAAGACGACGGGGCAATTTCGCGCCTCTGGCGAATTGGCGGGATTGTGGCCTCCATGAGCTGAACGTATGGCCCGCCATTGCCAGTGGCCACCCAGGGAAGGCCGATTTTCCAAGACAGATCGTCGCAGCAGCATGATCGGGTCGCGGGACGATGGCCATCGCCGGAACCGGACTGCTCTGCCAACGGCATGGCCCCCGCACTGGTCCAGTATAGCCCCCTCGCCCCACCAGGATGCGACGCTATCGCCGCCGCGCTTCCAAGCGCTTCGGGTAGCCCCGAGTGCGCCGAACTACCTCGATCCGGCCGCCAAATCCCTCTCCACCATCCGCATCGCCCCCCCTTCTGAAACCTCAGAGCAAGACTCGCCTCTCGGTCAGCGATGGGGAACTGGCGAAATCAATGGGGCGGAGACATCGGATACGCCTGTCGGCGCCTGAGCTCTTTCTCTGACGAAGCGGCCACGAAAGGCCTCTCCGGGACTGTATTTGCCGTGGTCGTCCAGCGTGACGGGGTTGCTGTCGGCATGGGCCGGCTGATCGGTGATGGAGGATGCTTCTTCCAGATTGTGGACATTGCTGTCGACCCTTCGCACCAAGGGCAAGGCGATCATGACTGAACTGATGGGGTTCGTAACCGCTCATCTTCCCACCTCTGCCTATGTCAGCTTGATCGCCGATGTCCCGGCTGACCGGCTCTACGCAAAGTTCGGCTTTGCTGAAACAGCACCTCGGTCTCTCGGGATGGCTCGGCGGGCGGGTCCTTCGTGAACAAGAACGATAGCTGAGCTGTAGACTTGTCCGCACTGCTGACGATCGGGCCCTGGAAGTGCCGCGCGCCCGTGAGAAGGGATGCATCGGGGAGGCTGGGCTGGCGCATGAGATCGGCGGTGCGCAGCAACTGTGGCCCGATTGTGCCGTTGTCCGAGCCCCACAAGCGCTGGCAACCCGGGCGCAACGCTGCTCGATGTCACTCAAGCCCTCACTGGAGGTTGGTTTCTACAGCGCCTCCTCGCGAAGCCAGTCGATCAAGGCAGCCACCGTGCTCCGCTTGGAGGCTCGTGGCGTTACCACAACCAGAAGCCCGCCTGGCACGGTCCTGAAGCCAAGGGGCGCAACCAGTCGTCCCGTCGCGAGGTCCTGATCCACCAGGCGTCGCTCTGCCAGCGCAACGCCCAATCCCGCTGCCGCAGCCTCCAGCGCCAGAAGGTGGTGGGCATGTTCCACTTCCTGCTCCGCGCGGAACTCGATGTCAGCCAACCGCATCCACATCTGCCAGCTCTGCGGGGCACCGGCCTGGACGAAGGCGACCGGTGCGGTCCAAAGCTGCCCCACCTCCCGCAGGGGGTAGCCCGGCGCGCACACGATGCCGTAGGAGGTATCCCCAATGATCTGGCCATCCATGTCCGTGGTCAGTGCGCGAAGCCGGTCATAGCTGACCAGAACATCGAAATCATGGTCGGGCACGGGCTGCGGTCCAGACATCCTCAGCCGGAGATCCACGTCCGGACGGCGCCTGTAGAAACGCGGCAGTCGCGGGATCAGCCACCGTGTCGCGAAGGTCGCGCTGGTGAGGATATCGATCCGGCGCTCGTCCTGCTCCGATCGCAGCACCTGGGCGAGAGCCGACAGATCGTCGAGCAGTGCGGTGGATGCGTTTCTCAGGCGCTCCCCCCGCGACGTCAGTTTCAGCCCGTTCCCGGCCTTCTCGAACAAGCCGCCGCCCAGATCTTCGGACAGGTGAGCGATCTGCTTGCTGATGGCCCCATGCGTTCGCCCCAGCTCCGCTCCGGCGGCCGTCACCGATCCCAGACGCGCAGCAGATTCAAAGGCAGGCAAGGCGGATAACGGAGGAAGGCGGCGCATCTGCGTTCCATTTGCTCACAGTGACCGGAGAAATACTCGATTTTTACTGGCTCTCCGTGTTGATAGAAACCTATCAAGGAACAAGGGAGCCTGCCATGACCAATGTCGTCGACTTTCCGCAGCCCATGGGCCTCACATCAGGCGACCACTTTGCGATGCATAGGGACAAGGTGTCTGCCAACTCGCTCCTCCGGGTCTGGAGGGAACGCGCGGCCCTTCGCAAGATCCTGGCCCAAGACCTGCTCCCCGGTCCCGACAGCGTGCTGGAGGATGCAGGATGGACCCGAGAGGCAGCGCAAGCCGAGGCGAGGAAGCCGTTCTGGAGAGGCTGAACGCAGGCGCCTGCGTCCACTGAGCGGCCAGTGCCGCGACGCATTTGGTGCGGCAGGCCGGAGCGGCGGGGTTCCACGATCAAGCCCCTGCCTTGAGCGCCGCCGTCAGGGGCAGCCGTGTCGCCGCGATGGCCGGCAAGGCCCCGCCGATCAGGCCCGTTGCAAGCCCCAGAAGACTGGCTTTCGCCATCACCTCGCCCGTCACCATCAGCTGGAACCCCATGCGCGCGTTGTTCGCGCCGAGGGTGCTCGCCTGCCAGCCGTTGAACAGCAGCCATGACAGCGCGATGCCGATGCCCACCCCGATCAGCGCCAGCAACGAGGCCTCGATCCAGGTGGCAAGGAAGGCGGCCATCCGGCTGAACCCGAGGGCGCGCAGGGTGGCGATTTCCACCCTGCGGTCGGCCACCGAACTCATCATTGTGTTCAGGGCCCCCGCGGTCGCGCCAACGGCCATCAGCAGCGCCAGCGGCCAGCCGAACAGCCGGATCAGGTCCGCCGTCCTGCCCGACTGCCCGGCATAAAGCTCGGCCTCGGAAACAACGACAAGCGGCGTTGCCGTGACCGTGCCAAGGGCTGCGCGCAACGTGCCAATCGCTTCGGGGCCGGCAAGGCGCAGCCGCAGACTCTGCACCTCGCCCTGCCGGTCGAAGGCGGCGCGCACGGCGTCCAGATCGGCCCAGACCTCGGACTCGAAGGCACTGCCGCCGGCGGCGAATTGCCCGACCACCGTCCAGTCCAGCGCGCCGAGCCGGACCTTGCCGCCAATGGCACCCCCCGGACCCTGGCGGGCGAGGCCAAGGCCCACCACCAGCTCGCGCGTGCCGGGGGTGAACATCCGCCCCGCCACAAGCGCGACACCGTCGCGCAAATCCGGCCCGGACAGATCCATGCCGCGCAGGGCAAGGGTCGCAGCGTGCGCGCCATCACCGGCCGCAACCTCGGTCGTGCCGATGACCTCGCGCGAGGCGACAAGCTGGCCGCCCGTATCGCGGACGACGCCGATCTCGCCGCCAAGCGCAAGGATGCCGCGCAGCGCCTCGGCCGGGATGTCGGAGCCGGCTTCGCGGTTGCTGCCCCCGCCCAGGATCACCGCGACAGAGGCCGACCCCGTGCCCGCCAGCGTCCGTTCGAACCCCGCGGCCATGGCCAGGAACCCGGCCAGCACGCAGACCACCAGCGCGACCGACAGCATCATCGAGACCGAGATCGCAAGCCGCCGCCGCAGACCAAGAAGATTGGCGCGGAGCATGGCCCGCACTTGCCGAAAGATGGAGGACATGGGCCTACCTTGTTCTGAGGGCTGTGATGACGGGGCTGCGAATGGCGCTGATCGCCGGGATCAGGCCGGACACTGCGCCCAGCGAGACGATCAGGGCGATGGCCTTGCCAAGGATCAGCGGCGCCAGCACCAGCCCGAGGCTTGCCCCGGCCAGCAGGGTCGCCCCCTTTGCAAGCGCAAGGCCGATGCCCCCGCCGACCGCGAAGATGAACAGCGTCTCGGCAAGGACCAGCGCAAGGATCCGCCGCTTTGAGAAGCCAAGGGTTTTCAGCACCCCGATCTCGAACCGCCGCTCGCGCACGGCAAGGACGAGGGTATTGATGACGATCATCAGCAGCGTGACGAAGTCCGCCCCGACGACAAGATTGATGATCAGCCCGACATCGGCGAACTGGCGCAGGAAGGCCTCAAGAAACTGCTTTTCCGTCTGGGTGCGGGTCGGCGCGGCCGAATTGGCGAAAAGGGCGTCGATGCTGCGGGCAAGCTCGCCGGAGGAAACCCCCTCCTGCGGCCGAACGACGAACGCATCGACACTGTCGGAGCCGCGGGCCCGCAGCGCGTTGACATAGTCATAGCGGGCGATGACGAAATAGGTGTCGGTGCTGGGGCCCGCACCCTCGAAGATGCCCGCGATCTCGAACTGCCAGTCACGGCTGCCCGCTGCTGTGGGGGTGTCGAAGGCGGTGACGGTGATCCTTTGCCCGGGGGCCCAGCCCTGCGCCTCGGCCAGCGCGTGCCCGACCAGCACGCGGTCGCGGGCACCGGTCAGGGCGGCCATCAGACCCGGCGCCAGCCCAAGCTCGGGGCCATTCACCGCGGCCAGCCGTTCGGGATCGGCGGCGCTGACGGCGATGACATTGCTCTCGGCCCCGGCAAAGCCCCGCAGCCGGGCCATCCAGGCCACGGCGGCAACCCCCGGCGCGGCCTCCAGCCGCGGCAGATAGGCCATTGGCAAGGATTGCCCCCTGCCCGCCGCGCTCATCACGCCCAGCAGATCCTCGCTGGCGCCTGCCGCCCCCTGGCTGCCATGCTGGAAGCTGGCGGTCAGACCATAGATCAGGAAGGCGATTGCGACGCAGACCATCAGCAGAGCCGTGCGCAGCGGCTTGCGCCAGGCGTTCCGTCTGGCAAGGCCAAGATAGCCCATCACGCCGCCCTCCGCTCTTCCAGGAACTGGCCCTTGTCCAGATGCAGCGTCCGGCGGGCACAGGATGCCGCCCGCGGGTCATGGGTGACCATGACGATGGTCTTGCCCAGTTTGCGGTTCAAAAAGCGCAGCATCTCCAGCACGCCACCGGCCGACTTGCGGTCAAGATCGCCCGTCGGCTCGTCGCAGAGCAGCAAGGCGGGGTCTGACACGATGGCGCGGGCAATGCCCACGCGCTGCTGCTCCCCGCCCGACATCAGCGCCGGATACTGGCCGCCGCGCCCCGACAGGCCGACCAGATCCAGCACCTTTTCCACCCGCGCGCGCCGATCCCTTGCCGCCAGCGGCTTCAGCAGCAGGGGCAGCTCCACATTCTCGGCCGCCGTCAGCATCGGCAGCAGGTTATAGAACTGGAAGACGATCCCCATGCTATGGGCCCGCCAGGACGACCGGGCGCCTTCGCCCATCCGGTCCAGCCGGGCGCTGCCGATCCGCAACTCGCCGCCATCGGGGCTGTCGATGCCCGCAAGCATGTTCAGCAGCGTCGACTTGCCAGAGCCGGAGGGGCCCATGATCGCCACGAAATCCCCGCGCGGGATCGTCAGGTCCAGCGCGGTGAAGATCGGGACCGCCTCGGCCCCGATCTTGAAGCCCTTTTGCACCGCCTTCAGGGCGATATAGGGCGCGTCAGTTGCAGGTTCGGTCATTGTGGGGCCTCTCCGGGTTGGGGTTCGGTGATGATGCGGATGCGCGCGGCCATGGCAGGGCGGATGCCGGCGGGCGGCGCGGTCAGGCCAAGGCGCAGCGTGACCGTGCCCTTGGCAGCGGAGATGACGGGCGCGATCCGCAGGATCTGGGCCGCGAAGGGCTGGCCGGGATAGCTGTCGAGGATGGCCTCGCCGCGCTGCCCGGGGTGCAGCATCGACAGGCTGGCCTCTGCCACATCGGCGTCGATTACCAGACGGCTGGTGTCGGTGATGGTCAGCAGGCTTTGATCCTCGCGCACGGCGTCAGCCCGCGCGAGCACGCTGTCGCCAAGATGCGCGCCCATCCGGGTGACGGTGCCGGAGATCGGAGCGCGGATGGTCAATTCCGCCACCCTGTCGTGCGCGACCCGGATGGCAAGGTCGGCGGCTTCCAGCGCCTGCATGGCCTGCAATACCGCATTCGCTGCCAGATCCCGCGCGGTCTGCGCCGCCTCCTGCTGTTGCAGGGACACCGCCTGGCCGGCGGCCAGCGCAGTGACACGGCCCAGAAAGGCCTCCGCCTGCGCCAGCTCGATCCTTTGCGCGGCGAGCACCAGCTCCGTCGCTGCCCGCGCCCCCCGCGCCTGTTCCTGCACAAAATCGGCAGTCGCATCGGCCATCGTGACCAGCACCTGCCCCGCCGCAACCCTGTCACCGGCGGCGACCAGAATGCCGGTGATCCGCCCCTCCTGCCCGGCAAAGACCACCGTCTCATGCGGGGCGACGACGTGGCCCGAGCCGGTGATCTCCCGGCGCAGGGGTTGGACCGGGGCTGCGATTGCCGGAGGGGCCGTTGCCGCCAGCACGGGCGCTGCCGCAGTGCCCGGCATGACGGCGCGCCCGATGATCAGGGACAGGGCAATGCCAGCCCCGGCCAGACCGGCGGCAAGAAGGTTCCGCCGCCGGGCACTATGGCCCGGCGGCGGAACGGGATCAGCGGAGCGCGGCAGGGTCAGGGACCGCAGCGCCTCGGCGAATGGGGGAGTTTCCGGGATCATGTTCATGCCGCCAGAATGCCCGGCGAGCCATGAAACGCGTCCTTGAACGCGATCCGGTCGGTGCCGGATCGCGATTCAGCACCCCGCGCCTAGGCGGAGCCCGCCAGCGCCCTGCGCTGCTTGTCGCGCCACTGGACCGGGGTCATGTCGGTCACGCGGCGGAACTCGCGGTTGAAGTTGGATTTGGTCTGGAAGCCGACATCGAACATGATTTCCGTCACCGGCTTGTCCGTGTCCGCCAGCAGATGGCAGGCCTCGGCAACCCGGAACTCGTTCACATATTGCGAGACGTTCTTGCAGGTCGTCCGGTTGATGGCCCCCGAGATCTGGCGCGCGGGCACAAGCGTCTTGCGGGCCAGCCGGTCCAGCGTCAGGTCCGTATCCCGGTAGACCCGCCGCCCCTCCATCTGTGCGATGACCGCGGCCATCGTCTCGCGGTCGCCATCCGCCTCGGTGGGCGGCGCGGCCTCGGTCTCTTCGGGTGGGGCGGGGTTGCGGCTGGCGATGGCCCCGGCCAGCGACAGGATGATCAGCGCCCCAAGATTGCCGAGGGTGATCGCTGCCAGCGCATGGCTCCCGCGCCCCTGCAGGAAGTCGAGGAAGACATAGATGTCGAGCGCGGCCGAAAACAGCAGCGCCAGCGCCGCGAAGATGATTGACCGGAAGGCCGGCGTCGCATTCTCGAACGGCAGGCGGCGCAGGGAATCTGCGCCGGACCGCATCAACAACAGGATCGCCCCGGCATAGAAGACGAAGATCCCGCCAATCGCGATATCCAGCGCATCCCGCCAGAGCACCGTCAGCAGCACGATCAGCCCGGCAGGCGCGCTGTGCAGCATCACCCGGCGCAGCGGCGCGAGCCTGCTTGCCCCGACCAGCCGCGACACCCCGGCATAGGCAAGCGGCGGCACCACTGCAGCGATCGCCGGCATCAGATACATCACCCCCTGGACTCCATACCCCCATCGCAGCCCCGACAGCACCGATTGCAGGGTGCTGACGAGGATCAGCACCAGAAACGGCAGATTGCCGGGCACCCCGCCAGCCCGCAGGCCATCATCCCGCCGGACCACCTCGGCCAGCAGAACAAGAAGCAGGATCGCGACAACGA
>NZ_PZKG01000162.1 GCF_003034985.1 Cereibacter changlensis JA139
GCGTGTTGTAGTTGAAGGGCCGCAGCAGCAGCGTCGCCGGCAGCTCCTTCACGCAGTCGACGAAGACCACCAGCAGCGCCGTCGCCACCGAGCCGCGCATCAGGGGCAGGTAGACCGCCCCCAGCGTGCCCCCCGGCCCCCGGCCGAGCGAGCGCGCCGCCATCGGCAGGCTGGGCGAGATCCGCCCGAAGGCCGCATCCACCGCGCCCTGCGCCACGCCGAAGAAGCGCACGACATAGGCCAGCACCAGCGCCGCCGCCGTCCCGGTGAGCAGCAGCCCCGGGTCATGCCCGGTCAGCGCCTCCAAAGCGTCGGCCAGCCGGTGATCGAGCGCCGCCAGCGGCACGAGGAAGCCCAATGCCAGCACCGCCCCCGGCGCGGCATAGCCGACCGTGGTCAAGGGCAGCACCAGCCGCGGCAGGCCGCGCTCGGCCATCCGCACGCCGTAGACGAGGAAGATCGCGCCGCCCACCGTCAGCGCCGCCGCCGTGCCGCCCACGGTCAGCGTGTTGACCAGCGCCTGCACCAGCCCCGGCGAGACCCAGGCCCCCGGGTTGCGCAGCCCGTGGCCCAGCATGACGCCGACCGGCAGCAGGAAGCCCAGGGTGAAGGGCACGAGGCAAAGCCCCGTCGCCAGCCAGCCCCGCGCGCCGCGCAGCTCCGCCTGCACGATCGGCCGGGCGCCGCGCGACATGCGGTGGTAGCGGGCGTTGCGCCGGCTCAGCCGCTCCAGCGCCAAGAGGAGGAAGATCAGCGTCAGGATCACCGAGGCGATCTGCGCCGCCCCGCCCGCGTTGCCCGCCGTCAGCCAGGTGGAGAAGATCCCCGTCGTCAGCGTCTGCACCCCGAAATGCTCGACCGTGCCGAAATCCGCCACCGTCTCCATCAGCGCCAGCGCCACCCCGGCCGCGATGGCGGGCCGCGCCAGCGGCAAACCGACGCGGCGGAACAGCCCCCAGGGCCCGGTGCCGAGCGCGCGGGCCACCTCGTAGGAGGCGCCCGACTGCTCGCGGAAGGCGGCGCGGGCCAGCAGATAGACGTAAGGGTAGAGCGCCGCCGACAGCACCAGCACCGCCACCTCGCGGGACCGCACCTCGGGGAACCAGTAGTCGCGCATCGACTGCCAGCCCATCAACCCGCGCAGGCCGGTTTGCACCGGCCCGGAATAGTCGAAGAAATCCGCCAGCGCATAGGCCCCGACATAGGCCGGCACCGCCAGCGGGAAGAGCAGCGCGTAATCCAGCACCCGCGACAGCGGGAAGCGGTACATCGCCACCAGCCAGGCCGCCCCGGTGCCGACGGAGGCGGTCAGCAGCGCCACCCCGGCCATCAGGTAGAGCGTGTTGCCCAAGTAGCGCGGCAGCACGGTCGACAGCAGATGCGGCCAGATGTTCTCCACCGGGTGGAAGGCGATCCAGACCACCGAGAGGATCGGCGCCAGCACCAGCGCCGCGATCAGCACCGCGCCGAGCGACCAGCCGTCGGGACGGGGCAGCAGACGGGCGCGGGACTGTTGACGGATTTGCTCGGGCATGACCAATGCCGATTACAGGAAACCCGTTTAACTGTCCAGAAATGCGCCTATACTCGGCGGGTTCGTATCCGTTGCAGGCTTGGGTTCCTTTCCATGCACATCGTCTATCACCTCGGGGCGCATTGCACGGACGAGGAGCGGCTGCTGCGCTGTCTGCTGAAGAACCGCGACCTGCTGGCTGCCGAGGGCATCGCGGTGCCCGGCCCGGCGCGCTACCGCACCCTGCTGCGCGATGCCGTGGCCGCGCTCGACGGGGCCGAGGCCCCGCCGGCGCTGCAGGCCGATCTTCTGGCCCGGATCCTCGACCACGACCGGGCCGAGCGGCTGGTGCTGTCCTGGGACAGTTTTCTCGGCTTTCCGCAATGGGTGCTGCGCGGCGCGCTCTACCCCGCCGCGGCCGAGCGGGTGCGCGGCTTCACCCGGCTCTTCCCCGATCATGAGGCCGAACTGCATCTGGCGATCCGCAACCCGGCGAGCTTCCTGCCGGCGCTGTTCGAAAAGCAGCGCGGCCGGAGCTACGCCGCCTTCATCGAGGGCTGCGAGCCCGCGGCGCTGCGCTGGTCGGATGTGGTGGCGGGCATCCGCGCGCTGAACCCGGAGCTGCCGATCACCCTCTGGTGCGACGAGGACAGGCCGCTGATCTGGCCCGAGGTGCTCGCCAGCGTCGCCGGCCACAGCGCCGGGCTGGAGCTGGAGCAGACTGACGAGTTGCTGGCCGAACTGCTGCCGCCCGAGGCGATGGCGGCGCTGCGCCGGGCGCTGGCGGAGCATCCCGCCGGGGATGTGGAGGGGCGGCGGCGCCTTGTCTCGGCCAGCCTGAAGGCCGCCGCCCTGCCCGAGCGGCTGGAGATGGAGGTGGACCTGCCGGGCTGGACCGAGGCGCTGATCACCACGATGACCGCTGGCTACGAGACCGACCTCGCGCGCATCGCGAGGCTCCCGGGCGTGACGGTGCTGGCCCCCTGAGGGGGGGCGCTGCCGGGGCGCAAAGCCCCGGCCGGTCGCGTCAGGCCATGCCCAGCGCGGATTTGTACAGCTCGAGGATCGTCTCCTCCTCGGCGATGTCGTCGGGCTTGCGCTTGCGCAGGGCCACGACCTTCTTCATCACCTTGGTGTCGTAGCCGCGGCCCTTGGCCTCGGCCATCAGCTCTTTCTGCTGCTCGGTGACGTCCTTCTTCTCGGCCTCCAGCGTCTCGAAGCGTTCGATGAACTGGCGCAGCTCATCGGCGGTGACGTTGTAGGAATCCAGCGGGTCGCTCATCGTTCTGCCTCATCGGGTTGCCGGCCTCTCCCTATCCCGGCCCGGGGGGCGGGTTCAAGCGCGCTTCCGGCGCGGGCGGTCGCAACCGGCAATCTTGCGCAGCGGGCGGCGCCCGTGTAGGGCGGCGCAAAGGCATGGGGAGGTTGTGATGGACTGGCTGATCTGGATCGGAGCCGCCATATCGCTGGCCGGGGTGGCCGGGCTCGTTTGGTGCATCGTGCTGGCGATGCAGGCCCGCAAGGCGGGGCTGGAGGAAGAGGCGATGCACGCCCGGCTGCAGCGCGTGGTCACGCTGAACATGGCGGCGCTCGGGATCTCGGCGCTGGGGCTGATGTGCGTGGTGGTCGGCATCCTGCTCGGCTGAGCCGGCCTTGCGAGGGGCGGCGCCCCTCAGATCTTCTGGGCAGCGGCCACCGCCCCTGCCCTGTCCCTGTCAGGCGTCAGCCTTCCAGCCGCCTTCAGACCGGCACGTTGTCGAAGGCAGCCTCGATTTCGTCCTCGTCGCGGGTCGCCACCGGCAGCATCACCGACAGCGCCTGAAGCTCCGCCAGCAGCGCGGCGAGGCCGGGTTGCGCCGGCCTTGTCCGCTCCGGCGGGCGGGCGGCTCTCGGCTTTTCCATGACGTTCATCTGGGTTCTCCTCGTTTCGGGCGGTCAGCCCGCACAGCTGCGGCAGAACGGGGTGTAGGGCACCACATCCAGCCGCGCGTCGCCGATCTCGGCGCCGCAGGTCACGCAATATCCATAGTCGCCGCTGTCGATCCGGGCCAGCGCCGCGGTGATCGCCCGGATCTCCTGCTGTCCCGAGACGCCCATTCCCTCCAGCACCTCGTCGGTCTCGCGCTCGGTCGCCAACTCCTCCCAGTCGCGGGAATCATGCGAGTCGAGCTCGGCCTCGATCCCCTCGAGCCGCTGGCCGAGATCGGCGAGCCGCTCCTGCAACTGTCTCCGGCGTCTGGCGATGTCGGTCATTGGGCTTCTCCCTTTGGACCACTCTAGGCGTCGGCCCCCTCCGCCTCCTTGATGCAGGTCAACAGCGAGTCAGCGGCCTTCCGTCCGCCCGCCCGGCCCGCTATGGTCCGGGCAAAACCGCCGCATGGGGAGCCTTCGATGGACATCCGACCGCTGACCGACAGCTACGCCGTCTCGCCGCAGATCACGCCGGAGGACCTGCCGGCGCTGAAGCAGGCGGGATACACCACGGTGATCAACAACCGCCCCGACGCCGAGATCCCCGACGCTCTGCAGGACGCCGCGATGCGCGCCGCGGTCGAGGCCGCCGGCCTGAGCTATGTGCGCAATCCGGTGATCGGCGGGGCGATGACCATGGCCAATGTCGAGGCGCAGCGCGCCGCTCTGGAGGCCGCGGGCGGCCCGGTGCTGGCCTATTGCGCCTCGGGCAACCGGTCGTCGCAGGTCTGGGCGCTGGCCAACGCCGGCAAGCTGCCGACCGACGAGCTGATCGGCGTGCCGGCCCGCTTCGGCTACCAGCTGGAAGGGCTGCGACCGCAGATCGAGGCGCTGGCGCAGCGCGGCTGAGTCAGTCGCCGTCCATCGCGTCGAAGTCGAAGCTGATCGCCGGCGCCTCTTCCTCCTCCATCGCCTCGTCGGGATCGGGGTCGGGAAGCTCGATCTCTGCCAAAGGCGCCGCCTCCAGCGCGGCGGCGGCGACCGGCGGCGGGGCCAGCCGCACCGCGCGCATGCCGCGGTTCTGGCCCAGCCGCCCCTCCGCCAGCCGCCGACCGTCGCTGCCCTCCAGCCCGATGCGCTCCAGCGCCGCCATCGGCAGCGGCAGCAGACTGCCCGGCTCCAGCGCCATCACCGCGGCCAGCGGCAGGCTGACGCGGTGCAGCACCCCCTCCAGCACGCAATCCGCCGCCATCACCTGCGCCTCCAGCGCGGCCGAGAAGGCGCGCTCCTCCGCCGGGTCGTGCAGGTCGACCGCCCCCGCCGGCCGCTCGCCCCGCCCCTCGGCGGGCAACACCAGCAAAAGGCCGCCGGTCTTGGCCCCCAGCGCCAGCACCAGCTCGGCCCGCAGCACCCGGTAGGCGCAATCCTCCAGCAGCAGCCCCAGCGGGCGCGGGTCATCGAGGAAGGAGGCATAGCGGAAGCCGCCGGCCCAGATCAGGTCGGGATCGGCGGCAAGATCGTCCTCCAGCATCTCCAGCGCGCGGTCGATGAAGCCCGCCACCATCGCCGCATCGGTGCGGGTCGGCTTGCGCGACAGCGGCGGGCTGGCCGCCACCTTGCCGATTGTCTGCACCTCGATCATCGCCGCGAGCACCGGCGGCGACAGCACGATCAGCCCCAGCGCCTCGCGCGGGCCTTCGAGGACCGCGATCAGCGACAGCTCCGGCGGCAGCTCCAGCAGTTCGGCCAGCGAGCGGCGGTCGCAGCCCAGCCGCGCCACCTCCAGATCCAGCGTGAAGCAGTCGCGCGCCGCGCGGGCCAGCGCCATGCGCAGCCCCCGCTCCGCCCCGGCGAGACCCTCATCCGCCGGTTTGGTCGACGCCTCGATCTTCCGCCTGATCACGCCTCGATCCACGTCTGCCCCGCTGGTCCTCCGGCCCCCAGCCTTCGCATGTCAGGCTTACCAAAGCGTTAGGTCGGCCCGGCTTTTTGCAGCCGCAGCGGCAGCACCACCCGGAAGGCCGCGCCGCCCTGCCCCGGCAGGTAGCTGATCGTGCCGCCGAGATTGGCCATCACCTCGCGGCAGATCGCGAGGCCCAGCCCGGCGCCGCCCGCCCGGGTCTGGTCGGTCAGCCGGGCGAATTTCTCGAAGATCAGCGCCTGACTGGCCTTGGGGATGCCCGAGCCGTTGTCGACGAAATCCACCGTCACCCGCCCGCCCTTCTGCCGGACCGAGATCCGCAGCTCCGGCCGCTCGGCGTCGCAGTATTTCCGCGCGTTGGAGATCAGGTTGATGAAGACCTGCGCCAGCCGGTCGGCGTCGGTCTGCACGAAAAGCGCCTCGGCGGCCGGATCGCGGATCACCACGAAGCTGCGCTCCGGCCGCGTATGCGCCGCCGCCTGCAAGGCCCGGTCGATCATCTCGCCGATATTGGCCAGCCCCAGCGTCAGCTGCACCGAGCCGTTCTCCAGCACGCTGAGGTCCAGAAGGTCGTCGAGCAGCCGGGTCAGCCGGATCGCCTCCTGATGGATGATCCCGGCCTGCCGCGCCGTCACCTCGGGCGGCAACCCGCCCTCCATCAGGATCTCCGAGAAAGCGCGGATCGAGGTCATCGGCGTGCGCAGCTCGTGGCTGATCTGGCCAAGGAAGGCGTCCTTCTGCACCGAGAGCTGGGTCAGCTTCTCGTTCACCTCGCGCAGCTGCCGCGCGGTGCGGGTCAGCTCGGCCTGCTGCGCCTCGAGCCGAGCCGAATATTCCATGATCTGCGCCGTCTCGTTGGCCACCGCCATCAGATCCTCGACCGAGACCGCCGCCCGCCCCGCCAGCTGCGAGATCATCGCATGCGCCGTGGCCGCGCCCACCGAGCCCGCCAGCCGGCGCTCCAGCCGCTCGACGAAGGCGGGCACCGGGTCGGGCAGGTAGCCCGCCTTGCCCTGCGCCCGCGCCTCGGCCTGAAACAGCGCCAGCGCCGGCTCCTCGCCGAGGATGCGCTGCGCCATCACCAGCAGGTCCTCCGCCTCGGCCTTGCCCTGCGCCCAGCCCTGCGGCCCGGAGCCGCCGCGCTCGAAGACGTTGACGAAGGCCGCGCCCTGCGCCCGCTCCACCGGGCCGGGGAAGGTGAGCACCGAGCCGAGGCAGAAGGCGATGCTGTTCAGCACCATCGACCAGAAGGTGGCGTGCAGCAGCGGGTCCATGCCCTCGACCCCGAACAGCGCCTGCGGCCGCAGCCAGCCGATGCCGAAGGGCCCCTCGGCCAGCATCCGCGCCGGGATCACCGCCTCGCCGAAGGAGGGCAGGAACAGGGTGTAGCACCAAAGGCCGAAGCCGATCCCCAGCCCCAGCACCGCCCCCACCCGGGTCGCGCCGCGCCAGAAGATCCCGCCCAGCATCGCCGGCAGGATCTGCGCCACCCCGACGAAGGAGATCAGCCCGATCGCCGCCAGCGCCCCCGCCCCGCCCGACAGCCGGTAATAGGCAAAGCCCAAGGCCAGCACCCCGGCGATCGACAGCCGCCGCGACAGGAGCACCAGCCGCCGCACGTCGCCCGACACCGCCGGCTGCGGCCGCATCGACAGCCAGAGCGGCATGACGATATGGTTCGACACCATGGTCGCCAGCGCGATGGCCGCGACGATCACCATCGAGGTGGCGCTGGAGAACCCGCCGAGAAAGGCCAGCATCGCCAGCCCGCCCTGCCCGTAGTGCAGCGGCAGCGTCAGCACGAAGAGGTCGGGGTTGGTGCCCTCCGGCATCACCTGCAGCCCCACCACCGCGATCGGCACCACGAAGAGGCTCATCAAGAGCATGTAGAGCGGGAAGGCCCAGCTCGCCGTCGCCAGATGCCGCTCGTCGGAATTCTCCACCACCAGCACCTGGAACATCCGCGGCAGGCAGACCACCGCCGCCGCCGCGAGGAACATCAGCCCGGCCCAACGGCCCGGCTGCAGATCCCAGTCGGCGATCGGCGAGGCGTCGATCCGGGCGATGATGTCGGCAGGCCCCGAGGCGATGCCCCAGACCACGAAGATCCCGACCGCCAGCAGCGCCACCAGCTTCACCACCGCCTCCACCGCGATGGCCATCACCACCCCGGTGTGCTGCTCGTTGGCGTCGAGGTTGCGGGTGCCGAACAGGATGGTGAAGAGCGCCAGCCCCCC
>NZ_PZKG01000163.1 GCF_003034985.1 Cereibacter changlensis JA139
AGGGCTCTAGATGGACAGAAAGGCGCGCCACGCTCCCGGTCTGCCTTCGGTGCTGGACGGATATCACACCCTGCCGGGCGTGTCGGATGAACTCCTCGACCCGCAGGGCGAGGTGCGCCCGGTCTGGCGCGCCTTCCTGAAGCATTTCGCAGCGCTCGCGCCCGAGGAGGTGACCCGCCGCTTCGCCCGGGGCGACCAGTATCTGCGCGATGCGGGTGTGTTCTTCCGCCAGTATTCCGCCGAGGGCTCGACCGAGCGGGCCTGGCCCCTGAGCCATATCCCGGTGCTGATCGAGGAGGCCGAATGGGCCACGCTCACCGCCGGGCTGGTGCAGCGGGCGGCGCTGATGGAAGCCTTGATGGCCGATCTCTACGGCCCGAACCGGCTGGTGGCCGAGGGCGTGCTGCCGCCCTCGCTGGTGGCGGGCAACCCGGAATGGCTGCGGGCGCTGGTCGATGTCGCGCCGCGCGGCGGGCATCATCTGCATTTCCTCGCCTTCGAGATCGGGCGCGGGCCGGATGGCACCTGGTGGGTGCTGGGCGACCGGGCGCAGGCGCCGTCGGGCGCGGGTTTCGCGCTGGAGAACCGGGTGGCGGTGGCGCGGGTCTTCTCCGATCTCTATGCCGAGGCGCATGTGCACCGGCTTGCCGGGTTCTTCCGCACCTTCCGGGACGCGCTTCTGGGGCTGCGGGCCGATCCCGACAGCCGCGTGGGCATCCTGACGCCGGGGCCGCTGAACGAGACCTATTACGAACACGCCTATATCGCCCGCTACCTCGGCTTCATGCTGCTGCAGGGCGAGGATCTGACGGTGGTGGATGGCGCGCTGATGGTGCGCACCGTCGCCGGGCTGAAGCCGATCTCGGTGCTCTGGCGCCGGCTCGACGGCGCCTATGCCGACCCCTTGGAACTGGAGGGCGCCTCGCGGTTGGGCACGCCGGGCTTCGTCTCGGCGCTGCGCCACGGCTCGGCCACGGTGGTCAACGGGCTCGGCTCGGGCGTGCTGGAGACGCGGGCCTTCCTCGCCTTCATGCCGCGCATCGCCAGGGCGCTGTTGGGCGAGGATCTGATCCTGCCCAATATCGCGACATGGTGGTGCGGGCAGGCGAAGGAGCGGGCGCATGTCGCGGCCCATCCGGACCGCATGATCATCAGCCCCGCGCTGTCCACCCGGCAGCCCCTGGAGGACGATCTGGCGGCGCTGGCCGAGGGGCAGGTGCCCGACGGCGATCTGGCGGGCTGGCTGGAGCGCGAGGGCCGGACCCTCGTCGGGCAGGAGTCGGTGAAGCTCTCGACCACGCCCGCCCATATCGACGGCGCGCTGGTGCCGCGGCCGATGAGCCTGCGCGTCTTCCTCGCCCGCACGCCCGAGGGCTGGCAGGTGATGCCCGGCGGCTTTGCCCGGATCGGCCGCACCAGCGATCCCAAGGCCATCGCCATGCAGCGCGGCGGGGCGGCGGCGGATGTCTGGATCGTCAGCTCCGGCGCGGTGGAGCCTGCGACGATGATCCCGGCGCAGGGCCCCTATGTGCGGGCCGAGCTGGGCGCGCTGCCCTCGCGCTCGGCCGACAACCTCTACTGGCTCGGCCGCTATGTCGAGCGGACCGAGGGCATCATGCGGCTGGTGCGGGCGCATCACACGCGGATGGCCGAGACCGGAGACCCCAAGGGGCCGCTGCTCGCGGCGCTGGCGCCGCTGTTCAAGGGGCAGGGGGTGGACCCGGAGCAGGGCATCCCCAAGGGGCTGATCTCCACGCTCGGCAATGCGGTGGCCAGCGCCGGGCAGGTGCGTGACCGTTTCTCGCCGGATGGCTGGTCGGCGCTGGCCGATCTCGACAAGTCCACCCGCCGCCTGGCCGAGCGGGTGCAGCCGGGCGACGATGCGGCGCGGGCGATCACTACGCTCCTGCGCAAGCTCACCGGCTTTTCGGGGCTGATCCACGAGAACATGTATCGCTTCATGGGTTGGCGCTTTCTGGAGTTGGGGCGCTTCATCGAACGCGCCGCCGGGATGTCTTCGGTGCTGGCGACGCTGGCCGACCCTTGGGCGCCGGAGGGCGCGCTGGATCTGGCGGTGGAATTCGGCGATTCCGTCATGTCGCACCGCCGCCGCTACACGGTCTCCACCACGCGCGAGACGGTGATCGACCTTCTGGCGCTGGACAGCAGGAACCCGCGCGCGATCCAGTTCCAGCTCGACGGCATCCGCGATCAGGTGGCGCTCCTGCCGCGGGCGCAGGTGGCGGGGCAGCTCTCGGACCTGTCGCGCGCCGTGCTGCGCTGCCACACCAACCTCGCGACCGAGCGGGCGGAACGGCTGGACACCGACGCGCTCTGGCGGCTGCGCAGCGAGATCTGGGGCATCTCCGACCTTCTGACCGAAACCTATTTGCGCTGATGCAGTATCACATCCGCCTCGCCGTCACCTATCACTACGCCCGCCCGGCGACCGGGGGGCGGCATCTGTTGCGGCTGCTGCCGCTGCATCTGCCCGGTGTGCAGGAGGTGTCGCAGGCCGCCGTCGCCATCAGCCCGCGCCCGGCGGATCGGGGGGAGTTCGCGGATTTCTTCGGCAACCGGACGGTCGAAGTGGCGCTGACCAGCGACCATTCCGACATCGCCTTCACCGCGACAGCGAGGGTCGACCGCTGCTTTCCCGGCTATGGTGAAGACAGTTCCACCCCGCTCGGGGAACTGGAGGCGGCTCTCACCGCCTGCCGCAGCCTGAGGGGCGATGCGCCGCACCACTTCCTCGCCGCCTCGCCGCGCATCCATCCGGTGGGCGAGATCACCGCCTATGCCCGCGAGGCGACCGAAGGGGCGCCGACTACCCGGGCCGCGGTCGAGGCGCTGGGCCGGGCGCTGCACCGCGACATGACCTTCGACGGCAGCGCCACCACGGTCGACACCCCGCCTGCCGAGGCTTTTGCGCATCGACACGGTGTCTGTCAGGATTTTGCCCAGATCATGATCGCCGGGCTGCGCGGGCTCGGCATTCCCGCCGCCTATGTCTCGGGCTTCCTGCGGACCACGCCGCCGCCGGGCCGCCCGCGTCTGGAAGGCGCCGATGCCATGCATGCCTGGGTCCGGGCCTGGTGCGGCGAGGCGCAGGGCTGGGTGGAGTTCGATCCGACCAACGACTGCCTGATCGGCGCCGATCACGTCGTTGTCGCCCATGGCCGGGATTACGGCGATGTCGCCCCGGTCTCCGGCATCCTGCGCGGGCCGGGCAAGCAGAAGACCCGGCATGCGGTGGATGTGATCCCGGTTCAGTAGCCGGTCATCTCCAGATAGCCGCGCCCGGAATGGCTGCCCGAGATGCGGATCGGCCCTTCCCAATAGGGCAGGCTGGTCGTCATCCAGGCCTGATCGTTCATCGCCGCCACCGTCACGTCGAGCCCCTTTTCGGGCAGCACCACGCGCCAGTCCACCGGCACATCGCGCCCGGCGACGCGCGCCTCGCGCAGCGGCGTCACCTGCAGCGCGCCCGGCGGCATCGGCGTCGGCGTGCCATCCGCCGCGATCCATGTCGCGCTGGTATAGCCCGCCCCGCCGTCGCGCAGCCGGAATCCCATCAGCCGCGCGCCATCGTCGAACATCAGCGAGAACCAGTCCCACCCGGTCTGATCCGCGGCCAGGGGCTGCGAGGACCACTCGCGGTCGAGCCATGCCTTGCCGGTGACCGCCAGCGGCGCGCCCGCCACGCGGATGCTGCCCTCCACCTCGTAGAACGGCTGCGAGTAGTAGTTGCTCGCCTGACCCGCCGCCGATTTCACCGAATAGCCGCCCTCGCCCTGCGGCACCAGGGGCCCGGTGGCGCGGAGCGCAAGATCGTAGCCGAAGCCCTCGCCGCTGGCCGTGACCCGCAGCGCCGAGAGCGCATCGCCCTCCGCGGCGGTCCCCAACATCTGCCAGTCGTCGATCCAGGCCTCGAAGGGCGCCGCCGTCACCCCCGCCTGCCCGATGCCGCCGCGCGCCAGTTTCTCGGCGACGTGATGCGTGTCGGGCGTGGTCAGCGCGGCATGGGCGAGCCAGAGCTGCGGACTCTGCCAGCCCTCGCGCTCCTCGGGGGCGAGGGCCGAGCGGAACAGCGTCCATTGCGCGCCGTAGTCGCGGCCGTCCTCGCCGGTGAGGGTGGCGGTCAGATACCACCATTCGATCCGGTAGTCCGGATGCGCGCCGTGATCGGCGGGAAACTCGAAGCCCCGGCCCGGCGCGGGCACGGCGAAGCCCTCGACCTCGGCGCCGAGCCCGGCGAAGCCCTGCGCATGCAACGGCGAGGCCAGCAGGCCGATCAGGGCAAGATACCTAACGTTCATTCGCAAAAACCCGCAAGAGGTCCGACGGCGCCAGCCGCGCCAGCCTGCGCACCGGAATGGCGGCAGCGATGGCGGCCGCCAGCAGGGCCAGCGCGCCCAGCCTCAGCCATTCCGCCGGGAAGACATGCATCGGCAGCCGCCAGCCGAAAGCC
Source organism: Cereibacter changlensis JA139 (assembly GCF_003034985.1). Lineage (GTDB taxonomy): Bacteria > Pseudomonadota > Alphaproteobacteria > Rhodobacterales > Rhodobacteraceae > Cereibacter > Cereibacter changlensis. The sequence goes on from NZ_PZKG01000163.1 coordinate 4,472, forward strand.
TCGACATTCACCACGGCCAGCAGCACCCAGGCCAGCGCCAGCCCCAGAGGTAGCGCCGCCAGCATCGTCACCGCTGCCAGCAACAGCGTGCGCAGCAGGTCGAGCCGCGCCAGCCGCGCCTTGGTGAGCCCCATGGCCCAGACCGGCGCCAGCTGGGGCAGGCGCATCCCGGAGAGCGTCATCAGGCTGGCGAACATCGCCAGCCCCGCCACGCCCAGCGTCAGCACGTTGAGCGCCGCGGTCACCGCAAAGGTGCGCTCGAAGATCGCCAGCGAGAAGCCCTTGATGCTGGCCTGATCCACCAGCCCGGTCTCGCCCAGCCCGAAGCGCTGCCGCATCTCCTCGGCCAGATCCGCCGCCTGCTCCGGCGCCACGCGCAGGCCGTAGCGCAGCCGCGACACCTCGGGATGCAGCGCCAGCAGCCGGTCGGTGGAAACGATCACCTGCGCCTCGGGGTTGCCGAAATCGCTGTAGATCCCGGCGATCTCGCCCTGCCATTCGGGAAGCACCAGCGGATCGCCGGGAACGAGGCCCTCGCGCCGGGCCAGCTGCTCGTTCACCAGCGCCGCATCGCCCAAGGCCACGCGGTCCCAGACGTCGGGCAGCGCCTGAAGCAGCGGCCAATGATCTCGGTAGGTGGCGTGGTCGGTGACGCCGTAAAGCTCCGCCGGCTGCCCCAGAACCTCGGTCCCGGCGCTGAAGATCGGCAGAATCGCATCGGTGCGGGGCTCCAGCCAGGCCACCATCTCGGCGGCCTCCGCCTCGCTGCGCGCGGTCAGGTAGAGCTCTGCCGCCAGCCGCTGGTCGAGCCAGCCGGTGAAGGTCAACCGGAAGCTCGACACCATGGTGCCGACGCCGATATTCGCCGCCAAGGCCAGCAGCAGTGCCATCAGCGCCAAGGACAGGCCCGGCAGCTGTTGCCGCGTGTCGGCCCAAAACCATTGCGCCAGCACCCCGCGCGCCAGCCGCTCGCCCGCCCACATGCCGGCCCAGAGCAGCACCGGCAGCAGCAGCGCCGCGCCAAGAAGCAGCCCGGTCAGCACCCCGAACCCGGCCACCAGCCCATGCCCGCCAAGCATCAGCCCCAGCGCCACGGTCAGCAGGGCGAGCCCGCCCCCCGCCTGCCAGCGCAGCGCCCGTTCCGAGGCCCGCGCCCAGGCCCTCGGCTGCGCAGGGGCCAGCAGCGGCAGGCGCCAGACCCGCCACAGGCTCTGCGCCGCCGAGACCAGCGTGCCCAGCACCGCAATGCCGAGCCCGGCCAGCCACCAGCCGGGCCGCAGGCTCAGCACCCCCGGCACCTCGGCGCCGTAGAGCCCGCGCAGGGTCGCCGCCACATCGGGCAGCAGCAGCGCGGCCACCCCATAGCCGAGGGCCACGCCGATCATCCCGGCGACCAGCGCCAGCAGCATCAGCTCGCCCAGCAAGAGCCCGGTCAGCATCCGCCCCGAAAGGCCGAGCGCCCGCAGGGTGCGGAACACCGGGCGGCGCTGCTCGAAGGCAAGGCCGATGGCGGAATGCACGATGAAGAGCCCCACCGCGAAAGCGAGCAGCCCGAAGGCGGTGAGGTTCAGGTGGAAGCTGTCGGTCAGCCGCGCCAGCTCCGAGCCGTCCTGCGGCGCCTGCAGGACCAGCCCCAGCGCCGGGTCGAGCGGCGGCTGCGGCGAGCCGGGATGCACCAGCAGATGCGACACCGTGGGCCCGCTGCCCAGTAGTCTCTGCGCCTGCCCGATATCGGTCAGCGCCGTGCCGGGCGGCAGGCTTTCCGACAGGCGCAGCGGCGGCAGCTCCGCGCCTTCGATCCGGGTTTGCGTTTCGGCGTTCACATAAAGCAGCCCGGGCGGGGTGAGGAAGGGCAGCAGCGCATTGCCCTCGCCGAACTCAACCTGCTGCGCCTCCACCGGCAGGCTCAGCGGGTCGATGCCGATCAGCCGCAGGCTGCGCCGCCCCACCGTCAGCCGCCCCTCGACCACCGGGGAGACCAGCCAGCCCGCCCGGCGCAGCGTGACATAGACCTCCTGCGGGATCGGACGGTCGGCCACCAGCCGCGACAGCTGGTCCTGCCCCAGCGTCTCGGCGGCGCGGGCGTAGCTGGCGCGGGCCTCCGCATTGATCGCCTGCACCCCGGACCAGAGCGCCGTGGCCAGCGACAGGCCCAAGAGCAGCATGGCGAGCTGCAGCGGGCTGCGCCGCCAATGCGACAGCAGCGCCCCGAGCCCGGCGCGGATCACGTGACGCGCCCCGAGGCCAGATGCAGCCGCCCGCCCAGCCGGTCGGCCAGCCGCATCGAATGGGTGACCATCAGCAGCGCCGCCCCGGTCTGCGCCACCAGCCGCAGCAACAGCGCCATCACCGCGTCGCCAGTCGCCTCGTCCAGATTGCCGGTCGGCTCGTCGGCCAGCACCAGCTTGGGCCGCGCCGCCAGTGTCCGCCCGATCGCCACGCGCTGCTGCTGCCCGCCCGACAGCTGCTCGGGGTAGCGGCGCAGCATCGGCTCCAGCCCCAGCACCTGCGCGAGCTCGGCCTGCCAGGCCGGATCGTGCCGCCCCGAGAGCCGGGCCTGAAAGGCGAGGTTCGCCGCCACGTCGAGCGAGGGGATCAGGTTGAACTGCTGGAACACCAGCCCCACGGTGCCCCGCCTCAGCGCCGCCCGCGCCGCATCGCCCGCCTGCGCGATGTCCTGCCCGTCGATCAGGATCTGCCCGGCATCGGACTTGTCGAGCCCCGCCACCAGATGCAGCAAGGTGCTCTTGCCGCTGCCGGATTCCCCGGTCAGCGCCAAGCTCTGCCCGGCGTCGAGCTTCATGTCGATGCCATGCAGCACCGTCAGCGGGCCTTCACCGGTGGGATAGGACTTCTCGACGCCCGACAGGCTCAACAACATCACAGCACTTTCATATTGGCTTGAATAT
>NZ_PZKG01000164.1 GCF_003034985.1 Cereibacter changlensis JA139
GCAAGGCCAAGCAGGCCGAGGCGCTCGGCGTCGAGATGATCGACGAGGACGCCTGGATCGCGCTGATCGGCGACGCATGAGCCGCCCGGAGGTCCTGTTCCCGCTCTACGCCGGGCTGGAAACGCTGGAAGGCGTGGGGCCGAAGACTGCCAAGGCCTTTGCCGGGCTGGGGGTGGAGAAGCCGAAGGACCTGCTGTACCTGCTGCCACATTCCGGGGTGGACCGCGAACGGCGCAACTCGGTGCGGGATGTGGTGCCGCCTGTGACGGTGACGGTGGAGGTCACCATCGGCAGCCATTTCCCGTCGCGGCGCAAGGGCGGGCCCTACCGCGTCATGGTGCGCGACGCGCAGCTGGAGTTCCAGCTGGTGTTCTTCCATGCCCGTGGCGACTACCTCGCCACGCTGCTGCCGACCGGGCAGAAGCGCATCGTTTCGGGCCGGGTGGAGATCTTCGACGGCATCGCCCAGATGGTGCATCCCGACCACATCCTGCGACCCGAGGAGGCGGGGGAGCTGAAGGGCTACGAGCCGGTCTACCCGCTGGCGGCGGGGCTGACGCAGAAGCTGGTCACCCGCGCCGCCGCATCGGCCGTGGCCCGCGCGCCGGAGCTCGCCGAGTGGATCGACCCCGGCCAGAAGGCGCGGGAGGGCTGGCCGGATTGGCTCGACGCGATCCGTTCCGTGCATGCCCCCGCCTCGCCCGCCGATCTGGCCTTCACTGCCCCGGCGCGGATGCGGCTCGCCTATGACGAGCTCTTCGCGCATCAGCTGACGCTCGCCCTGGCCCGGGCCTCGCTGCGCAAGGGCAAGGGCATGGTAAGCCGCGGCACCGAGGCGCTGCAGGCGAAGGTGCTGGCGAGCCTGCCCTACAAGCCCACCGCCGCGCAGAGCCGCGCTGTGGCCGAGATCGCCGCCGACATGGCGCAGCCCTCGCGGATGAACCGGCTGCTGCAGGGCGATGTCGGTTCGGGCAAGACGCTGGTCGCCTTCCTCGCGCTGCTGATCGCGGTGGAGGCCGGCGGGCAGGGCGTGATGATGGCCCCGACCGAGATCCTCGCCCGCCAGCATGTCGAAAGCCTGGCGCCGCTGGCCGAGGCGGCGGGGCTGCGGCTGGCGCTCTTGACCGGGCGCGACAAGGGGTCCGAGCGGGCGGCGAAGCTCGCGGCGCTGGCCTCGGGCGAGACCGGCATCCTCGTGGGCACCCATGCCGTCTTCCAGAAGGGCGTCGAGTTCCGCGACCTGCGGCTTGCGGTGATCGACGAGCAGCACCGCTTCGGCGTGTCGCAGCGGATGGAGCTGGGGGCCAAGGGGCAGGCGGCGGATGTGCTGGTGATGACGGCGACGCCGATCCCGCGCAGCCTGGCGCTGGCGAGCTATGGCGACATGGATGTTTCCGTGCTCGACGAAAAGCCCGCAGGCCGCAGCCCGGTGAAGACCGCCGTGGTCTCCACCGAGCGGCTGGACGAGGTGGTGGCCAATCTGCGCCAGCGCGTGGCGGAGGGGCGGCAGGCCTATTGGGTCTGCCCGCTGGTGGAGGATAGCGAGGTGGTGGATTACGCCTCTTCCGAGGCGCGTTTCCAGCATCTGCGCGCGGCCTTGGGCGAGGGCGTCGTCGGTCTGGTCCACGGGCAGCTGACGCCCGCCGAGAAGGACGCGGCGATGGCGCGTTTCGTGCGCGGCGAGACCAAGGTGCTGGTGGCGACCACGGTGATCGAGGTCGGGGTGAACGTGCCCAATGCTTCGATCATGGTGATCGAACGGGCGGAAATTTTCGGCCTCGCCCAGCTGCACCAGCTGCGCGGCCGGGTGGGGCGCGGCGCGGCGCAGTCCACCTGCCTGCTGATGTACCAACCGCCGCTGTCCGAGACCGGCGAGCGCCGACTGGCCATGCTGCGCGAGACCGAGGACGGCTTCCGCATCGCGGAGGAGGATCTGGCGATCCGCGGCGCGGGCGACCTGATCGGCACCGCGCAATCCGGCCTGCCGCGCTTCCGCGTCGCCGATCTGGAGCGGCAGGCGGGGCTGATGGCCGTGGCGCAGAGCGATGCGCGCAAGCTCTTGCACGACGATCCCAAGCTGGAGAGCCCGCGCGGCATGGCGGCGCGCAGCCTGCTGTGGCTCCTGGATCAGGACCGCGCCATCCGGCTGATCTCGATCGGCTGACCTCTCTTCCGTCCCCAGGAAAACCCTGCCCGGCCCCGGCCGGCGCTGTGGCCTGCCGTCCTCTCCCCGTTAAGTGTTCCTAAAAAGTTCTTTACAGAATCCCGAATCAATGAGAACAATATAGGAACAAGCAACAGGGAGAACTGCCATGCTGACCGAGTTGAAGGCCCTTCTGACCCGCTCCTCCGCCACGCTGCTGGAGGACGCCATCGGCGTCGCCTCGCTGTTCTCGCTGTTGATCGCCGCGCTCTACCTGCCGAGCGCGCTCTGAGATTTGCCTGCGGTCTGTCCGTGCATCCGTCCCCATGGATGCCAACTGCCTGTCCTGACAGACCCTTCCTGGCCGCCGCCGTCCTTCGACGCGCGGCGGTCTTTTTTATGCTCGGGCAGGGCGTCAGGCGGTTTCGGTCGCCTTCGCCATGGCTTCCGCCGCCGCCTCCAGCGGCAGCAGGATCGAGGCGTGGCGGTTGCGGTAGTCGCGCGCCGGCAGCAGCACCTCGAAGCCCTCGAAGGGCGCAGCGGGAACGGGGCCGCCCTCCTTCAGCATGGCGCGCAGCGCGTCGCGCGCCGCCTCCACTTCGGCCAAGCTGCGCCCGGCCAGCGCCCGGCCCATGACCGAGGCCGCGGCCTGTCCCAGCGCGCAGGCCTTCACGTCCTGCGCGAAGGTCTCCACCCGCCCGTCCTTCAGCGCCACATCCACCGTCACCGTCGAGCCGCAGAGCGGCGAGCGCCGCTTGGCCGAGCCCTGCGGATCGGGCAGGCGGCCCAGATGCGGGATGTCGGCCGCCAGTTCCAGGATGCGGCCCGAGTAAAGCTGGATCAGATCGTCGCTCATGGCTTTCCTCTTTGCCGCGCCGGTTCTAGATAGGCCCGCGCCCGCGCTTTGCAAAGGAGGATGCCATGGCTTTCGATCCCGAGACCCTGACCTATGACGCGAAGGGGCTGATCCCGGCCATCGCCCAGGACCATGCCAGCGGCGAGGTGCTGATGATGGCCTGGATGAACGCCGAGAGCGTCGCCCGCACGCTGGAGACCGGGACGGTGACCTATTGGTCTCGCTCGCGTCAGGCTTTCTGGGTGAAGGGCGAGACTTCGGGCCACCTGCAGACCCTGCGCGAGATGCGGGTCGATTGCGACCGCGACTGCCTCTTGCTGCTGGTCGATCAGGCCGGCCCCGCCTGCCACACCAACCGCCGCTCCTGCTTCTACACAGCGCTGCGCGACGGCGAGGAGGTCGAGATCCTCAAGCCGATGGTCTGAGGCCCGCCGGACCCTGGAAAGCAGAACGCCCCGGCCTTTCGGCCGGGGCGTTTGCGTTTCGCGGTCAGGCAGATCAGCCGGCCTTGGCCAGATCGCGCAGCACGTAGTGCAGCACGCCGCCATGCTCGACATATTCGATCTCGATCTCGGTATCGATCCGGCACTTCAGCTGGATCGTCTTCACCGTGCCGTCGCCATAGGTGATGGTGCAGGGCACCATCGACAGCGGCACGAGATCGCCGTCGAGACCCGAGATCGACACGACCTCGTCACCCTTCAGGCCAAGCGTCTTGCGGGTGTCGCCGTTGGTGAACTCGAAGGGGATGACCCCCATGCCGACGAGGTTGGAGCGGTGGATGCGCTCGAAGCTCTCGGCGATCACCGCCTTGACGCCCAGGAGCGCCGTGCCCTTGGCCGCCCAGTCGCGGCTGGAGCCCGCGCCGTATTCGATGCCGCCGAAGATCACCAGGGGCGTGCCCGCCGCCTGATAGGCCATCGAGGCGTCGAAGATCGAGGTCTGCTCGCCGTCCGGCCCGAGGCTGTAGCCACCCTCGACGCCCGCCAGCATCTCGTTCTTGATGCGGATGTTGGCGAAGGTGCCGCGCATCATCACCTCGTGGTTGCCGCGCCGCGCCCCGTAGGAGTTGAACTCGCGCGGCGAGACCTGACGCTCGGTCAGGTATTTCCCGGCCGGCGTCGTCTCCTTGAACGAGCCCGCGGGCGAGATGTGGTCGGTGGTGATCATGTCGCCCAGAAGCGCCAGCACCCGCGCGCCGGTGATGTTGGAGATCACCCCCGGCTCCTTCGACATGTTGCGGAAGTAGGGCGGGTTCTGGATGTAGGTCGAGCTCGCCGGCCAGTCGTAGGTCTCGGAGTCCGGCGTCTGCACCGCCTGCCACTTCTCGTCGCCCTTGAAGACGTCGGCGTATTTCTTCTGGAAGGCGGCGCGGGTCACGGTGGCTTCGACCAGTTCCGCGATCTCGGCATTGGTCGGCCAGACGTCCTTCAGATAGACCGGCCCATCGGTGCCCATCCCGAGCGGCTCGGTGGTCAGATCGATGTTCATGTCACCGGCCAGCGCATAGGCCACCACGAGCGGCGGGGAGGCGAGGTAGTTCGCCCGCACGTCGGGGCTGATGCGCCCCTCGAAGTTGCGGTTGCCCGACAGCACCGCCGCCGCCACGAGGTCGCCCTCGTTGATCGCCGCCGAGATCTCCGGCTGCAGCGGGCCGGAGTTGCCGATGCAGGTGGTGCAGCCGTAGCCCACGAGGTTGAAGCCGATGGCGTCGAGATCTTCCTGAAGGTTCGCCGCCTCCAGATATTCCGACACGACCTGCGACCCGGGGGCGAGCGAGGTCTTCACCCAGGGCTTGCGGGTCAGACCCAGCGCACGCGCCTTGCGCGCCACCAGACCGGCGCCGATCATCACATAGGGATTCGAGGTGTTGGTGCAGGAGGTGATCGAGGCGATCACCACCTTGCCCGAATGCATGGAGTAGTCCTCGCCTTCGACCGGCATCTCCTTGCCCAGCGGACGCTTGAACGAGGCTTCCATCTCGCGGGCGAAGGAGGCTTTCGCATCGGTCAGCGGCAGGAAGTCCTGCGGGCGCTTCGGGCCCGAGATGGCCGGAACGATCTCGCCCATGTCGAGATGCAGCGTGTCGGTGTAGATCGGGTCGTAGCCCTCGTCGCGCCACATGCCGTTGGCCTTGGCATAGGCCTCCACCAGCGCCACACGGGTCTCGTCGCGGCCGGTGTTGCGCAGGTAGCGCAGCGTCTCGTTGTCGATCGGGAAGAAGCCGCAGGTTGCGCCATATTCCGGCGCCATGTTGGCGATGGTCGCGCGGTCGGCCAGCGGCAGACGGTCGAGGCCCTCGCCGTAGAACTCGACGAACTTGCCGACGACGCCCTTCTTGCGCAGCATCTGCACGACCTTCAGCACGAGGTCGGTGGCGGTGGTGCCCTCGACCATGGCGCCGGTCAGCTTGAAGCCGATGACCTCGGGGATCAGCATCGACACCGGCTGGCCCAGCATCGCGGCCTCGGCCTCGATCCCGCCGACGCCCCAGCCGAGAACGGCCAGACCGTTCACCATGGTGGTGTGCGAGTCGGTGCCGACCAGCGTGTCGGGATAGGCGACCTGCTCGCCGTTCTGGTCGGCGTCGAGCCAGACGGTCTCGGACAGGTATTCGAGGTTCACCTGGTGACAGATGCCGGTGCCGGGCGGCACGACGCGGAAGTTGTTGAACGCCTTCTGGCCCCACTTGAGGAAGGTGTAGCGCTCCATGTTCCGCTCGTATTCGCGGTCCACGTTCATCTGGAAGGCGCGCGGATTGCCGAATTCGTCGATCATCACCGAGTGGTCGATGACCAGATCGACCGGGGCGAGCGGGTTGATCTGCTGGGCGTTGCCGCCGAGCCCGAGGATGCCGTCGCGCATCGCTGCGAGGTCGACCACGGCGGGAACGCCGGTGAAGTCCTGCATCAGCACGCGGGCCGGGCGGTAGGCGATCTCGCGCGGGTTCTTGCCGCCGTTGGCGCCCCATTCCGAGAAGGCGCGGATGTCGTCGACCGAAACCGTCTTGCCGTCCTCGAAGCGCAGCATGTTCTCGAGAACGACCTTCAGCGCGGCCGGCAGGCGCGAGAACTGACCGAGCCCGGCAGCTTCCGCGGCGGGAATCGAGTAATAGGCGACGGTGGCGCCGCCTGCGGTCAGGGTCTGGCGGGTCTTTTGGCTGTCGTGTCCGACGGTGACGGTCATACGGGCCTCCTGGCAACGTGGCGAGGTGAAATTGGCTACGGGTTCCGCAGCGTTCATGCCCGACAGGGGCTGATGACGCAAGCGAGCAGAGCCTATGTATGCAATTGTATGCCGAAAATCCAGAGCGAATTTCGTGTTCTTTGGGGCACGGGAGGCGCGGAGTTCCGGCCACACTCGCAAAACCTTGATTGGCGAGGCGGGGGGGCTGTGTCTACAACGGAAGGCGTAAGACGGGGATCGGGACATGCAGATGCGATGGATGGTCAGTGCCGCCTGCGGCCTGTGGGTCGGAGTCACGGGCGCAGGAATGGCGCAGGAACCGATCCAGAGGTCCGAACCGGCCGTCGTCGTCGAACTCTTCACCTCTCAGGGCTGTTCCTCCTGCCCGCCCGCCGATGAATACCTGGCGATGCTTGTCGCCGACCCAAGGGTGATCCCGCTGGCGCTGCATGTCGACTATTGGGATTACATCGGCTGGAAGGACCAATTCGCCAACCCGCAGTTCACCGACCGGCAGAAATCCTATGCCCGCGCCGCGGGCTCGCGCACCATCTACACGCCGCAGATGATCGTCGGCGGCCAGGAGCGGGTAGAGGGCCATCAACCCGAAGAGCTGGCCACGCTGGTGCAGGCCCATCTTGCCGCCGGCCGCCCGGTCTCGCTGCGGCTGGAAAGGCACGGCAGCGGCGTGCGGATCATCGCCGAGGCCGATCCGCCGCTGACCGAGGCGGTGCGCATCCAGCTGGTGCGCTACATCCCGAAGCAGACGGTGGAGATCGAGAGCGGCGAGAACGCCGGCAAGACCGTCACCTACCACAACATCGTCACCTCTTGGCAGGTGCTGGGCGAATGGGGCGGCCAGGCCCCGCTCGACATCGAGGCCGAGGCCGAGGGCGACGAGCCGGTGGTGGTGATCCTGCAGAACAGCGGCCCGGCCGAGATCCTGGCCGCAGCGCGGCTGCGCTGACCGGTTCCCGGCGCTACTTCCGCCCGGCGCGCCAGCGGCGGTGGATCCAGA
>NZ_PZKG01000165.1 GCF_003034985.1 Cereibacter changlensis JA139
GACGGGATCGGGGCGCCGACGGCGACCGACCGCCGGTCGGGGTTGCGTATCCTCGAGGGGCTGCTGGCGCAGGCTGAGGCGACCCTCGTCAGGCTGGAGGGTCAGGGGACGCGCTACCGGCTGGACTTCCCGGTGCGCGCGCCCACCCTGCCGCAGCTCGGCCGGCGCGCGGAAACGCCCTGAGGCAGGCAGAGCCCGGCGGGGGGCCTGCCGGGAACATGCAAGCGCCCCACCGGTTGCCGAAGCGACAGGACGCCGGAGCGCCGCGATTGCGCCCCGGCGCATCGGGGAAGGACGCCATGACCATTCCGCAGTTGCCCGGCTTCGACCAGACCCTGCCCTTCCTGCGCGAGGGTTACGGCTTCATCTCCAACCGCTGCGACCGTCTGGGGACCGATGCCTTCCACACCCGGCTGATGCTGCGTCGCGCCACCTGCCTGCGCGGCGAGGAGGCGGCCCGGGTCTTCTACCACCCCGACCGCTTCACCCGGCGGCGGGGGGCGATGCCGCCGACCACGATGCGGCTGCTGCAGGACAAGGGCAGCGTGCAGTCGCTGGAGGGCGCGGCGCATCGCCAGCGCAAGGCGCTGTTCCTCCGGCTGCTGACCGACGACACGGCCGAACGGGATTTCCTCGCCCTGTTCCGCGAGGAATGGCTCGCCGCGCTGGAGCACTGGACCGCCCGGCCAGAGATCGTGCTGCATGACGAGGTGAACCGCATCCTGACCCGCGCCGTCTGCAGCTGGGTCGGCGTGCCGCAGCTGGAACCGCGCGAGCTGACCTCGATGATCGAGAACGCCGGCAGCGTCGGGCCGGCGGTCCTGGGCGCGCTCGCCCGCCGCCGCCGCACCGAGGCCCGGCTGCGCGCCGTGGTCGAGGCGGCGCGGGGCGCAGGCGCCGCGGACGGGGAGACGCCGCTGCGGGCGATAATCGAGCACCGCGATCATGACGGCGAAAGGCTGAGCCCGGAGGTCGCGGTCGTCGAGCTCCTCAACATCCTCCGGCCCGTCGTGGCGATCGGCCGCTACATCATGTTCACCGCCATGGCGCTGCACGACCATCCCGGCTGGCGCGCCCGGCTGCGGGACGGGACCGACCGCGAGCGGCAGTACTTCGTCGAGGAGGTCCGGCGGCTCTACCCGTTCTTCCCGCTGGTCGCCGGCGTGGCGAAGGCGCCGTTCCGCTGGCGCGACCACGGCTTCGCGGCGGGCGACTGGGTGATCCTCGACCTCTACGGCACCACGCACGACCCGCGGCTGTTCCCCGAGCCGCAGGTCTTCGATCCCGGGCGCGGGCTGGACTGGCGGCGGCTCGACCACGGCTTTATCCCGCAGGGCGCGGGCGACCCGGAGGAGACCCATCGCTGCCCCGGCGAACGCCTGACGGTGGCGACCATGCGCGAGGCGGCCCGGCTGCTGACGCAGGCGATGAGCTACGACGTGCCGCCGCAGGATCTGTCGCTGCCGCTGCACCGCATGCCGACCCGGCCGGCGCGCAACCTGATCCTGTCCAACATCCGCCGCCTGCCCGCCGGCCCCGCCCCCGACACAGGGGACTGAGGGCGCGGCGCCGTCCCGCCGCGGCCCGCCGTCGAAACAGGATCACTCGCGGGCGAAGCGCCCGATGAGGCTGCCTTCGGCCAGAACATGGCCCTCCATCGCCGCCAGCACCTCGTCCCGCGCAGCACCCGGATCGAGGCCGAGCGAGGCGGTGTCGAGCGCGAAGAGCTGGAAGTGATAGGCATGGGCCGGATCGCCGACCGGCGGCTTCGGCCCGGTCCAGCCGGTCGCACCCCGGCTGTTGCTGCCCTGCTTCAGCCCCTCGGGATCGGTCAGCTGCGGCCCGGTCGGCAGACCCTCGCGCAGCGCGCGGACCCCGGCGGGGATGTCATAGGCGATCCAGTGGGTGAAGGGCTTCGGCCTCGCGGCGTCGGGGTCGTCGACGATCAGCACGTAGGACTGGGTGCCCTCCAGCCCCTCCGACCACTCCAGCGGCGGCGCGATGTTCTCACCCTCGGCGGAAAAACGCTCCGGGATCATCCCCTCCGCCTCGAAGGGCGCGGAAACGGTCAGCGCCGTGTCGCCGGAGGCCTGCACCAGCTCCGTCGCCACCTGCGACTCCGCCGGCGGCGGCACGGTGTCGGGCGGCGAGACGGCCGCCGCCTCGCCCTCCGCATCGGAATGACTGACGCGGTAGATCACCCCGTTCGTGTCATCCGCGACGAAGAGCGCGCCATCGGGCGCCACCGCCACCCCGGCGAGGCGACCGAGGAAACCGTAGCCACCGTCCTCCTGCTGCTGCAGGAAGCCGGTCAGGAAGGGCTCCACCGACTGCGGCTCGCCCGCGTCGTCGAAGTCGATCCGCACCACCTCGTAGCCGGCGGGCGGGCGGCGGTTCCAAGAGCCGCGCATCGCGACGAAGGCGTCACCACGATGTTCTTCCGGGAAGCCGCCGCCGGGGTGGAAGGCCATCTGCATCGGCGCGGCGTGCGGGGTGTAGCCGAGCACCGGGTCGGTCGACATCGCGGCCCATTGCTCCAGCGTGATACCGGCCGGCGGGTTGTCCTGCGGGTTGGGCTCGCCCATGCCGTAGACATAGGGCCAACCATAGGACTTGCCCTGCTCGATCCGGTTCAGCTCCTCGATCTGCTCCTCGTCGCCGAGCCAGTCGATGCCGTGATCCATGCCCCAGAGCACGCCGGTCTCCGGGTGCCAGCCGAAGCCGATGGTGTTGCGCAGGCCGCTGGCGAAGATGCTGCGGCTGGAGCCATCGGGTTCGGCGCGCAGCAGGGTGGCGCTTTCCACGCTGGTCTCGGCGCAGGCGTTGCAGGTGCTGCCGGCGGAGATGTAGAGCTTGCCGTCCGGCCCAACCGCCAGCGTCCGGTTCGGATGCTGGCCGCCGTCGGGCAGGTCGTCGATGATCCGGGTGAGCGCGCCGAAACTGCCGTCCTCCGCCACCTCGGCCCGGTAGACATCGTTCACCGTGACGAGGAAGACCGTCTCGCCATCGAAGGCGATGCCATGCATGCCCGGCCGAGAGGCGACGGTGCGGAAACCCTCGGCCCGGCCGTCGCCATTGGCGTCCTCGATCAGGATCACGTCGCCCACATCGCGCCGCGTGGCGTAGAGCCTGCCGGCCTGCGACACCGCAAGCATGCGCGGGTTCTTCAGATCGCGGGCGAAGACCTCGACCGAAAAGCCCTCCGGCGCCGAGAGGAGCCCCGCCAGTTCGGCGTCGTCCTCGACGGTGACCGGCTCCGGCTCGAGAATGCTGCCCTGCACGGTGGCGTCGGAATAGAGCCCGATGCTGCCCTGCGGCTGGGCGACCCCTGCAAGCGGGAAGGTGGCGGCGATCGGCAGGATGGTCAGGAACAGGGCGGAACGATGCATCTGTCGGCTCCTCTGGCCAAGGAAGCCCGTGAACCGGCGGAACCGGCAATCGTTCCCTGCCGATCCGGCCCGCCGCGACGCATGGGCGGAAACCGGCGGCAGGCTCCTCCACGCGGGTTCCGGGAGAAACCGCTTCACGCGGGGGAACCCCCCGCGCGGCCCTCGCGTTCGCATCGTGAAGCTTCCGTGTTCCGGCGCCCCGAGGGCGGCTGGCCGACCGTAGTGAAAGGATCCCGCAGATGAGTGACGGCAGAACGTTCAAAGGGCCCGTGCCCATCCTCCTGGCAGTGGTTGCCGTCATCGGGTGGGGCTTCGCGCTCTATCTGCTCAGTGCGCGCTCCAGTCTGGAGACGGAGCTGGCGCAGCAGAACCAGGCCGTCGGCACGCTGGAGTCGCTGCGCGGCGAGGTCGAGACGCTGACCACAGAAACCGACCGGCTGACCACCGAGCGCGACAGCGCCCAGGCCGGGCTGACCGAGCAGCAGCAGCAGCTGGCCAGTCTGCAGGAGCAGGCCGCCGCCGCCCAGAGCGATCTGGAGCAGCGGCAGGCCGATCTCGCCGGGACCGAGCAGCAGCTGGCCCCGCTGCGCGAGGAGATCGCCGGCTTCGACACCGCCCGCAGCGAGGCGGAACAGAGCTTGGCCGAGCGGACGCAGGAGCTGGCCGATGTCGGCGAGCGGCTGACCGCGGCGCGCGAGAGCGAGGCCGAGCTGCAGGAGCAGCTGTCGGTGCTGACCGAGGAGACCGCGCGTCTGACCGCCGAATCCTCCGAGGCCGAGACCCGGGTGCAGGAGGCGCGCGACGCCGAGGCCTCGCTGCAGGCCGCGCTTGCGTCGGCGGCCGACGAGCTGGACCGGATCACCGCCGAGCGGGACGGGCTGTCACAGGAGCTGCAGGCCATGACCGAACGCCGCGACAGCCTCGCCGCCGACAACGCCGCCGCGACCGAGCAGCGCCAGTCGGTGCAGGAGATGGTCACGAGACTGTCCGAAGATCTGGCCGCGCGCAGCCAGCAGCTGGCCGAGGTCGAGAACCGCATCGGCGAGCTGCAGTCCCAGGAGGCCCCGGCAGCCGCCGAGGGCGAGGCCGCTGCGTCGCAGGGGTCCCCGACCGAGAGCGAGAACGAGGCTCCCGCGTCGCAGGGCTCCCCCGCCGAGGGTGAGGACGGGGCCGCTGCGACGCAGGGCTCCTCGGCACCCGCCGAGGGCCAGGATGAGGCTGCCGCGTCGCAGGACGCGCAGCCGGTCGCGGAAGGCGAACTGGCGCCGGGCGCTTATTCCGCCGGGTCGCTGACCGTCACCCTGGGTGAGGACGGCCGCTTCGTGCTGCGCAACGAGGCGCGGGGCGAGGAGGTCGCCGGCAGCTACGAGACCGAGGCCGGCAAGCTGACCCTGTCCGAGGCCGAGGGCGATATCGGCACCACCCCCTTCCCGATGACCTGCAGCGTGGTGCAGTCGGACGCGGGCTTGATGCTGGAGCAATCCGGCGAGGAGCCCTGCGTGCTCACCGGCCTGACGCTCGAACCGCAGCAATGAGCCAGAACCGGGACAGAAGCGAGCGGAGCCGGCCAATGGAGGCGGGCTCCAGCCTCGACATCTTCGAGCGGATGATGCGCAGCGCGCCGCAGACCGGGGCGGAAGGCAGCCATGTCGGCGCGCAGCCGCCACGCTCGGAGCGGCAGCGCAAGGCGGACGCCACCACCGAGGCGGCGCGCCAGCTGATCGAAGAGGAGAACGAGGCTCGGGAGGCCAAGACACGGCGCCTCCGGGCCTCGCGTCTGGCGCAGGGCGACAGCTGAGGCGGAGCCCTTCCCGCTACGGGCGATCCTGCGCCGGGAGGTACTGCTGGGGCCGTGCGTTTCACGCATGAAACGGAGAGCATGTCATTGATTTAGCTAGAGGTTTCCGCTTCTGTTAACCTCTTGGCAAGGTGGCGGAGCTTAGCGCGTAGGCTTCAAGCGAGTGCTTGGCTTTGCGCTGTCTCTCGGCTGAGGCCGCTGCATCGACTGGACCCGGGTTCGACTCCCGGGTGGCTCCTCCAACCGCCGATCCGCCGGACAACCGTTCAAATCACCACGACCATCCATCGGGCTGACGCCACCCGCGCCCTGCCCTGCGCTCACCCCGCCACAAGGGCGGGGATCGCGCGGGGCGTCTGGCGCCAGGATCAGCGGTTCGGCACGACGGCTCCACGGGCGAGGTGGAGGGCAACGGTCATGCCGCGCAACCCGGTCCTCAGGCTCCTTACGGTTTGCCAGTGACGGCACGGCCAACCCTCCGCCTCGGGCTGTCCAACCGTCAGCAGATCCGGCAACAGCTCCCAATGACGTTCCGGGCGAAACATCGCCTGGAGCGGGGGCAGCTGCCACGCGGCCCTATCCGTCAGGCTCCACGCAGTGGCCGGCGGTCAATCCGGCGCGCGCTCCCCCTCCGGCTGCATCACCTGCAGCAGTTTCAGCAGCGACTCCTCGATCTCGTTCAGCGCGAAGATCAGCGCCTGCAGCGCGCGGTCCTGTCGGGCGGTGCCGGCCGTCAGGCTCCACGCCCGGTCGCGGGCGGCGCCCGCCGCGTCGCGCAGCGGTTCGGGTGAGATCGGCTCGCCCTTCCCGGGCGCCGTCACCGTCGGCAGGGCGTCGACGATCCGGTTGGTCTCGGAGCTCAGCCGGGCCAGCACCGGCTGCAACTGCTCGACGGCGCCGGCGGGCAGGTCCTGCCGTTCGGCGCTCACCACCCGGTCGAGCACGACGAGCGCATACCAGAAGGCCTCGACGCTCTCCGCCGCGCTGTGCAGCCCGACGCCGCTGGGCAGGCTGGCGGTGAAGCGGGTCTCGGCGATGCGGTCGCGCAGGTCGCTGATGTTGCGGCGGAAGGAGAGGTTGACCTTCTCGCGGTTCTCGCGGTCGTCGGTGCCGACGCCGTGTTCGATCAGCGTGAGGAAGCTGCGGCAGTCGCGCAAGGCGCGCTGCAGCGACAGCGCCGCCCGGTCGCGACCGAAGACCGGCCAGACGATGAGGCTGGCAAGGCTGCCGGCCACCGAGCCGAAGACGATGGCGCCGGCGAGCGACAGCGCCATTTCACCCTCCGGCGTGGGGTCGAGCGCGATGATCGCCGCCAGCACGGCGGCATAGCCAAGGCTGCCCCGGATCGCGCCGACGGCATTGCCGAGCACCGAGGCGACGAGCAGGGCGGCGAGAGTCGAGCTGCCCAGGAGAGCCACGCAGATCAGCCCGAGCGCCGCCCCGATCAGCGCCCCGCCTATCCGGCCGAGCCCGGCGCGCAGCGTGGCGTCGGCGCTGGCGCCGATTGTCAGCAGAGCCGAGAGCACCGCCCAGGACTGCTGCTCGGGCGCCAGCCGCTGCATCACCAGATGGACGCAGAGCACCGCCGCCGCCGTCTGCAACCCGACCCGCAGCGCGTGCCGGCGGTTGGCCCGGATCGTCTCCCACAGCCGGTCCATCTTTTCCTCCGCAGATCAGGCCGGTCACTCCGCCCGCGCCGACCCCGACAGGGCGAGCGCGACCTTGCGCCCCGCGCCGTCGCCGCGCAGCACGAAGCCAAAATGGGTCAGGTCCGGGTCCAGCAGCCGGTCGCGGTAAGCCCCCTGCTCCAGCCAGTCGTCGACGAAGGACTCGGCGTCGCCGCGCGACAGGCGAGCGCCGCAGCCGCCGCAGCTGCCGGCGAGGC
>NZ_PZKG01000166.1 GCF_003034985.1 Cereibacter changlensis JA139
TGCGCCGCGCTTCGCGCAGCACCTGCCCGCTGAGCCCGGTGAAGCGGCCGCCGTCGATGGTGACCTCGCCGCCATCCGGCTCCACAAGACGGATCACCGCCTGCGCCAGCGTGGACTTGCCGCTGCCGCTTTCGCCGACGAGGCCGAGTGTCTCGCCGCGGGCGAGGGTGAGATCGACATCCTTCAGCGCCTGCACCTCGCGGGCGGCGCCGATCAGCGTGCGGGTCCGGTAGGTCTTGCGCAGGCCGACGGCGCGCAGCACGGTCTCGCCAAGGCTGGCCGTGGTCGTCTTCGGCGCGAGCCGCGGCACGGCGGCGATGAGCTGACGGGTGTAGTCTTCCTGCGGATCCATCAGCACCTGATCGCGCGTGCCGATCTCCACCAGCCTGCCGTGGCGCATCACTGCGACGCGGTCGGCGATCTCGGCCACCACGCCGAAGTCGTGGGTGATGAACAGGATGCCCGTGCCATGATCGCGGCGCAGGTCGAGCATAAGCTCGAGGATCTTCGCCTGCGTCGTCACGTCGAGCGCGGTCGTCGGCTCGTCGGCGATCAGCAGGGCGGGGTCGAGCGCCAGCGCGGTCGCGATCATCACCCGCTGGCACTGGCCGCCCGAAAGCTGGTGCGGATAGGCGCGCAGGATCGCCTCGGGTTCTGGCAGGCGCACCTCGCGGAAGAGGTCGACCACCCGCTTGTTGATCTCCTGCGAGGAGAGGTCGGTGTGCAGGCGGAAGGTCTCGGCCATCTGCGTGCCGATCCGGTAGATCGGGTTCAGCGCCGCGACGGGTTCCTGAAACACCATGGCAAGCCGCTGACCGAGAAGCGGCAGCCGCTCGCGGCGGGACAGCGAAAGCAGGTCACGACCCTCGAAGCGGATGTCGCCCTGCGGTTTCGGCAGGTTGGAAGGCAGCAGCCCCATAGTCGAGAGCGCGGTGAGCGACTTGCCCGAGCCGGTTTCGCCCACGACACAGAGGATCTCGCCGCGGTTCAGCGTCAGCGACAGATCCTCGACGGCGAAGCGGCGGTCGGCGCCCTTCGGAAGCGGGACCGAGAGGTTGCGGATGTCGATCAGGGGCTCGGTCATGGCATGGGCTCCGCGACGGGTCGGCGGGGATCGTGCTGGCGCAGATGGGCAACGAGCCGCGCGCAGTAGCCGGTCAGATGCTCGACGATCCGCTCTCCGGCCTCGGCGGAGGCCAGCGCCGGATCGCCGCCGAACATGCCGTCGGGATGCAACTCGTGACCGTCCAGCGGCAGGTTCACCGCCAGCCCCTCGAACCGGACACCGGAAGCGCCGATGCTGGGCAGGCCCATCGCCTCGGCCGGGCGCGCCGCCTGCATCAGGTCGGGCCGCATGGTCTCGGGGCGCAGATACATCGAGACGGAGGTGACCGGATCGCCGCCGTGACCGCGCGCCTTCGCGGCGTCGGGGCCGTGGATCTCGGTCCAGAGGCTGTCGGGGATCGAGCGCCAGAGATCGACCGAGGCCACGGCGACGCCGGTCCTGCGGCGCAGGGCGCGCAGGGTCTCGTCGATCAGCGCGGCATTGGTGGAATGGCCGTTCAGGATCAGAATGCGGTTCAGGCCATGGTCGAGGAAGGCCGTCACCATGTCGTCCAGCACGGCGCGGAAAGTCGGGGCGCGCAGCTGGATGCCGCCGGGATAGCCGCGGAAGAACTCGGCATAGCCGAAGGGCAGGCAGGGCGCGGCGATGGCGCCCGAGCGCTCGGCAGCGCGCAGCGCGATCGCCTCGGCCAAGAGGTAGTCGCCCATCGGCGCATGCGGCCCCTGCTCCTCGTGACTGCCGAGCGGCAGCAGGATCACCGGGTCTTCGGCCAGACGGTCGCGGAACTCCGCGACCGTCATGTCTTTCAGCGCATGTTTCACGCCGGCAACGCCATGTAATCGCCGAACATCCGCATCTCGCCGTCGGGGCGCGCCACGAACTCGATGTCGGCGCGGTGGGCCCAGTTGTAGACGCTCTTCCACAGGTAATAGCCGGGCGTTACATCCTGCCAGGCCTGCGAGAGCTTCAGATAGGCTGCCTTGCGCTCCTCGAAGGTGATGGCCTCCTCGAATTCCTTGCCGGCTGCAAGATATTCCGGCGTCGGGTCCCAGGTCTTCCAATGCGCAGTGGAGCGGCTGGCGGTCGGACCCCAGTCGAGCCAGAGCGGCTGGTAGGGGTCGCCGGGGATGAAGTCGGTCGACATCGACATGTTCATCAGGTGGTAGGGGCGGGTGTAGACCAGCTCGAAGTTGTCGAGGACCACCGCCTGCACGTTGACGCCGATCTGGCGCCACTGTTCCACCATGATCTCGGCGGCGGCCTCGTAGTTCGGGTAGAACTGCCGCGTGATGTGCCAGCGCAGCACCTGCCCGTCATAGCCCGACGCCTCGACCAGCGCGCGCGCCGCCTCGGGGTCGTAGGGCAGCGGGTTCACCATCTCGGGATCGTAGAAGTCGCCGTATTCGGGGAAGTTGAACGGCACGGCGGGATGGAAGGTCGTGTCGCCGAACAGGGCCTGCACGATGGCGTCCATGTCGATCGCCTGCACCATCGCCTTGCGCAGGTTCACGTCGACCAGCGGGTTATCCTCCGGATCGGGCCGGGTGTTGAAGGCGAAGGCCGGGTAGTTGCCCGCCAGCGCCCGGGCCACGGTGACATTGTCGTAGCTCGCCAGCTGCGCTTCCTGATCCGTGGGGATGTTGGCGATGAACTCGAACTCGCCCGAGACGAGCCCCGCCATGCGGCCCGCGAATTCCGGCACGATGCGCCAGATCAGCTTCTGCGCCGGGGGCGGCCCGCTCCAGCAATCGTCGAAGGCTTCCATCTCCAGCACCTCGCCGGAGCGGAACAGGGTGACGCGATAGGGGCCGGTGCCGATCGGCGCCTGACCGAAGGCATCGACGCCCATCTCGAGATAGGCCTTCTTCGGCACGACGAAGCCGATGTAGCCGGTGAGCTTGCCGGGGATGTAGGGGTCTTCGCGCTCGGTCTCGATCTCGACGGTCAGATCGTCGATCGCCTCGACCCGGACGAAGCCCGCGGTGAAGGTCTTGCCGCGCGGCTCGAAGGGGGTCTCGCCCCAGAGCCGCTCCGGCCCGAGGGTGAAGGCCACATCCTCGGCGGTCATCGTCTCGCCGTTGTGGAACTTGACGCCCTCGCGCAGTTTCAGCGTCCAGACCTTGCCGTCGCGCGACCATTCCGTCGCAAGCCCGGGCACCAGCGTCAGACCCTGCTCGTCGGCGATGTAGTCGCGCTCGACCAGATGCGAGTAGATGTTGGGGAAGAACCGCCGCGTGGTGGTGGAGATCCCGTTGATCGTGTTGATGTTGGCCCAGAGGTTGTCGACCGCGATGGTCAGGGTCGGGCGGGAGCCGTCCTGCGCCAAGGCGAGCGAGCCGGGCAGCCAGAGCGTCGAGGCGCCGGCGGCGAGGGAGTATTTGCCAAAGTTGCGTCTGCTGATCATCGCAGTACCTCCTGTTGGTGAGTGTTCCTGATTTTCAGGTTGTTCTTGCCTTGAGCATCGGGTCGAGCCGGTCGCGCAGGGCATCGCCCAGAAGCGACATGGACAGGGTGATCAGGAAGATCAGCGCCCCCGGCCAGACCGAGATCCACCACGCGGTGGAAAGATAGTCGCGCCCGTCGCCGAGGATCTGCCCGAGGCTGGTGTTGGGCGGCTGGATCCCGAGCCCGAGGAAGGACAGCGAGGTTTCCAGGAGGATGATCTGCGGGAAGGTCAGCGTGACCTGCACGATCAGCGCCGAGGCGACATTGGGCAGGATGTGGCGCAGGTAGAGCCGTCCGGGCCCCGCCCCCAGCGCTTCGACCGCGCGGGCATAGGGCTGCGACCGGGCCGAAAGCACCACGCCGCGTGCGAGACGGGCATAGGTTTCCCAGCCGAACATGCCCATCAGGATGACGAAGAGCACCATCGAGTTGCCGAAGAACGCCAGCAGCGTCAGCGCGATCAGGATGAAGGGCAGCGAGGCCTGGAAGTCGACCAGCATCATCAGCACCTCCTCGACCAGCCCGCGGAAATGGGCGGCGAGGAAGCCTACGAAGGTGCCGAAGATCGCGCCGATCAGCGTGCCCGCCAGCGCCACCGAGAGCGACATCTGCAGCCCGGCGACCAGACGGGCCACCATGTCGCGGCCGATCCTGTCGGTGCCCAGCGGGAACTCGGCGGCGCCGCCGAGGAAGGCCGGCGGCTTCAGCCGGCTCAGCAGGGCCTGATCGGTCACCTCATGCGGGGTGAAGACGTTGCCCACCAGCGCGACCGCGACGGAGGCGGCGAGGATGCCCCCCGCCATGAGGGTGAGGATGTTCGGCCGGCTCATTTCGCGCCCTCCCGGATGCGGGGGTCAAGCAGGCCGTAGAGCAGATCCACCGCGAGGTTGGCGAGCACCATGGTCACGGCGATCACCAGCACCAGCCCCTGCACCACCGCCAGATCGCGTTGCGACACGGCGACCACCAGAAGCCGCCCGATGCCCGGCCAGGCGAAGACGGATTCGACGACGATGGCGCCCGCGACCAGCTGGCCGAGGTTGAGGCCGATCACCGTGACGATCGGGATCGCGGCATTGGGCAGCGCATGCAGCAGCACCCGCTTCCAGAACGGCACGCCCTTGGCGGCGGCGGCGCGCATGTAGGGCCGCTCCAGCACCTCGAGCATGGCCGAGCGGGTGAAGCGGGCCAGCGTTCCGGCGGTGAAGGTGGCCAGCGTCGCCGCCGGCATGATCAGGTGCAGGAGCGTGCCGGTGCCCGAGGAGGGCAGCACCTGCAGATAGAGCGAGAAGAGCAGGATCAGCAGAATGCCGAGGAAGAAGTTCGGCAGGGCGAAGCCGAAGACGGCGAAGACCATGACGATCCGGTCGGTCAGCTTGCCGCGCTGCAGGGCGGCGACGATGCCCGCCGGAATGCCGATCACCGCGGCGATGGCGAAGGCGGCGAGGCCGAGCTCGACCGTGGCGGGCAGGCGTTCGAGGATGATCTCCAGCACCGGGCGGCTGTCGCGCAGCGAGATGCCGAACTGGCCCGTCGCCATCTGGCCGACGTAGCTGACGTATTGGGTGAAGAGCGAGCGGTCGAGGCCCCAGAGCTCGCGGAAATGCTCGATCTCGGCGGGGAGCGCATCGGCCCCGAGCAGGGCCACCACCGGGTCGCCCGAGGTGCGCAGCACGATGAACGTGAAGGAGACGACGAACCAGAGCGTGATCACCGTTCGCAAGAGTTTGATCAGCCAGAAACGTGTCATGAACCTCTTGCCTGCCGTTGATCCCTCAGCGAACCATGCAGGCGCAGCACGATCAATTCCCCATTCCAGAATGATTTGATATGCTGAGCATATGAATATCGGGATCGACCTCCGCCAGCTGCGCTACTTCGTCTGCCTTGCAGAGGAGCTGCACTTCGGCCGCGCCGCCGAAAGGCTGGGGATCGCGCAGGCGCCGCTGAGCCTGCAGATCCGCGCGATGGAGGACCGGCTGGGGGTGATGCTGTTCCACCGCACCACGCGGCGCACGCGGCTGACGGCGGCGGGCGACACGCTTTTGCGGCATGCGCGCAGCCTGCTCGACGGGATGGACCGGGCCGTGGTCCAGACCCGCGCCATGGCCGGAGAGACGACGGGCCGGATCACGGTGGCCGGCGTCAATCTGGCGATGACGCATGTGATCCCGCCGATTGTTGCGGAATTCCGCAGGAAATGGCCGGCGGTGATCGTCGATCTGGCGCATATCGGCACGTCCGGGCAGCTGCGCCAGCTGGAGCGCGGCGAGATCAACGTGGCCTTCATCCGCCCCACCGAACGCCCGGCCCATGCGCAGGTCGAGACGCTGATGCGCGAGGGCTTCGTCGCGGCGCTGCCGAAGGGGCACCGGCTGACGGCGCAGGCCGAGGTCAGCCTGCAGGATCTCGCGCAGGAGCCGCTGATCGGCTATGCGCCGATCATCGGGGCGAGCTATGCGACCTTCCTGATGAACGAATTCCGCCGGGCTGGGCTGCATCTGCGCATCGTGCAGGAGAGCACCCATACCACCGGCGTCGCCGCGCATGTCGCCTCGGGGCTCGGCGTGGCGGTGATGCCGGAGTGGATCACCAACCTCCGCTCGCCCTATCTGGAGTTCCGCCCGGTGCCGGAGCTGCCGCGGATGATCGAGCTGGTCGTCGCCTGGCCCGCGGGCGAAAGCTCGCCCGTGGTGCTGGATTTCATCGAGACCACGCGCCGGGTGTCGCGGCAGATCGCGGCGGGGCTGGGGATGGACCCGGCGCCCGCGCCGCTCTGACGCCGGCTCAGACCAGGATGTCGATGTCGCGCGGCGCAGCACCCCGGTCGATGGCCTGCAGGTTCTCCATCATCCGGGTCAGCGAGGTGGCGAAGCTGTCGGCCGAGATCGCGGCGATATGCGGGGTCAGCACCACGCGGTCGAACCCGAGAAGCGGGTTGTCGGGCGTGATCGGCTCGGCGGCGAAGACATCGATGCCCGCGCCGCGCAGCCGGTTCTCGCGGATCGCGTCGGCCAGCGCCTGCTCGTCCAGCACGCCACCGCGGGCGGCGTTGATCAGGATCGCGTCGGGCTTCATCAGCGCCAGCTCGTCCCGCCCGATCAGGTTGCGGGTGGAGGCATTGAGCTCGCAGTTCAGCGTCACCACATCCGCGGCGGCCAGCAGGTCGGGCAGGGCGGCGAAGCGGATGCCGAGCTCGGCCTCCTCCTCGGCGGCCAGCGGGCTGCGCTTTGTGTAGAGCACGGTGCAGCCGAAGCCGCGCAGCAACCTGACCAGCGCCTTGCCGATATAGCCCATGCCGACGATGCCCACCGTGCGGCCCGAGAGCTTCATAGAGTTGGGGGCGAGTGCGCCCTTCAGCCACTCGCCCGAGCCGATGCCGACATGGCCGCGCACCAGATTGCGGTTCACCGCGAGGATCAGGCCGAGCGTAGTCTCTGCCACCGCCACCGCGTTGGAGCCGGTGGTGCGCAGCACCCGGACGCCGTGCCGGCTTGCCGCCTCAAGGTCGATGCCGTCATAGCCGACGCCCCATTTGTGCACGGCCTTCAGCCCCGGCGCC
>NZ_PZKG01000167.1 GCF_003034985.1 Cereibacter changlensis JA139
CTGGCGGCGATGCCGTCACCCGCTGCGCCATAGGTCGAGCGCAGCCGGTCGGCAGACTGCTTCGCGCGTTTTTCCATGTCGGTGGCGCTGCGGGATTGCAGCGCATTGGCGCGCTTCAGCGACTTCTCGAGCCGGTCGATCCTCGCTTCAACTTCAACGACGAGGCCGGGCAGTGCGGTTTCCATTTCAGGTCATCCTCAAAATACGAACAAGCCATCAGCGAGAGGATCGCTGTAGGCGGATTTCATGGTTTCAGCGGCGCAGGCGCGCGACACGGCCATCGCAGCGGCGACAGCCCCGTCGATCCGGTCGGTCTTCCGGGCCTTGTGCATGCGGATCAGGCCGGAGTCGTTCCGGGATGCGACCACGTTCCCGAAGTGATCGCGAAGCACCGGGTGTCCGTCGTGGCGGATCAGGCAGCCATTCACCGTGCGCTCAAGGTCGCCAGCGGCCACGCCCATCGTCAGCGGGGCTTGGCGCATCTCGACGACAGGCAGGCCCTCGTCGTGCAGGTGCTGCATCGTGACGCGGGCGAGGTGCGGGTCGAAGGCGATCTCCTGCACGTCGAAGGTGGCGCACAGCTCGCGGATACGGTCTTCGACGGCCTCGGGCGCGATGATCGGGCCGGGGGTGGCGATCAGCAGGCCATCGTCGCGCCAGCGCTCATAGGGCACCCCGTCACGGTCGGCGCGGGCCTTCAGGTCATCGCCGGGCACGAAGAACGTCGGCTTGATGGTGATCTGTCCATCGGGGTGCTTCCACGCCGCCACCACCGCCGCCAAGTCGCCGGACAGCGCCATGTCCACGCCCAGCCAGCAGGGCAGGGCTTCGAGGTCGGCGAGATCATCGTCGAAGCAGCGGGCGTCGTAGGTGTCGAGGTCGAAGAGCGGATCACGGCTGTTCGCCATCCAGACGTTGAGGTTGAACTGCTGAAAGGCGTAGGCGTCGGCGGGACGGCCTTCGGCCTCCTTCGCCAGGGTGCGCAGCCCGTCGAGGCTGGGAAAGCCGTGGCGCAGGCCGGGGTTCACCTTCTGCCAGACGGCCTCGTCCTGCCAGTCGTCGCCCTCCTCCGGGGCGAAGAGGATCGGCAGGAAGGCCGGGTTGTCGATCTCGCCCAGGGCGACGCGCCGGGCGTAGTCGAACTGTTCGGCGGCGACACTCTCGGCACCGCGCCCCGCCGTGGTCGCGATGATGGTCAAACTGTCCTGCACCTTGGCTGTGCCGGACTTCAGGGCTTCCCAGAGGTCGCGCCCGCGCCACGCATGCAGCTCATCAACCAGCGTGAAGGCCGGGGTGCGCCCGTGCTGCGCGCCGCCGTCCGACGAGATCGCGCAAAGGGTCACGTCTTCCGACTTCAGGACGATCTTCTTCGCGCTGTTGTGCGCGTCATAGATGCGGGTGGCCGCCACCAGCCGCCTGTCGGCGCGGATGATGTTCGCCGCCTCCCGGAAGCCGATCCCGGCTTGCTCGCGGTCGCAGGCGGCGAAGATCACCTGCCCGGCGGGCACCCGCTCGGGGCCAATGGTGTGCAGCAGCGCCAGCGCGGCGGCGAGGCTGGTCTTGCGGTTGCCCCTCGGAACCAGCAACAACACCGTCTTCACGACGCGGCTGCCATCCGGATGGCGCGGGCCATAGATGCGCCTGACGATCCGCTCCTGCCACGGGAAGATCTGGAACGCCCGGCCCGGCGCGGTGCTGGCCGGGTGCTTCAGCAGGCGCAGGAAGCGCACCGCGCGCTCGCCATGGCCCAGCGGGTCGGGAATGTCCGATCCGTCGTAGATCCACGCGGGGTAGGTCGAGCGCGCCGACATGGGTCAGGTGATCGCCAGCGGGTTGTCGTCGTCATCGTCGCCGGTGGCGTTGCTGCCGATCCGCGCCCGGCTGGTCGGGGTCAGGCCATATTCGGCGGCGAGCTGGCGCGCGGTCTGCATGTAGCGGATTTGCAGCCCGCCCAGCTTCAGGTCCGGCACCGGCATGGCGTTGATGATCTCAGCGATCTGTCGCGCGGCACCAGCGGCAGAACAGTAGTTCTCGATGCCCGCCAGATCGGCGCGGGTGATGATCTGCCGGGCGATCAGCTGGGGCATGATGCGCTTCCATTCCGCCTTCGCCTGCGAGCTGAGATAGGCCGGGGCGGGCGGTGCCTTGGTCAGGGCCTCGCTGTCGCTGGTAAGGGCGGGCTTGACGCCCCGGTGGTGAATGCTCACGACGCCACCGCCCGGAGCTTCCAGCCCCTGCGCCTGCCGATCTCGGCGATCTGCTTGATGTTGTAGACGCGGCCCGCGTGGGTGATCCTGTCGCCGGTGGTGATCGGGGCAGGGTGCCAGCGCACCACGAAGATCAAGGTCTCGGCCTCGGTCTCGCCGAAGCCGGTCGCAACCTCGTCGGCGTTCTGTTCCCGGACCTCGGCGCGCACCGTCATCAGCGGCTGCCAGACGGTCGAGACGTGGCCGGAGGGGGCGACGATCTCGGTCGAGCGCTCGACGGTGATCTTGCGGTCGAGGGCACCGGCGCGCATCAGGCTTTCCATTGCAACACCCCTTCGATCTGCATCACGCCGTGGGTATAGGCCCGGTCCGGCTGCGGATCGCGAAGCCAGAGGATCGACGGCTTCGACCACTCGACGATCAGCGCCCCATCCGTTGCGGGCGGGTCGATCAGGGCAGCCAGACAGGCCGCGCCGATCTGCCGGGCGGTGCCTGCGTCTTCCAGCGCCCAGACATTCACGTCGAGGAACACGCGGGCGACGTGCTGCCCGCCGGAGGCGCGGCCCAGGTATTGCACCTGATCTCCGCGAAGGATCACGCAGGGCATCCGATCAGGTCGGACAGGTCCGGTCCGCACGTTGTCAGCAGGCACCAGCGCCAGCAGCTCGGGCGAGGCGATCAGCGCCGCCCGGACAGCGGTCTGAAGGACGAGGGTCGGCTCAAGCATTGCCCCGGCCCCCTGCCTTCTTGATTGCCGCCCCAATCGCCCGCGCGATCCGGCGTTCGATCTTGGCCTTCGCAATGCGCCATGCCGGGCGCATGAAAGGCTGCGCCTCCTGCGTCACCGTGCCGAACTCCTGCAAGTGCCCGTGGCGCACCACGGGGCTGCCAACCGTCACCAGCGCCTGCGCCTCGGAGGCCGTGCGCCGCCCGCCGCCGGAGGCATAAGGGGGTGTCGTCTCGCCGGGGCCGGTGACGGCGATAGAGTCGCGCAGGTCGCCGTCATCGACAGGAACGAGGGCGCGCATCTTGTCGGCGAGGTCTTCCGCCGATTTCATGAGGGCCGGGCGCAGCTCTGCGACGATCTCGGAGGGGATGGCTTTCAACCGCGCTTCGAGCGCGCGGGACTGATCACGCAGGGACACGGCCCGTCACCGCGTCGCGGTGCCCCTGTAGCAGCTCATAGACGCCGAACGGCACCGGGGCTGTGGCGAGTCCGAAGCTCGCGGCCTCGCGCTGCTCATACCAATAGGCGGCGAGCTGAAGCGCGGCTTCGGTCAGGTCAGCCGGGGCATCCTCCGGGAAGGGCTGTCCGATGTGCTTGGCGATCCACGCCTCGGCAGCCGCCAGCTTATGAGCGAGCAGGGCCTCGTCGAGGTCGTGGTCGAGATTCAGTTGCGCCTTCAACAGCGCGGTAGACGTATGCGCGGCCATGGCGCTGCTCCATATGTTATAACATAACACAATGTAGCATGCTGATTCGGGCAGGAAAAGTTATATTCGAGCTGTCTTGCAGAGCGGTCCCCCCGCCGGTCTCAAAGCAGAGGCGAAGTCGCGCCATACCCCCCCCTAGCCCAGTGTCGTGGCCAGAGACCACTATCCACTAGATGGGCACGGGAGCGATGACTCTGGTCAGTTCTGCGGCAGGGTTACTATCGCACCGACTTCATCTTGGATTTCGACGGGAAATCCCCTGAATGAGGTTGGGATAGACCAGCGGTCCCGCTGCAACCGGCGGTCGAGCGCTATGACAATGCGTTCCCCTGCTTCATCACGCCAAGCGAACACGGTGGCCCTGCTCCGTGGCAGGGCCAAGTCCCGCGCAAGCGCCCTTGCAGCGTGAAGTGCCGAAGATGTTGATTCAGACATGGTGGCCTGTCACGATACTCACTCCCAGCTTCTGCATCACGTCGGGCAGTGGTAGGATGAACGAATAGTTTCGTTGTTCGTTCCCCGCGAATACTAGCCCGACCGCAACTGGATTGCCAGCGGCATCTTCGGAGACGACGAGTGACCCTGAGTCACCCGGGCGAGAAAACGGCAGACCGTGATCGCCCGCCACGATAAATATGGTTTCAAACCAGACATTCTTTTTGATACCATACTCGCTGACAGTATAAGATACCGGCATCGGGCTCGCTGCTTGTGCAACTATTACGCCGGTAGTCAGTCCCGTTGTTCGGCCATACTTCTTTACACGAAAACCGGGGTCCGGCATTCCGACCGCTGCAGGTGTATCATAAGCGTTCCCCTGATAAGAGGAGACCCGTGCGGGGTCAGTGAGGCTAAAAATGCTCACGTCGCAGTTTTCAGATATATTTATATTCTCGGGAATGCCATCGTTGATAGGCAGGAGTCGACTATGACGCCCAATGGTGAACGGATCGCATGCCGTTTCCGTGGCATCCGCCGGTCCAGGAGCCAGTATCGGTAAGCCCGGCATTGCATGATTGCAGGCACCTGCAACATGATTGTTTGTCATGCCATAAAGTTGCCCGCCGGCGTCTCTTACGATTAGCCCAAAAGTTCCAGCGCCAATGCAGTGGGCTGGAAAGATCGAAGAGCCACAAGTATATCTATTGTTTCTCAAGTTAAACGGGTTGGGCTGCTGGGGTTGAGGCGGATTGCCTCTAACTTGAGCGATCCCACCTTGCGCATACTCGACTTTGAAATCTCCGAAGGCAAATGGAAGAACTTTTTCATCACCTTTTGAGACTTTATTGTGAGTGAAAATCACGACTTTCTTTTCACCCTCAGAAAAACCAACTAAATTAATTGATCGCTTCCGAAGAACTTCTTCAGTGGCTTGGGCATGGAACTGATTAGGACCGACTTGAAATTGAGCATCTTCTTCCTCAATGCCTTCGTCTAGAGGCACCCTGTCAAAGAGGTTCTTATGTTTAGCCCACCCGAGAATTTTCTCTGCCAGGTCCTTCGCGGACTTCGGCTTTAGGCCATTCAACTCGTTCATATCGTTCATGCTCTGCCTATCAGGATTCGCGTCCGCCTTGCATCAGGAACATCATCACACGAACCCTCATACTTCAAGGCAGATGACTTCCGGGCAATCTATCGCTGGTGGAACGCTTCGGCCGTGATGTCAAGCTGTGTCACTAGACGCCCCTGTGCTGCTCTGCGTCTAGATACTTTACCCGCAAAGGCGCGCTTACCCGCGCTCAGGCGTCCATTTCGGATCGGCTGCGCGCTCGTCGGAAGCACGATCTGGCCCGCACTGGCTCAGTCACCGCGCGCTCGGGCGTCCATTTGGGGTCAGCGATACGGTTCCACAGAACATTTTTCGCGATCCCGGTGTTCTTCGACCATTCCTCGAAGGTTGCAGTGCGCCCGAACGCGGTGAACGTCTTCGCGCGCGGGCTATCTGCGTCTATCAACTCCTCCGGGCTGGGGGCCTCGGCGATCAACTTGGTCAGCCGCTCCCGCGTTGCCTGCGGATCGACGCCCGCCAGATGGCACACGTCGTTGAAGTCACGGTTTGGCTTGGTGAGGTAAATCCGCGCATGTCTGATTTCCCTCAACCGGCCTCCCTTGCAGGAACTGGACGTTGTCGAAACGCCCTTGAGCGCATCCTGTATCGCCAGCCATAGGACTTCGCGCCAGAGATCTTGCTCGCCGGACATGATCAGGTCAGCGGGTGATCCGCCGTGACCACGGCAGTGCCGTTGCCCTTCAGCCAGAGTCGTTCCTTGTCCGACAACATCAGGGACACGGTCTTCCCCGCACGGACGACATGACCATAGGTGAGGGTCGGAATGTCTACGGTCTCGGTGATGATCCAGAGCGCTTCGTCGGCGCAGGTGAAGGACGCATCGCCGTAGCCGGAGGCATAGGCCTTCCACAGGGGCGTCAGGTCGTGTTGCTGTGTCGTAGACATGGGCTTTCCTTAGCTGGTTGCGCGCTCGACGCGCTGCTTGTGTCGGTTGTGGCAGGGGGTGCAAAGTGACTGCCAGTTGGAGCGATCCCAGAAGAGGGCCTTGTCGCCCCGGTGCGGGATGATGTGATCGACCACGGTCGCCGGGGCGCTGCATAGGGTGCAGCAGGGGTGCCGGGCGAGGTGGTCGGCGCGGGCTGCCCGCCACTCGCCGCCGTAGCCCCGCTGCGTCGCCGTCGGGCGCTTGGCGTCGTGCCGGGCGTTGCGGGCTCGGGTGCTGGCGATCTGGCAGGCGCAGCGGGTGCCATGGGGCACGACGCGGCCACAGGAACAGAGGCGGGGCGGGCGGCTCACTGCAAAGACCGAAGTGAATGCAGGCCTTCCCGGTCAAAGTCGGGGTCGAGGCCGGCGGCGAGGTTGCGCTCGCGACGGGCCTGATCTGCCGGAGAATTGTCTTCCTCGTCGGCGCTCCCGTGAATAGTCTTCAGCATGGCGACATGGCCGTCGAAGGCGCAGGTGATCTCCGCCGGGGTCGCGCTCCACGCGGTGTCCGGGGTCCAGCCAAGCCAGCCTGTCGCGATCTGGAACAGTTCGGCGAAGTAGTCGGGCCAGGGCATCGTCTTGGCGCTGGGGTTGCGGGGTTTGGCGCTGGTGGTGGGCGAGGGCATCAGGGCCGCGCAGAGACTCGCCAGCGGCCCGTGGGTGGCCTCGGCGAGGGTGCGCAGGGGTTGGTTCGCCATGTGGCTCAGGAAGGCCTCAGCGGCGCTCCTGTCGGTGGCGGCGATCAGGATCACTTGCCGGATCGTGC
>NZ_PZKG01000168.1 GCF_003034985.1 Cereibacter changlensis JA139
GGAAGGGGCGGGCCGGCAGCCCGTCATCCTCGTGGGTGGCGTCCTCGAAACCGAAGCCCTCGCCGAAGCTCGCGGTCAGCACTGTGGCCGCGGCGCCGGAGAGGGTGCTGTGGCCGCTCGGGTACTCCGGGAAGGGCGGGGTGATCAGCAGCGGCTCGAACGTCGGGTCGATCAGCTTGCGGATATAGGTGACCGGCCGCACGAGGTCATGCGCGAACTTGCTGCGCCAGCAGCCGATGAAGGCGTCGGCCATGCCCACCCCCAGTCGCGCCATGACATCGGCGCTCTCGGCCAGCCCGGCGTCGTCGCGGTCGAGGATCTGCCAGGCGATGGAGATCCAGTGCCCGGGCGGCGTCGGCGACAGCATCGGGTCGTCGGACCAGAAGCGGGCGATGGCGGTCTGCTCCGGCGTCAGGTCGCGGCGGGCGATGCTGACCTCCAGCGCCTCGGCGTGGAAGGCCGAGCCCGGCTCCTCGCTGTAGGCGGGCGGCGGCGGCAGGTCGCAGACCTCCATCCGCTGCATCGTGAAGGGCCGGTTGCGGCCCCAGTCCGGCAGCAGCGGCAGTTGCTGCTGCGCGACGCGGCTGGTCGGCACCCAGTGGCCCGGCGCGTCGGTGATCTGGTATTCGTAGGGAAAGCCCATGTTCTCCACCACCGCGCCGCCGTCGTCCTGCGACCAGGCGATGATGTGGTCGGCGAGCGCCCGGCCATAGGCCTCGCTGCGCGCCAGCGTGTCGGGCGCGACGCCGGCGGCGGCGGCTTCGCCCTGCCGGCGGGTCATGGCGGCGATGGCGCGCTGCCCGGTCGGGCCGGTATTCTCGAAGAACACCGCGACCGAGCGCGCCAGCGCCGCCTGCACCACCGCCTCGTCGTCATAGGCCAGCCCCGGCTCGCGCGCCGGCAGCGGGTCGAGGTCGGTCAGCTGGCCGGCGAGGCTGCGCAGCGCCGGATCGCCGGAGGCCACGGCCTCATAGCCGGTGACGCCGAGATAGGCGAAGGCGCGGCTCGCCACCGGAGGCGAATAGGTCGGCGTGTGCCGCACCAGCTCCAGCACCAGCCGGTACCAGCCCTGCATCGCCTGCCGGTCGGTCGCCGCCGCGGCCCCGGCCTGCGGCAGCGCCCAGAGCAGCACGATCAGACATGACAGAACCCCGCGACGCATCCCGCTTCCCCTCTTCGCGCGCCCCCCGGCGCGCCTTCCCCGGGGCGACACAATCACGTCCGGCGGCCGGGACGCAAGCCTCGCGTGCCCCGCGCCGGAGGAAGGGGGAGGCCGTCAGCCGCCGTCGCGTTCCACCCGCACCGGCACCGACTTGTAGGCCGGGGTCTTCGACAGGGTGTCGTGGTGGTCGATCGGCACCAGCACGTTGCACTCGGGGTAGTAGGAGCCGACCGTGCCGCGCGGCAGGTCGAAGGGGATCAGCGCCAGCCCGCCGAGCCTTCGCGGATGGCCGTCCTCGGTATCGGTCACCAGGGCCATGACATCGCCCTTGGCCAGCCCCGCCTCGGCGATGTCGGCCTCGTTCATCAGGAGCACGTCGCGCGTGCCCTCGATGCCGCGGAACCGGTCGGAATAGCCGTAGATCGTGGTGTTGAACTGGTCGTTCGAGCGCATGGTCAAAAGGCTGTAGCGCCCGGCCTGCTCGTCATAGCCGAGCGAGGTCAGCCGGTCGGGGGTGGTGACGACCGCCTTGCCGCTTTCGGTCTCCCAGATCCGGTCATGCGCCGGGATGCCGCGATAGAAGCCGCCGGGTTCGAACAGCCGCTGGTTGAAGCCCTTGAAGTCGTCGGGATAGGTCGCCTCGATCAGGTCGCGCACCCGGGCGTAATCGCCGGTCCAGCCCTCCCAGTCGCGTTTCGGATGCGGCGGCAGCAGCGCTTTGGCGATGCCGGCGACGATCGCCAGCTCGCTCATCAGCTGGTCCGAGGCGGGCTTGCGGTTGCCGACCGAGCCGTGGATCATCGAGAAGCTGTCCTCGACCGAGACCACCTGGTCGCCGCCCGTCTGGCTGTCGCGCTCGGTGCGGCTTAGGCAGGGCAGGATATAGGCCGCCTTGCCGGGGAAGAGGTGGCTGCGGTTCAGCTTGGTCGAGATCATCACCGTCAGCTCCTGCTTCGGCCAGGCCTCCTCCATCCGGCCCTGGTCCGGCACGGCGCGCAAAAGGTTGCCGCCGAGGCAGAGGAAGGCCTTCACCTTGCCCTCGAACAGCCCTTCGACCGCCTCGACGATGTTCATCCCGTCCTTCTGCGGCGGCTCGAAATCGTAGAGCGCACGCAGCCTGTCCATCGGGATCAGGCTCGTCTTCTCGGCGATGCCCACGGTGCGCTGGCCCTGCACGTTGGAATGACCGCGCACCGGGCAGCAGCCGGCGCCGAGCCGGCCGATGTTGCCGCGCAGCAGCAGCAGGTTCACCAGCATGGCGATGTTCAGCGAGCCATGGGTGTGCTGGGTCAGGCCCATGCCATAGACGCCGATCACCCGCTCGGCCTCGATATAGACCTGCCCCGCGTCGCGCAGCGCCGCCTCGGTCAGGCCGCAGGCCGCCTCGATCTCCGGCCACGGAACGGAGCGCGCATGGGCGATGAAGGCGTCCATCCCGGTCGTATGCTCCGCGATGAAATCGACATCCAGCACCCGCGGCAGGCCTTCGGCCTGCGCCCGGTCGTCGGCCTCGATCACCACCTTGCAGAGCCCGAGGATCGCCGCGATGTCGCCCCCGGCCTTCAGCTGGTGATACTGGTCGGAGATGATCGTCTCGCGCCCCGTCACCATGTCCGACAGGTTCTGCGGGTTGACGAAGGAGATCAGCCCCTGCTCGCGCACCGGGTTGAAGGTGACGATCTTGGCGCCGCGGTCCTTGGCCTCCTTCAGCGGGTGCAGGAAGCGCGGCGAGTTGGAGCCGGGGTTCTGGCCGAAGAAGAAATAGCAGTCGGTCGCCTCCAGATCCTCCCAGATCACCGTGCCGACCGAGGCGCCGATCACCTTCTTCAGCCCGACCGAGGTGGTCTCGTGACACATGTTGGAGCTTTGCGGCAAGTTGTTGGTGCCATGGAGCCGCGCCAGCAGGCCGTAGAGATAGGAGGCCTCGAGCCCGGCATGGCCCGAGGCGTAGAACACCGCCTCATCCGGCTCGATGCCGCGCAGCACATCGGCGATGCCGGCGAAGGCCTCGTCCCAGCCGATCTCGGCATAGCGGTCGGTGGCGGCGTCGTAGCGCAGCGGCGCTGTCAGCCGGCCGGTGGACTCGAGGTCATGGTCGCTCCAGCCGCGCAGCTCGGCGACGCTGTGATCCTCCCAGAAGGCCGGGGTGCAGCGCGACGAGGTCAGGTCCCAGAGCGTCGCCTTGGCGCCGTTCTCGCAGAATTCGAACGGGTGGTAGTTGGCGGGCTTCGGGAAGGCGCAGGAGGCGCACATGAAGCCGCCGGGCTTGTTCTGCCGCCGCAAGGTGTCGAGAGCCCCGGGCGAGGCCCAGCTTTCCCCATAGATGTGGGCGATGCCCTTCAGCGAGCCCCAGCCCCCTGCCGGGCCGGATTCTTCGGGAAGATCGCTGATGTCGGTCATGGGGTCGCCTCCGTTGCCTCGCTACCGGACCGCAACGCATCAAGCGCCATTCGGTTCGCGAGAAGGCGCCGCACGTTGATGCGAGGGTTGGGGGCCGTGCGGTCGGTGAGAGGCCGGGCGCTGAAGCGGCAGGGAACTGTCGGGGTCAGGCTCGAGGCCCGACCCGCCGGGAGGAGGCCTTGCGCCGGGCTGACGCGCCGTCGTCCTGACAGGAAACCGTCTGGCGCCCGTCAGAACCCATGCAGGCGCGACGCCCATTGCCAGGCGATCATCGCCCCCTTGAAGCGCGGCAGCAGGGCAAGGCTGACGAGGGTCACGACGCTGCCGGTGATCGTCGCGTTCTGCAGTGGCGACAGGTCGGTGTGCACGAACAGGCCGTGCAGCAGGAAGCCGCCGACATGGCAGCCGATCAGCACGGTGAGATAGGCGGGCCCGTCATCCGCCCGCTGCGCAGCGAAGCTTTGGCCGCAGACCGTGCATTCCGGGGCGACCTTGAGGTAGCCGGACAGGATCCTGCCTTCGCCGCAGTTCGGGCAGCGGTTGCGCAGGCCGCGCTTCAGGGCAGGCTTCAGCTCTCGAATCGTCAGATCCATCGAATGCTCCTATATTGCATGCAGCATATAATATGGGGCTGATGCCATCAATCTTCGAGTGAGCGCACAGGAGCAGGCCGTATAGGTGCAAAACGGCAGCCGAAACGGACGTGTATCGCGCTTCCGCGCCAAGCGACTCCGAACTTGAACATCCAATCCTCGGTGCATACAATGCAGTCAAGCTGGCTCGATGGAGGACGTATGACCAACTGGATGCCGACCCTCGCCGCGAACGGAAAGCCGCGCTACATCGAGATCGCCGACGCCATGGCGCAGGATATCCGGCGGGGCGCGCTCAGCTCCGGCGACCGCCTGCCGCCGCAGCGGAAGCTGGCCGAGCAGCTGGGGCTCGACTTCACCACCATCAGTCGTGCCTATGCCGAGGCGGCGCGGCGCGGTCTGGTGGAGAGCCATGTCGGGCGCGGCACCTTTGTCCGGAGGGCAGCGTCCGCTCCGGCCCCCGCCGCGCCCGGACCCGCCGCGGAGCAACGCCGCGCGGTCGAGCAGGATCTCTCGATGAACCTGCCCCCCGAACCGGATGACCCCGCCCTGATGGCCGAGATGGCCGCCGGCCTTGCCGCCCTCGGCCCCGATCTCGTCGCCCTGCTGCGCTATCAGGCCACGACCGGCAGCCCGCACGACCGCGAGGTTGCCCGGGGGTGGCTCGCGCGCCGCGGCATCGCCGCCGGGCTGGACCAGCTTGCCATCACGCCCGGCGCGCATGCCACGATGCTGGCGATCCTGTCCAACATCGCCTGCCCCGGCGACAGGATCCTGTGCGAGGCCGTCACCTATCCCGGCATCCGCTCGCTCTGCGCGCGGCTGGGGCTGGTCTTGATCGGCGTGGCGGAGGATGCGGAAGGCGTCCTGCCGGAAGCGCTCGACGAGGCGATCCGCCAGCATGCGCCGAAAGCGCTCTATCTGAACCCGACCCTGCACAACCCGACCACCCGCAGCCTTCCTGCGGAACGACGGCGGCAGATCGCCGAGGTGCTGGCGCGCCGCCGCCTCGCCCTGATCGAGGACGACGCCTATGGCTTCCTGCGGCAGCCCGCGGTTCCGGGTTTTGCCGAGCTGCTGCCCGGCCTCGTCTGGCATGTCGCCGGCCTGTCGAAATGCATCGGGGCCGGGCTGCGGCTCGCCTTCACCGTAGCCCCCGACAGCCGTTCGGCCTCGCTCCTCGCGCAGACGCTGCGCACGACGAGCATCATGGCGTCGCCACTCTCCATGGCTCTGGTCACGCGATGGATTGAGGCGGGCACCGCCGACCGGATCTGCGCCTTCGTCCGAACCGAGAGCGCGGCGCGGCAGGCCATCGCCGCCGAGGTTCTGCAGGGCTTCGACTTCGACAGCGACCCGCAGGCCTTCAGCGTCTGGCTACACCTGCCCTCAGGGCTTGCCCGCGCCGACGTGATGGGCCGCATGTCAGGACGCGGCATCGGCCTGATGCCCGCAGACGCCTTCACCGTGCTGGGATCGCCGACCGAGTCGCTCCGCGTCTGCCTCGGAGGCCCGATCCGCCGCGACCGGCTGCGCGACGAGCTGATGGCCCTGACCAACGCGCTGACGCGGGAGTCTTGGCTCGGCTAGACAACCCGGCGAACGCTCCAAGGCGACGGGTCGCCCGCGCGGCTTCCGGCCAAGGAGGGAGGGTTTGTCAGCACCAAACCATGCTTGAAGGAAGAAACGCTGCTCCCGGATTGGTCATCAACCGCGATCTGTCTGCGCGTGTGGCCAGATCCGGGTTCGTGGCCGATCCCGCCCTTCGCCGAGGCGATGATCGGTGTGCTTCTGCTCGTGACTTTCGCTCCCGTTTGGACGCAACTGCCGGTGACGCTGCTCGGCCCCTGAGCCCGGCGGCGCGCGACGGAGAGGACCAGATCATGACCAAGACCCGCATCGCCCTCGTCGGCCTCGGAATGGCGGTGACCCCGCATGCCAGGGGCCTGCTCGATCTTGCCGGGGAGATCGAGGTGGTGCGGGCCTTCAGCCCCTCGGCGGCGCGGCGGCAGGCCTTCGCCGCGCGCTTTCCCTTCCCGCTCTGCGACCGGCTGGAGACCATCCTCGAGGATCCGGAGATCGAGGCGGTCGCCGTCCTGACCCCGGCCAACACCCATGCCGAGATCGCCCTGCGCTGCGCCGCGGCGGGCAAGCATGTGCTGATGGAGAAACCGCTGGAGATCGCCACAGACCGGGCCGAGGCGCTGGTGGCGGGTTGCCGGGAGGCGGGGGTGACCTTGGGCGTCGTGCTGCAGCACCGCTTCCGCCCGGCGGGGATGCGGCTGGCGCAGATCCTGGCCGAGGGGCGGCTGGGGCGGATCGTCGGCTGTTCCACCACGATCCGGCTCTGGCGGCCGCAGGACTATTACGACGAGCCCGGCCGCGGCAGCTTCGCCCGCGATGGCGGTGGGGTGCTGATCTCGCAGGGGATCCACACGCTGGACCTGATGCTGAGCCTTGCCGGCCCGGTGGCGGCGGTGACCGGCTTCGCCACCACCACGCCGGTGCACCGGATGGAGACCGAGGACATGGTCTGCGCCGCGCTGCGCTTCGCCAATGGCGCCATCGGCACGGTCGAGGCCAGCACCGCCGCCTATCCCGGCTTCCACGAGGAAATCCTTCTCACCTGCGAGCGCGGCACGGCCCAGCTGCGCGGCGGCGAGCTGCTGGTGCAGTTCCACGACGGCCTGCAGGAGCGGGTCCAAGTCCCGATCGCCGCCGGCGGCGCAGGC
>NZ_PZKG01000169.1 GCF_003034985.1 Cereibacter changlensis JA139
AGCTGCCAGGCGTTGTTCACCCGGTCGCAGCGCAGGAGCTGCGGCGAGCGCCGGGCGATCTCCACCGCCTGCTGGCTGTTGCCGCTGCGCACCGCATTGTCGAAGGCCGCCTGGGCTTCGGAAGTCTCCAGCAGCCGCGTCATCTCGTCGGGCGGGGTCCAGCTCGGGAAGGCCGCTTGGGTGTCGGTGATCGTCTTGCGCGCGCCCGTCAGGTTGCCGCTGGCGATCTCGCGGTAGATCCGGTCGATCTCGGCCGTGGGCTGGGTCTGGCGCAGCCGGGAGAGGTCAGCGGGCGGCTGCCAGCCGGGGAACTGCGCCCGGAGCCGGCGCAGCTCGGCCTCGGCCGCGGTCGTGTCGTTGCTGCCGACGTAATAGTTCAGCGCTTCGAGGTCGCGCGGCGAGGGCGCGGCCCCCTGCCCCAGCGCAGGGCCGGAGACGGCGGCGACGCAGGCGAGCGCGACCGCGACGCGGCGCAGACGGGTCAGATCGGAACGCATGCTGAATAACCTTCGACTTGCGCGACGAGCGCCATGAGATGCAGGGTCGCGGGATAATAGGGCTGGTCAATGGTGAAGGGCGGAATGGCCGCGCCGGGCCGCCCGGACAGCGCGCAGGACGCGAGCGCCGGGGTGGCGCGATAGCCGGCGTCGGCGCTCTGCTCGCGCACCGCGCCGCTGATGCCGTCGAACACCACCGGGTCGATCATCCCCCCCTGCACCGCCTGCTCGTGGTCGGTCGCGTAGCGCCGCAGCGCCGGGCTGGCGGTGAGGCCGGACCAGAGCAGGAACAGCGGCACCCGCATCGCGTCATAGCCGGAATGCGGCGAGAGATCCGGCGCCGCGACATGGCCGGTGGGGGTGACGAGGGTCCAGTCCGGCACCGGGCCGGTCTGCGAGATCTCGTTGATCCAGTCAACGCCGTCCTGCGCGCATTGCGCCAGACGGGCCTGCCCGGTGGCCTCGGCCAGCTCACGCATGGCGCGCGGCATGTAGTAGGACGGGTTCAGCACCACCCCCGCCTCGGAGTTGAAGCCCTCGACCGCCGGGAGGAAGACCAGCCGCGCCGAACCGTCGGGATGCGGCGCGACGCAGGTCAGCGCCAGCGCGTCGGCCAGCTCTTTGGCCCGGGCTTGGTGCTTGTCGGTGTCGAAGGCCTCCCGCGCCCGGACCAGCGCCCAGGCGTAGAACAGGTCGCCGTCGCTGGCGTTGTTGCGATCCGGCACCGCCACTGCCACGTCGGGCAGCCAGCGCCAGGCCAGAAGCCCGTCCGGGCGGCGGCCGAGATTGGTCTCGGTCCAGCCGACGATGCGGTCGAAGGCGGCTCGGTCGCCGAAGGTCACCGCCAGCGTCGCGCCATAGCCCTGCCCCTCGGAATGGCTGGCGCCCTTCTGCGGCCCGTCGACGATCCGGCCGGAGGGCAGCAGGAAGGCGGCCTTCCAGGCGGCCCAGGCCTCCTGCAGCGGGTGGTCGGCCCCCAGCAGCAGCGGCTGTTCGGGGGTCTGAGACCGGGCGCGGCCGGCCAGAATCAGGCTGGCGGCTCCGGCGCAAAGCAGAGTGCGGCGCTTCATTTCTTCCGGTTCCCTCGGGTAGACACAACGAAATAGAGTGCGAGCAGCGCCGTGATCCAGGCCAGGCCGAGCATCGCTGCGGTGAGCGCGCGCGGTTGCCATGACACGAGGTTGCCCAGCACGGGGCGTATGTTGCCGATCGCCAGCGGCTCCAGCAGCACCGGGCGGGCGTCGGCCGCGGTCCAGCTGGCCCAGCTGCCGTCGCGGCGCAGCACCGAGATCTGGCCATGCGGCCCGCCTGCCGAGCGGCGCCCGGCGTCGAGATCGGCGGCGACATCGGCCGCGTCGGCGTCGGGCCCCAGCAGCAGCCAGAGCCGTTCGGGCTCGTCCGGCTCCAGCGACATCAGCACGGCCACGCCCTGCTGTTCGGCAAGCCAGGGCTGCAGCAGGCCATCGCCGGGGTGCAGCAGGCGGTCGATGCCGCGCTCCAACGGGGCGCGCACTGCGGCCCAGGCGCGGTCCACCCAACCCGGCAGCGTCCAGCTGGCAGAGCGCGGCTCGACCGGGTTCGCCGGCATCAGCCGCGCGGGGCCGGTGTTGACCGGCTCCTCCACGGGTTCCGGTTTTGGCTGGGCCAGAGCCGCCGGCGCCACGGGCGGCAGCAGCACCGTCTCCAGGTCCCGCGCGGCGATGCCACGCTGGGTCAGCGGCAGCAGCGAGGCATCGGCGAAGCCGACCACGGTCAGCGCCCCCGCGCCCTGCGTCTCGACCGGCGTCAGCGCAGCGACGAAGGGCAGCACGCCGTCACCCACCTGCCCCAGCCCTTGGACATCGCCGCCACCCAGCCCGGAGAGGGTGCGCGCCATGTCGGGCTGCTGCATCTTCGGGCTCGGCGGCACCAGCAGGCTGGAGCTGTCGAGGATGGTCAGCATGTCGGTGTCGCGGGTCGGACAGGGTTCGTCCGCCGGATCGCCGGGAATGATCGACTCGAAGCTCAGCGCGTTCAGCCCGGGCCGGAGCAGCCGGGCGCTGAAGCTGACCGGAAGGCGCGGCTGGATCTTGCCGCCGTTGCGGTCCAGCGGCAGCATCCGCACCGTCGTTCCGTTCACCTTCACCAGCACCAGCCCGCCCTCCGGCAGGTTCTCGGCAAAGCCGTAATCGAGCTCGACCGTAGCCTTCTGCGAGGCGAGCAGCAGCCAGTCCTCCGGCAGGCGGAAGCCGAGGTCGCGGCGGAAGTAGTATTCGCTGGAGACAACCGTGGTGAAGCCCAGGTCGGCGAAGGCGGTCTCCTGCCCCGGCTGCAGCATCACCGGCTGCGCCAGCGTCAGCGGGTCGGGGACGCCGGACAGCGCCTCGGTGATCAGCGCCGGGTCGGCGGCCTGGCCCGGCGGATGCTCGATCACCAGCACCAGCGCGCCGTCGCCGCCCTGCTGCACCGAAACCGCACTGCGGTTCGAGGGCAGCAGGCTGATCCGGGCCTGCGCCGGGCGTTCGGCGACGGCCCAGGGCGAGGCGACGGTCAGCGGCAGCGGCGCGCCGCCGGTCGCCTGACCGAGCGCGCCGGCGATGGCGCGCAGCGTCTCGGGATCGACCTTCTGACCGCGGATCCCCACCGCCTGCCCGCCTCCCGCCTGCGCGGCCAGCGCTGCGACGAAGCCGGCGGCATCGGGCCGCACCGCGAGCGGCTCCATCTGCACGCCGCTCTGCGACAGGTCGAGATCGGTCCAGAGCGCGAAGCTCGCATCGGGGCCGCAGAAGATCCGGTGGCGCTGGCTGGCGCGCAGCGTGACGATGTTCTCGCCGGCCCGCGCCTGCGAGCCCGCCAGCGGCAGCGAGACCGTGGCCAGCGTGCCGAAACTGTCGGGGCGGAAGCTGCCCAGCTTGCGGCCGTTCAGCAGCACCTCGATCTCAGAGCCTTGCGGCAGGACGTTGACGCTGCTGCGATGCGCCAGCGTGAGCCTGCCGCTCAGCGCGGCGGGCGGCAGCACCAGGCGGAAGGCGCCCTCGCTGGCCTGGCCCTGCAGCCGCGCCATGTCGTTGGCGCCGCTCTTGCCCGAGAGCGGCCGCAGCGGGAAGAGCCAGGGCGCCGTCGACCGGCTCTTGACGGTGGAGTTGCGCAGCAGCACCGAAGGCACAGCCGGCTCGGCGGGAGCGGCGTCATCCTGCTCCCCCAGCCCTTCGATGACGATCATCGGCACGGCGTCGGCGTCGCCTGCCGTCGAGGCGGAGGGGCCCTGCGCCTGTGCCTGCCCATGTGCCGCCGGAGCCCAGAGCGCGGCCACCAGAAGGCCCGTGACCAGCCGGGTCATTGCGCCCCCCGCAGGATCGGGCTCACCGGGGCGTCGACGACCGCCACCACCGGAACGGCCGGGGCCGGCGTATCGGTCTCGCGGCTGAAATCGGCGCCGAAGGCCAGAAGATGCGCCGGCTTGCTGCGCGGCTGCTCGACGTCGAGCCGCGAGCGGCGCGCCGGCTCGCGCAGGAAGTCGCGCAGCGTCCGCGGGATCGAGGCGATGGCCAGCCACAGCACATAACCCATGCCGGCCAGCATCCCCTTGCGGCGGCTGGTCGACTGGCGCATCCGCAGCCAGTTCTCGCTTTCGCCGAAGATCAGATAGGCCACGGTCTCGCGCACCTCGAAGGATTGGTCGGCATCGAACAGCAGGCCGACGGTCACCGTCGCCCCTTCGCGCGTCACCATCCGCACCCGCGCCCGCACCGGGCGCTCCAGATGCGGCGCGTCGGGGAAGCTCGGCTTGAAGTGCAGCGTCTCGCCCGGCTCGATGCTGACCCGGCCCTCTGTCGAGGGCGGCAGCCGCAGCGTCACCCGGGCGCCGCCGGTCGAGGCGTCCAGCACCATGGCCGGCATCGCCAGATCGCCGAGCGAGCTGGCCCGCACCTCGGCCGTGGTCTGCATCAGCACCCGCGGGGCCGAGCGGCGCTGCTGCTTCTCGGCCACGGCGCGCAGCGCCAGCGACATCAGGAGGAAGTTGAAGATCGCCCAGCCGCCGACCACCGCCAGCACCGACCGGTCGCCCGGGAAGGCGATCCAGCGGATCACCAGCGCCACCACCCCGGCCAGCATCAGAAGGAAGACCGCCAGCAGCGGCTTGTAGATAGGCGAGATGTAGTCTTCCGACAGCGTCTCGTCCTTGGCGGTCACGTTGAACTTGGCCCCCCGCGGCTTGATCAGGGTGCCGATCACCGCCTTGGCCAGATAGGGCGCCTGCGCCACCTCGTAGATCTCGGAGATCAGCGGCCAGCGGTGTCGCGCGAAGAGCGCGTTCTGCACCATGAAGCTGATGGCGAGGTAGCCCAGCGCATAGGCCAGCACCTCCTCGAAGGTGGAGACGAAGATCTGGATGCCGAAGAACAGGTAGACCAAGGGCGCCAGCAGGAAGACCATGCGCACGATGGGAAACAGCCAGAAGCTCATCGAGTTGATGTAGCAGAGCCGCTGGGTGGCCCCCAGCCCGCGGCGGAACAGCGGGTTCTTCAGCATCAGCATCTGCATCATCCCGGCCGCCCAGCGCCCGCGCTGCTGGATGAAGGAGGCGAAGGTCTCCGGCTGCAGCCCGGCGATCATCGCCCGGTTGATGTAGAGGCTCTTCCAGCCGCTTGCATGGATCTCCAGCGCGGTCTCGGCGTCCTCGGTGATGGTCTCGCCGGCGAAGCCGCCCACCGAATCCAGCGCCTTGCGCCGCAGCACGGCGGCCGAGCCGCAGAAGAACGCCCCGCCCCAGCGGTCGAGCCCACGGTGGATGAAGCTGTAGAACATCTCGTTCTCCGGCGGGCATTCCTCGGACAGGCCGAGGTTGCGCTGGATCGGGTCCTTGTTGATGAAGAAGTGCGGCGTCTGCACGAGGAACAGCTTGGGATCCTCGACGAAATAGCCGACGGTCCGCGCCAGGAAGTCCCGGCTCGGCACGTGGTCGGCATCGAAGACCACGACGAGATCGCCGTTCAGCTTCTCCAGCGCCGCCGACATGTTGCCGGCCTTGGCGTTCTCGTTGCGGGCCCGGGTCGAATAGGTCACGCCGAGGTCGCGGCACAGCTGCTGCAACTCGCGCCGCCGCGCCTGCGACTTCTGCGCGAGCTCCGGATCGTCGGACTGG
Source organism: Cereibacter changlensis JA139 (assembly GCF_003034985.1). Taxonomy (GTDB): domain Bacteria; phylum Pseudomonadota; class Alphaproteobacteria; order Rhodobacterales; family Rhodobacteraceae; genus Cereibacter; species Cereibacter changlensis. The sequence continues at coordinate 5,623 of NZ_PZKG01000169.1, forward strand.
CAGCGCTGGTCGGTGCCGCCGTCATCACAGAGCACCACGGTGCGCAGCCGCGCCGGGTAGATCATGTTCTTGGCCGCCGACAGCGTGACCGACAGCATCTCAGTCGGCTCGTTGTAGGAGGGCACCAGGATGTCGACCCGCGGCAGGTCCTCGGTCGCCACCTTCGGCGGGAAGGGCCGCTCGGTCGGGTCGGCGGTGAGGAAGCCGTTCAGGAAGAACACGAGGATCGAGTAGGTCTCGATCGCGAAGAGGATCGCGCCGATGATGAAGGAGGGCGTCAGCCCGACCGGCGGCAGCGTCTCGTGCAGCCGCCAGGACCAGTAGCGCATCACCGACACGCTGGCGGTCGCGATCAGGAAGAAGCGCACCCCGATATGTTCGGCGAAGGGCTTCAGCACCGCCACCACGACGACGGTGGCGATGGCCAGCATCGCCTGCGCCGTCGTCGAGGTCGGCACGCTGGCCAGCAGCGCGACGGGCACCAGCAGGAGAACCCACAGCGCCAGGATGAGGTAGGACATGAGGCCGCCACTCTTGCGCTGCATCGAGCTCATGGCATGGGTGCCGCGAGCGGCGAGATCGAGCGGCTGATCCGCGGCCCCGGCCCGACGGAGGAGCCGGGGTAGTAGGCGACGCTCTCGGCCATGATCGGCGCCAGCGCGTCATCGACGGTGCCGGGGACGCAGTTGCGCAGCATCATGTCCAGCGCATTGGTGCCGCGCGGCAGCGGGCGGCCCTCGACCGTGGCGCGGCGCAGGCCCAGCACGCAGATCGTGTTGCTGCCGACGCGCTTCTCGCTCCAGAAATAGGTGCCGAGCGCATCCTCGCGCGACCGCAGATCGGCGTTGTTCAGCCCGGTGAAGGGCTCCGGCGCGCCGCCCACCCGGACGAGGAACTCGTCCAGCTGGAAGCGCGGACGGTCCGCGCCGTCGCCCACCCGGGCGCGCAGCAGGATGCGGTTGTCGCCGCGCAGCGCCGTCATGTTGGGCAGCGCCACGATCTGCTCCTGCTCGCCGCCAAGGCTGCGCTCCAGCGTCAGCAGACCCTGCGGCGCGGTGATCCAGGCGCGGTTGTCGGGGACCAGCCGCAGCTGGCTGACATCCTCGCGCTCCTTCAGGGTGGGCACACCGGGCAGGCTCAGGTTTGCGCAGGCCGTCAGCAGGCAAAGACCCGAAAGAGCCGCCAGTCGGGTGAAAAGTGC
>NZ_PZKG01000170.1 GCF_003034985.1 Cereibacter changlensis JA139
CGGCTATCTGAAGGTGGCGCTGGTCGGGCTGGAGGCCACGGCCACGGGCGCCGCCGCCGCTCCCGTGCCGGCCACGCCGGGAACCGCGCCGTGACCCGGGGCCGCCGGCCTCCGCCGACTGGCCGCAGAGCCTCGGCCCGGGCGCGCGCCGCCGCGAGGCGCTGGCCTGGACCGGGGCGGCGCTGACCGTGGCGCTGGTGGCCACCGCGACCGCCGCGCTGGCGATGCGGCTCGACGACCAGTTGGGCCGCGAGGCGGAATCGGAGTCGGTGGTCTATCTCGATCTCACGCCGGAGCCGCCGCCGCCCTCCGCCGCGGCGCTGCCGGATTTCGCGCCCGAGACGCCGATGACCGAGCTGCCGGATGCGCCGGAGCCGGAAGAGATGGCCGAGCCGGAGCCCGAGGTCGCGCCGCCGCCGCCCGACATCCGCCCGCCGACCGACATGGCGCAGCTGCCCGACATGGCGCTGCCGCCCGACAGCTTCAGCCCGGAGCCGCCGCCGCCCGCCCCCGAGCCCGAGCCCGAGCCCGAGCCGGAACCGGAACCGGAAGTCGAACCGGAGCCGGAGCAGGCGCAGATCCCCGATGTCCGCCCGAGGCCCCGCCCCGAGCGCAAGCCCGAGCCCGAGCGCAAGCCGCGCGAGGAGCCGGTGAAGCGGGCCGCCCAGCCCACACCGCGCGCCGCCAGCCCGGCCTCCTCGACCCAGTCGCAGGGGCAGGCGGCGCTGCCGCAGGGCCGGCTGGACGATCTCGCGGCGCGCTGGGGCAACCAGATCCGCAGCAAGATCCAGAGATACGCCCGGGCTCCGCGCGGCAAGCGTGGCTCGATCGTGGTCCGGCTGGAGGTGGCGCGCAGCGGGGCGCTGATGTCGGCGGGCATCGTCCGCTCCTCGGGCGACCCGTCGCTGGACGCCGCCGTGGTGAAGGCGGTGCAGTCGGCGCGCAGCTTCGCCGCCGCCCCGGCGCAACTGCCCGGCGCGAGCCACAGCTTCAGCCTGCCGATCGATTTCCAATGAGGGTCGCCCTCATCGCCACTGCCCCAAGGAGACCCCGATGAACATCCGGACCACGACCCCGCAGGAAACCGTCACCGGCCATATCGTCGGGCCGGCGGAAGCCCTGATGGCCCATCTGCTGGACCATGCCCTCGAGCACGAGATGGGCTATCGCGCGCTCGGGAACGGCTTCGAGGTGGAGTATGACGGCAGCACCGCGCGCATTGCTCTGGAAGGCGACCGCGCGGTGCTGCGGCTGGCGGCGGGCGACGCCGCCACGCTCTACGTTATGCAGGAGATGGTGGCGCATCTGCTGGAGGGGTCGGAGGGGCTGGCGGTCTGGGACGAGGTCCGGCAGGAGGGGGCGATGCCGCCGAACCTGCGGCTGGTGCAGGTGGTCTCGGTGCGGCAGATCTCGCCGGGCTTCCGCCGGGTGCGGGTGGCGGGCGACATCGGCCGCTTCGACGGGACGCGGATCCATTTCCGCCTGCTGCTGCCGCCGAAGGGGCTGGAGCCGCAATGGCCGCGGGTCGACGCCACCGGCAGGGCGCGCTGGCCGGAGGGCGCGCACAAGCTGCACAACCCGGTCTACACCGTGCGCGACATCGACATCGCGGCGGGCTGGGTCGAGTTCGACGTCTTCCTTCATGACGGCGGCCGGACGACCGACTGGACCGGGACCGTGCAGCCGGGCGACACGGTGGGGATCATCGGCCCCGGCGGCAGCCACATGCCGCTGGCCGACTGGGTCGCGCTGTTCGCCGACGAGACCGGGCTGCCCGCGATGGCGCGCGCCCTCGCCGCGCTGCCCGCCGGGACGACGGGAACGGCGACCATCCGGCTGGCCAATGCGGCGGATCGCCAGGAGCTGGCGCATCCGCCGGGGGTGACGCTGACCTGGTTGACGCGCGACGACCGGACCGGGCTTCTGGAGGCGCTGGACCGGATGGTGCTGCCCGCGGCGGCGGCGGGCAGCCGCTACGTCTGGTTCGTGGCGGAAGAGGCCGAGGCCGACGCCGCCCGCGCCCGGCTGCGCGCCCTGGGGCTGGACCGGACCGAGATGCAGGCCGCGGCCTACTGGACGGCGTGAGAGAAACGGGACCGGGTGGCGGCAAGCGCCGCCCGGCAAGCGGAGGCGCGGTCGTCAGAGGCCGCGCTTCAGCACGTAGATGTCCATGATCCAGCCGTGCCTCTCGCGCTCGCTGTCGCGCAGGGCGAGGATCCGTGGCCCGGCCTCGGCCAGCGGCCCCGAAAGCACGACCTCCTCGGCCATGCCGACATAGGCGCCCCACCAGATTGTCACGCCTGACGGATCGAGCGTCTGGAAGGCGCAGGCGCCGTCCAGCATCACCACCAGCGTGTCGACGCCGGGAGGCCAGCCGTGGTCGCGGATCTGCCGCCCCGTCGTCACCAGGAAGGGCGCGCCGATCTCGTTCAGGGCGATGGCATGGGCGGCGGCCAGCGCCTGCATCGAGGTGATGCCCGGCACCACCGAGACCTCGAGCGGCAGGCTGCGCGCCACCCGCGCGGCGATGCGCAGGCTGCTGTCGTAGAGAGAGGGATCGCCCCAGATCAGCAGCGCCACCCGGCCTTGCGTGCCCAGCCCGTCGCGGATTGATGTCTCCCAGCAGGCGGCGATGGCGTCGTGCCAGTCGTCCACCCGGCCGCGATAATCGCCGGTCTCGGCCCGCACCGGCAGGTCGAATTCGGCCAGACGGGTCGCGGGGTTGGTCAGCACCTCGGCGCAGATCGTGCGGCGCAGCCCGGCGAGATCGGCCTTGTCGGCCCCCTTGCGCGGGATCAGCACCAGATCGGCGGCATTGAGCGCGCGGATCGCCTGCAGCGTCAGATGCTCGGGGTTGCCGGTGCCGATGCCGATGAGGGAAAGCTGGATCATTCTGTCGTCCAAGAGGGCGCGGCCCCCTGCGGGAGCCGCGCGAAGGGTCAGGCCGCGTGGTGCAGCCGGTGGGTGAAGAGGCCGGATTTCGCCAGACCGCGCGCCCCCTTGGCCGCGCCCAGCACCGCGAGATCGACCAGGGGCTCGATCAGCACGACGAGCATGTAGGCCGCGCCGAAGCTGCCGATGGCGGCAAGGTTGCCCGCCTCGAAGCCGTGGCCGTAGAGCGCCCAGAACCCGACCCAGGCCACCACGCCGCCCTGATAGGCGACCGAGAGCGACAGGACCTGCAGGTAGCCCAGATCGACATAGGCGGTCTCGCGCGGGATGACCTTGTGCGCGAGGGCGGTCAGGCCGAACAGCGGCACCAGCAGCGTGGTGACGTTCATGCCGTATTGCGGCAGGTCGAAGGGCGCGAAGAACAGGCCCTGGACCAGCAGGCCCAGCGCCAGACCGATGGCGGCGGGGGCGGCGCCGAGGATCAGGAACAGGGTCGAGCCGAGGATCAGGTGAACCTCGGAGACGCCGACCGGGTAATGCGGCAGGATCTCGAAGAACGAGAAGACGAGGCCGGTGGCCAGCACGGAGCGGGCGGCGAGCGAGGCCAACCCCTTTTCGCGCGCGGCCTCCCACGCGAGTTTCAGGGCATAGCCTCCGGCCGCCGCGGCGGTGCCGTAGCTCAGGAGGATCTTGGCGCCGGTGACGACGCCCTCTTCGATATGCATGTCAGTGACTCCAGGCCGTCACACCCGACGGCGGTTTCGGTTGCCTGCAGGGCCGGTATCCTGGCTGGCGGGTCTGGGCGGGTCTTCGGCCTTCCCGGGCTTGTCGCCCAGTGACCAGAGGTGAAGACCCGCTCGCCGCTGACAGTCGCGGGGGCGGCTGGGTCCGGGGCGCCGCAAATTGGTCCGCCCCTCCCCATTCCCGATTGAGTTCCGGTGCTTTGCACCTGACGGAACACCATGCAGAGCTGAACTCCGACACCATCCTTGCCGCCGCGTCAAGCATGATCGGACCCGGCCAGAGGGCCGTAGAGGATCAGCGCGGGCGAGCTGCCGCTGCCGCTGGCCAGCTGGGCGGCGAGGGCGGCGATGGTGCTGCGGGTAAGGGTCTGATCGGCATGGCTGACGGATTCCGCCAGCAAAGCCGGAGTATCGGGCGGCAGGCCTGCGGCGATCAGCGCCGCGGCCAAGGCCGGGAACGTGCGCTTGCCCATGAAGACGACGGTGGTCGCCTCGGGGTCGGCCAGCGCCTGCATGTTCAGCCGCGGCAATTCGCCCGTCACATCGGCGCCGGTGACGAACTGCACCCGCCGCGCGGTCAGGCGGCGGGTCAGCGGGATGCCGGCGAAGGCGGCGGCGGCGCAGGCCGAGGGCACGCCGGGGATGATCTCGTAGCCGATGCCCGCGGCCTCGAGCGCGGTGATCTCCTCCTCCAGCCGCCCGAAGATGCCCGCATCGCCGGATTTCAGCCGCACCACCCGCGCCCCGGTCAGGGCGTAATCGACCAGCAGCCGGCTGACGTGATCCTGCTTCGGCGAGGCCCGCCCGGCCCGCTTGCCGACCCCGACGAGATCGGCACCCTCGCGCGCATGGGCGAGGATCGGGCCGGAGGAGAGATCGTCGAACAGCACCGCATCGGCGGATTGCAGGCGCAAGATCGCCTTCAGCGTCAGCAGTTCGGGGTCGCCGGGACCGGAGGAAACGAAGGATACGAAGCCGGTCATGTCGCCTCTGCGATCAGATGAAAAAAGGTTCCGGTGGACAGCCCGCCGCCCGCCTGCCGCCTGAGCGAGCCGGTCTCGGGCACCGCCTGCCCCGCGGCATCGCTGACGCGTGCCAGCGGGGCGTCGGGCTGCTCGAGGATGGTGGAATAGTGGAACTCGTGCCCCCTGAGCCGCGCGCCCTGTCCCGGGATCGGCGCGGCAAGCTCGGCCAGCCGGTAGCCAAGGTGCATCTTGCGCTTCTGGAACGAGGTCACGAGCCCCAAGAGCCCGGTCATCGGATGGGCCACGCCCTCGGCATCGACCAGCGTTTCGCCCATCACCATGTAGCCGCCGCATTCGCCATGCACCGGCCGCGTTTCGGCAAAGCGCCTGATCCCGGCGCGAAAGCCGCTCGCCGCCGCCAGACGGCCCGCGTTCAGCTCGGGATAGCCGCCGGGCAGCCAGCAGACATCGGCGCTGTCGTCGGGGGCTTCATCCGCCAGAGGCGAGAAGGGCAGGATCTCGGCCCCCGCTGCGCGCCAGCCCTGCACCAGATGCGGATAGGCGAAGCTGAAGGCCGCATCCTGCGCCAGCGCGATCCGCTGGCCCGGCGGCGGCATCGCTACTTCCGGCGCAGCCTCGCCCTGCCCGCCCGCCGCCCGCAGCAGCGCGTCGAGATCGACCCGCTCCGCCATCAGCGCGGCGGCCTCGGTCATCAGCCGCTCAAGCGCCGGATGCTCGCCCGCCTGCACGAGGCCCAGATGCCGCTCCGGCAGGGCGATGCTCGCCAGCCGGGGCAGCGCGCCGAAGACGGTAATCCCGGCCCCGGCCATGCCGGCGCGCACCAGCGCCTCGTGCCGGGGGCTGGCCACGCGGTTCAGGACCACCCCCGCAACCCGCACACCCGGACGGAAGCCGGCAAGCCCCGAAGCCACCGCCGCCGCCGTCTGCGCCTGCCCCGAGACATCGACCACCAGCACCACCGGCCAGCCCATCGCCGCGGCGACATCGGCGCTGGCGCCGCTGCCGGTCTCGCCCGGCACGGCCACACCGTCGAACAGCCCCATCGAGCCCTCGGCCAGCACCAGATCGGCCCCCGCTGCGCGCGAGGCGAGGCCGGCGATCCGCGCCGGCGTCATCGCCCAGCTGTCGAGATTGACCGAGACCTGCCCGGTCGCCGCCGTATGGAAGGCGGGGTCGATGAAATCCGGGCCGCTCTTGAACGGCTGCACCCTGAGCCCGCGATCGCGGAACGCCCGGCAAAGGCCGAGCATCACCGTGGTCTTGCCCGCCCCGGAGGCGGGCGCCGCGATCATCAGGCCTGCGGGCATCACGCCGACTCCGGAAAGCGCGGCGCGGTGCCGACCGGGCGGTAGCGGCGGTCGTAGTCGCCGGCATAGAGCCGGCTCTCGTCGAAGCCCTCCTGTCCCAGCGCCCGGCCCACGAGGATCAGCGCCGTGCGCTCCATCTCGGCGCCGACCTCGGTCGCCAGTGTGCCCAGCGTGGCGCGCACCACACGCTCGTCAGGCCAGCTGGCACGCCAGACCACCGCGACCGGGCAATCTGCGCCGTAATGCGGGGTCAACTCTGCCACGACCGTCTCAAGCACATGAACCGAGAGATGGATCGCCAAGGTCGCCCCGGTGGCGGCGAAGGCGGCCAGCCGCTCGCCCTCGGGCATGGCGCTGGCCCGGCCCGAGGTGCGGGTCAGCACCACCGATTGCGCGATGCCGGGCAGGGTCAGCTCCGCCCCCAGTGTCGCCGCGGCCGCCGCGAAGGAGGGCACGCCGGGGGTCACGTCATAGGGGATGCCGAGCGCGCGCAGCCGCCGCAGCTGTTCGCCCATCGCCGACCAGACGGAAAGATCGCCGGAATGCAGCCGCGCCACATCCTCGCCGCGCGCATGGGCGGCGGCGATCTCGTCGATGATGGCGTCGAGCGACAGGGGCGCGGTGTTGACGATGCGGGCGCCGGGCGGGCAATGCGCGAGCACCGCTTCGGGCACCAGCGAGCCCGCGTAGAGACAGACCGGCGAGGCGGCGATCAGGTCGCGCCCGCGCAGGGTCAGAAGGTCGGGCGCTCCCGGCCCCGCACCGATGAAATGCACCGTCATTCGTCCCGTCCCTCCGCAATTGCCGCCGTGGCCCTGCCATCGGCTGAAGTCACCCGCGGCCCGAGAAGCCGCGCCCCCGGCCCCGCAGCCGCCAGCGCCGCCGCCTCGG
>NZ_PZKG01000171.1 GCF_003034985.1 Cereibacter changlensis JA139
CTCGTCCGACAGATCCTGCGCGGCGAGCGTGAGGACGTGTTCCGCATTCGGGAAAGCAGTCTGCCCCCTGGCTCATGCGGTTGGAAATGGAATGGTCGGGCGGGCGCCGCAACGGCGCCGAGTTGTGGCGGCGGCTGAAGGGCGACGGTTTCCGCGGCAGTCTCAGGGTCGTGGGCGAATGGGCCACCCGACAGCGGCGCGCCGAAAGGGCTTTGCCGATCGGCGCCGGAAAATCGCCGCCCGCACGGCGGATCGCGCGGCTTCTGACCACCGGCCGCGACCACCTGAGCAAGGCGGATGCCGTGCTGGTGGCGCAGATCGAAGCAGCACTGCCAGCCTTGGCGCAAGCCAGAATGCTTGCAAACCAGTTCACCGACATGGTGCGCAACCGCAGCGCCGACCTGCTCGGCTCTTGGCTCGCCAAGGCGGAGGACAGCCTGCTATCTTCCTTCGCCCATGGCCTGCAAAAGGATCAAGCTGCGGTTTCCGCAGCCCTGAGCCAGCCGTGGTCGAATGGCCAGACCGAGGGCCAGATCAACCGCCTGAAACTCCTCAAACGCCAGATGTATGGCCGCGCCGGCATCGCGCTCCTGAAGGCCCGCATCACCGCGGTTGCCTGAGGCGGAAAGATCGACGTCATCAAAAGTGAGTCAGAGCCAAAATTGCACGCCTAATCACACCGAAGAAGGCGGCCAACAATCCCGGGGCCCAGCCGACCGATGATCCCGAAGCTGAATAGGCTACGGCCAAAGAGCAAGCTTCGAACCGAAGGACGCCCTTGGGGAGCGGATCGCTGCCTGCCCCTCCCGAGTCCTGAGGGTTAGTCTGGACGGACTCGCTCTGGGTGACCCTCAGGCGATGGCGAGCGCCACGCCTTCGGCCCGCAGCACCTCCATCTGGGCGGCCTGGGGCTGGGCGTCGCTGAACAGTGTCGCGAAGGCGGAGATCGGGCGGATGCGGTGGACCGCGCGGCGCTGGAACTTGCCGGCGTCACCGACCAGCACCGAACGGTCCGAGCGTTCGATGGCGCGCCGCTTGACCGAGACCTTCTCGATGTCGAAATCCATCGGGGCTGCGTCATCGTCGAAACCGGAGAAGGCGATGATCGCCAGATCCAACCGCAGCTCGGACAGAGCCGACAGCGCCGGTGAGCCGGTGATCGCGCCGTCCGGGGTGCGGACGATGCCGCCCAGGATGTTCAGCTCGATCCCCGGGCGGCCGCAGAGGATCGAGGCCACCGCGAGACTGGCGGTGACGATGCGCAGGCCCATGTCGCGCTGCACGATCTGCCGGGCCAGCGCCTCGCAGGTGGTGCCGACATCGAGGAAAATCGTGGCCCCCTCGGGCAGGGTGGCAGCGACGACGGCGGCGATCCGGTTCTTCTCGCCCGCCGCACGGATGCGCTTTTCGGCATAGGCGGGGCGGCGCGATTCCACCAACGATCCGGCCCCGCCGTGGAATCGGCGCAAGAGGCCGCTCTTGGACAGCGCTAGGATGTCGCGGCGCACCGATTGGGTGGAGACACCGGTCGCCCCCGCCAGCGCCTCTAGGGTGACATAGCCACCCTCGCGCACCATCTGCAGGATCCGGCTCTGTCGGGCGGTCACGTCGGCTTCGGTGGTCATGACACTGATCCCTGATGGTTTGCGGTCCGCAGGTGTGTAACATAGATTACACTTCTTTCCTGCAGGAATCCAGTTTCCTGATCAAGCGGAGCGTCACGATGAAGAAACTTGTCTGGAATGCCGGGGACGGGGCGCTGTGCCGCCAGGCGGAGCGGGCCGCCGGGTGGCTGGCCTTCGATCCCTGGCGGCTGACCTGGTCCCCCATGACCGCGCCTCCTGCCGGGGGGCAGGAGGTCTCACCGGGCGATGCGCTCCGCCTGCTGGCGGCGGGTCCGCGGCTGCGCCGTGTCCCGGTCGCGGTGATCGGCCCGCGGGAGGCGACGGCGCGGCAGCTGGACACGGCCGAGCTGCTGGGCCGCGAGATGGCCCGGCACGGGTTGCAACTGCTGTCCGGTGGAAAATCAGGCGTGATGGAAGCGGTTAGCCGGGGAAACCTGGCTGCTGGAGGACTGCCGGTCGGGCTGATCCCGGATGACGAATGGCACGAGGCGAATGACTTCGTGGCGATTCCGCTGGCCAGCGGCATCGGTCCGGCGCGCAATGCGATCATCGCCCGGGCCGGTCTGGCCTTGGTCGCGGTGGGCGGTGGTGTCGGGACGATCTCGGAGATGGCGCTTGGCATCCAGTTCGGCCGCCTGGTCCTGGCGCTGGACGACGCGCCCGAGGTGCCGCAGGTCATCCGCCTGTCCAGCGTCGCCGAGGCGCTGGACGCGATCGCGGGTCGGATTCTGGGTGTGTAATATAACTTACAAAATGTCATAAAAGCATCATCCTTCCCCGCTATCCCGGGCTCGTCAAACCCGGAGTCGCGTGTGAGAATCATCGCCGTCGCCTATTTCCTGTTCCTTGCCGCCCCCATGGTCCTGCTGGTCGTGGGGGCCTTCGGAGAAAGTTGGTCCAACACGCTGTTCCCGACCGGCTTCACCCTGGGCTGGTTCGTCGAGGTCGCGGCGGACCCCAGCTTCCGCCGCGCCTTCATCACCTCGCTGCAAGTGGTGGCGCTGACCTGCATCGCCAACGTGCTGGTGGGCGTGCCGCTGGCCTGGGCGATCCATTCCGCCGCGCGCCGCAGGGTGCGGATGGCGGCAAGGATCGCCGTGCTGGTGCCGGTCGCCATGCCCGAACTGGTGCTGGCCTTCGGCTTCATCCTGGTCTTCTCCTCGGACACCCTGCCCTGGCTGGGCAGCTTCTGGCTGCTGGTGGCGGGCCATGTCGTGCTGACGCTGCCCTATACGCTGACCACGCTGCTGGCCGATCTCGAACAATCGCGCCTGTCGGTCTACGATCAGGTCGCGGCGACGCTGGGCGGCGGCTTCCCGGGCCGGATGGTCGACATCATCCTGCCGCTGCTGGCCCCCAGCCTGATGTCCGCCTGCCTGACCGTGGCGGCGCTGTCGATCGGCGAGTTCCAATTGTCCAACCTGATCGCGGGCTTCCTGTCGCGGACCTATCCCATCGTCCTGCTGCAGGCCTTCTACGGCGCCACCGGCTTCGCCTGCGCGGCGACGGTCGTGCTTCTGGTCCTGGCGGCGCTCTCCGCCCTGGGCAATGCCATGACGGGCCGCTTGGCCGCAAAGGAGGCCTGAGATGGCACTGCAGTTCGACCAGGTCAGCTACCGCTATCCCGGCAGCATCCAAGGCGTGACCGACATCAGCCTGAAGATCGGCGATGGCGAGCTGGTCGCGCTGATCGGCGCCTCCGGGTCCGGCAAGTCCACGCTACTGCGGCTGCTCTGCGGCTTTGCCGCGCCGGACCGGGGGCAGGTGCGGATCGACGGCGAGGATGTCTCGCCCGCCCCGCCCGAGCGGCGGAAGCTGGGCGTCGTGTTCCAGGACTACGCGCTGTTCCCGCATATGCGGCTGTGGGAGAATGTGGCCTATCCGCTGAAGGTGCGCGGTATGGCCCGCGACGCGCGGCAGACCCGCGCCTGCGAGATGCTTGCCCGCGTCGGCATGGCCGGGCGCGAACAGGACCGGCCCGACTTGCTGTCCGGCGGGCAGCGGCAGCGCGTGGCGCTGGCGCGGGCGCTGGTCTTCGGGCCGCGCGGGCTGCTGCTGGATGAACCGCTCTCGGCGCTGGATGCCGGGCTGCGGGCCGAGATGCGCGACGAGATCCAGCGCGTCCAGCGCCAGGCCGGGATCGCTACCCTGCTGGTCACGCATGACCAGGAGGAGGCGCTGTCGATCGCTGACCGCGTCGCGGTGATGCGCGACGGGCGGATCGTGCAGATCGCCACCCCGCATGAGGTCTACGATCGCCCCGCCGAAGCCTGGGTCGCGGCCTTCGTCGGCCAGTCGAACCTCTGGCCCGGAACGGTCGCCGCCTCGGGACGGGTTGAGACCGCGCTTGGCCCCTTCACCTGCGACACCGGCCCGCGCCCGAAGGGCGAGCGGGTGACTTTGCTGGTCCGGCCCGAACGGGTGATCCCCGGCGCCGGGCCGATCAACGGGCTGACCGGCACCGCCACCGCCGACCGTTTCCTGGGCCCGGTCCGGCGTCTGGACCTGTCGGTCCCCGGCGGCACCGTCAAGGTCGAGACCCATCTGCCTGGCCTGGTCCGCGACATCACCATTCCGCCAGACGCCATCCGGCTGCTTCCGGCCGAAGCGTCCCTCTCCACCGCAGTATGAAGGTGCTATCCATGAACCGCCGCGACTTCCTTGCCACGATCAGCGCCTCGGCGCTGCTTGCCGCCCTGCCGGCCCATGCCTTCGACGGGGCCGAGCTTTATCCGGGCGAAAAGGCGCTTTACGACGCCGCCCTGCAGGAAGGGCTGATCGTGTCCTTCGATACCGGCCCGACCTGGGCCAACTGGGCAGGCCAGTTCAAGGCGTTCAAGGAACGCTATCCGGGGGTCGAGATGGTCTACAACGACCTTGGCTCGGCCGCGACCGTGGTGGCGCTGGACAAGTCGCGCAACCGTCCGCAGGCCGACACCGCCTATTACTTCGCAGGCTCGGCGCTGGATGCGGTGAACGTCGATGTCGTCGAAGGCTACAAGCCCGTGAACTTCGACCGCCTGCCCGAAGCGCTGCGCGAGACCGATGGCAAATGGTTCGCCATCCATCAGCTGAACGTGGCCTTCCTGGTCAACACCAAGCTGGTCCAGAACGTGCCGCATAGCTGGGCGGATCTGATGAAGTCGGAATACCGCAACGCGATTGTCTATCAGGATCCGCGCTCGACCGGGCAGGGGCAGGTGGTGGTCTTCGCCGCGGCCTTCGGCAATGGCGGCGACATGGACAATGTGCAGCCCGGGATCGAGTATCTGGGCGGGCTGACCCAGGCGGGCAATGTGCTGCGGACCGTGGGCACCACCCCCTATGCCCAGTTCGTCAAGGGCGAGATCCCGATCTGGATCGGGTATGAGAATGACGGGCTGAAGGCCGAGCACCTGGACGGCATGGGCGATGACATTGCTGTGGTCACCCCGGCCGAGGCTTCGGCCGCAGCACCCTATGCGATCTCGCTGGTCAAGGGCGGGCCGAACCCGAACGCAGGCAAGCTGTGGCTGAACTTCGTGATGTCGGATTTCGGCCAGCAGATATTCGCCCAGGGCTTCGTGCGTCCCTCGGTCCCCGGGATCGAACTTCCGGCGGAAGTGGCCGACAAGATGCCGCTGGCGCCGCAGGTGACTGCCGTCGACATCGCCCTGGCGACCGCGAAGAAGCCCGAGATCGACGCTGGCTGGGCCAAGGCGGTCCTGGGCCAGTGAGCCCTTTGCCCGCCCTGGCGCCGATCCGGGGCGGGCTCTTTCCTGAAGGCGAGGTTCACTGAATGACACTGCGCGCTTGGCTTCCGGCCCTGCTGTCCCTGCCGGGTGTGATGATCTTCACGCTGTTCTGCCTCCTACCGCTGGTCGCCGTCCTCGCCGGGGCCTTCGAGGGCGGCGGCAGCGCCTTCGGCAGGCTGTTCGCAGATCCGGTATTCTGGAACGGGTTGCAGGGCACCTTGCTGTTGGGCACCCTGGCGCCGCTGTTCTCTCTGGTCGTCGGGACGGCGGTCGCCATGGCGCTGGCCCGCTTCGCACCCCGGATGCGGATGGCGGCGCTGGTCGCCGTCTCGCTGCCGCTGACCTTCTCGGGCCTCATCATCGCTTATGGCTTCATCCTGCTGCTGGGCCGGTCCGGCGTGATCCCGCAGCTTCTGGCCGGTCTGGGGCTGGACCCGGCGGTGACCGGCGCCTTCATCTATTCGCCCGCCGGGTTGGGCCTGGCCTATTCCTATTATCTGGTGCCCCGTGTGGTGCTGATCATGCTGCCCGCCATCCGGGGCTTCGAAGCGAACCAGATCGCGGCGGCGCGTTCGCTGGGCGCAGGGCCGCTGCGCGCCTTCGCCGAGGTGATGCTGCCGCAGATCGTGCCCAGCCTGATCGCCGCCTTCGCGCTTTGCGCCGCCGTGGCGATCGGCGCCTATGGCACGGCGCTGGCGCTGGTGGGCACCCAGATCAACATCCTACCGCTGGTGCTTTACTCCCGGATCTCCGAAGGCACCAGCGACCTGCCCGCCGCCGCCGCCGCCTCGCTGATCCTGGTCGCTATCTGCACGGCCGTCGTCGCCCTGGCCGAAGTCTTCCGCCCTGCGGCCAGATCCTAGGCCGCAGGTGGTCAGCGCGGGAACAGCAGACCGGCGGTTCTCTCGGGAGTGATGACCGCGAAATGATCGGCGCCGGCCGGCTCTGATGATGTGACCGCCCCCCGACGGCATCGATGTGCCAAGGTGGGTCTGCGACGATCCACATAGGAGGACGGTCATGTCGGAGATTACCACGGTCGGGCTCGATCTGGCGAAGAATGCGTTTCTGGCGCATGGGGCTGATGCCTCGGGTCGAGCTGTGCTTAGGAAGAAGCTTCGGCGCGACCAGGTGCTCGACTTCTTCGGCCGGTTGCCACCTTGCGTCGTGGCCATGGAAGCGTGCGGCGGCGCGCATTTCTGGGGCCGCGAGATCGGCAAACTCGGCCATGAGGTGCGCTTGATCCCGCCCGCCTACGTGAAGCCCTTCGTCAAGCGCCAGAAGAATGATGCGGCCGACGCCGAGGCGATCTGCGAAGCGGCCGTGCGGCCGAC
>NZ_PZKG01000172.1 GCF_003034985.1 Cereibacter changlensis JA139
AAGGCTGCAATCTCGGCCAGATCGGCCCGCATCTGCCCGTTCCCTGGGAACGCTGTGGCAGGGGTTGCGGTCAGCTCCCGCATCCAGCGGCGCAGCACGCTCTCCGCCACGTCGAGGTCACGGGCAGCCTGCGCTACCGCTACGCCACGGTCCGTCACCAGTCTAACGGCCTCGATCTTGAACTCACGGCTGAACTTCCGTCTCGTCATATCTGCACTCCAGTTCCTTGGTCACGATCTTATCTTCGCGTCCACGAAACCGGCAGCAGCTCAATCTTCGCTACCCTGGCCGATTTCGAGCGCGACCTCATCCGAGAGCGCACCATGGCGGGGCTTGCCGCCGCCCGCGCGCGAGGGCGTAAAGGCGGACGAAAATTCGCCCTGACAAAGGCACAGGTCCGTCTCGCGCAAGCGGCCATGGCGAACAGAGACACCTCTGTTGCCGCCCTCGCGGCTGAACTCGGCGTCAAACCTGTGACCCTCTACCGCTACGTCGACGCCAATGGAAACCTTCGCGATCACGGAAAGCGCGTGCTGTCGGCTTAGCGTAGGATCTAGCACCGTCCGGCATCAGACCCCATTACGACAGCCACGATCAGCTGCGCACGCACCTTGCCGACTTCCTCGCGGCCTACAACTTCGCGCTCAGACTCAAGACGCTGAACGGCCTCACGCCCTACGAATACATCTGCAAAATCTGGACATCAGAGCCGGATCGATTCATCCTTGACCCGATCCACCAGATGCCGGGACTGAACACCTAGATACGGGCGCGACGGTTTCGGATCTAGCACGACGTCATGGGTGTAGTAGAATGACCATCACGCGTTGTCGATGACGATGCGATTTGGGATACAACTCAACGTATCATTTGCATCGCGGCGGAGACAGACCGTCGTCAAGAATCGTAAACAACAGGATTTGTCAACTCAAGGTTGACCATCGCGGCCATATGTCACGGTATCAACATGTGAGTTGACTCAAATCCGCATATCATAGGCCAATCCCCGAAGGATCCCATGTTATCATAGCGAGGACGCATGCGCGCTGCCCAAGCACTAACCGATAGCTCAATCAAGTTTGCATCTTTTGCGGATCAAGTTCCAACCGCGAATGATCACGCTGCCGAATATGTAGCAGAAGCAACGTCATTCGCGAACGCAATGAAGAAATTCGATGCATATGGTCTCCGGCGTTCATTCCACGGCTTCTATTATATATCGCACTACTATCCGCTCAGGGCCATGGACGAGATATCGGGCCAACAGGCAAAGGACATTGTCGCCTCATTAGCTGGATCAACTTTCGAAACATATCTACACTATCCCTTCTGCGAACAAATATGCACATTCTGCCACTTCCACAAAAAAGTATCTGGAATTGCGCATCTCCCAACAAGGGAGGCGGCTGTAGTTGATATGCTTATTAAAGAATTGAAGCTGAATAGAGCAATTATGGGCCAGCCCATCCGTGCTAGGTCACTACAACTGGGTGGAGGGACGCCCTCGCTCATGACGAACGGGAGCTTGTTGAGACTACTGGAAGCGTGCTCTCTAAATATGGACTTGATGCCGAACGCCGAGATAAAAACCGAAATCTATCCAAAGACCTACAACGCGGTCGATTTGAAAGAGAAACTGAAGATACTAAAAGACTTCGGTTTCACGGATATTGTTATAGATCTCGAAAGCGGAAACTCAGATACGTTAGCTGCTATAAATCGAAGCAACTCATCATTGGACGAATACCTGCGATTGATAGATGACTGTATGGCGGCTGGCTTCAATTCCTTCATAACAGCCTTGATGGCGGGTCTACCATTCGAGACCTACGATAGCTTCTACAAAACTCTGGATAGGCTGTCCTTGATTTCCGAACTCAAGGTTATCAACGTATTTCCGGTCATCATGCGAGATACAGATCCGATTACGAGGCAGCTTGAGCGCAATAGTGCAGGCTTTAACGACGCCGAAACCAGAGATAAAATGTGGCTTATGGCTAGGTCAGTTCTTCATGACCACGGGTTTGTGGATGGACCCATCTCCTACTTGCATCGTCCCGATGATCGGCCGGCTCAGCAAGCCGACAAGTTTGAATGCGTGAACTTGCTTGGTTTAGGGCCATCATCATTTGGCTATCTAAACGGAAGCAATAACGACTGGGCCGGCCAATATTTCAACTACTGCAACACTAAAGACCACGCTCAACGTGTCACCGAAGGGCTTCCTGCGATCTGGAGGCTTGGAAAATATGATAACTCAGAGCGAGCTAGGCGCAAAGTGATTTTTGGGTTAGCCAACGTGAAGACGGAAAACCTAGTAGATATTGAGCGTCATTACGGTGTTGATTTAGACAGTATTTACGGGCAAACCTTCAACGCCTTGCTCGCACTAGGACTTATCGAGCTAGTTAGATCTGAAAACGGAATTCGCTACACAAAACAGGGTTTGGCTAGACTGGAGGAAATTACCTATTTCCTATACAGCAAATTTGCGAAAGACAGATCTGACGAAATGCCTTTGCGTGGAGACGCTCATTACGAGGCGCTGATAAACCAGCACTATACGGTTACCACTAGTTCAAAAGATCGCAAAACGTTCGAGAACTATGAATCCTCAATGAGCAGCCGATTCATGCACATGGTGAGATAATAGATGTTGCAAGCGATATCCGTGTTTTTCGTAGTTCTTATATTCGCGGGTATCGCATACCTATCAATGCGCAGGAAAAAGGACTTCAAATTCTACGCGTTAGGGGACGGTACTCTAGGGCCATTGTTGATTGCCGCGAGCTTAGCTGCTACTTACATTGGGCCGGGCCTGTCAATAGGCTTGAGTGGCCAATCATTCAGTGTAGGATGGTGGTTCCCGCTCGCAGCATGCGCTTACTTGTTCCAGTTCTTTTTGATTGCATACTTAATAGGCCCAAAGATCAAGGAACGTTACGGGGATGTGTCAACATTAGGTGATGTTCTGTGTGGATCCGCTTGTCATCCAGGGAAAGCATATTTGCTAACCACGGCGACTTTTACTTTCCTCATCATGGTCGGTGTTGCCGGAATAATGACGCTGATAAGCGGCACACTGATATCCACAATTTTCGGAATCGATCGTAATCTTGGCGGGGTGTTGGCGACGATCCTAGTTGCTACCTATACGACCTTTGGAGGCCTGAAGGCTTCGGTCTATGCTAACTTATGGCAGTTGCTAATCACGAGTCTGGTGGTCGTGGTAGTGTTTATATTAGGAGAAACGTCCAGTGGTGAGATATCGAATGAGACGGCTGATGGAACTAACGCTGCTTCTCCACTGGTCGTATTAGGGGTCGTGGTGTCATTCATTCTGGGCGATTTTCTACAACCTCCATTCTTTCAAAGATTGGCCGCGACTAAAACTGCCAGGGCGCTTAAGAAAGCTTACACCTGGTGTGGAATGTACATGTTCTCCTGGTTCATCCTAATGGGCGCCATAGGTGTCTCTGCAAGAGATAAGATACCACATGATACAGATTCTGATGCTGTCCTTTTTGCTTATGCAGAGTATGCGGTAGGGCCAGGGTTTTCATTCTTGATTTTGATAACACTATACCTGATTGTTATGTCGGGACATGACGCGATAATTAACGCGTCTGCTTCTACGGCGACAAACGATATAATAGGCAGGATCGCTCCCTCGCTTCCCAAGCGATCTATAATGATTCTAATGACGGTAGTCGTGGCTTTTCTTGGCATAGTACTCGCGCAATATTTTGACTCGGTGATGCATGGAATTCTATTTTTGTCGTCCCTATGGGCGCCAGCCGTCGCTGTTCCATTGATTTTAGGTATCTACCGCAACGAAGAAACCCACCTTCCGGCTATGATGGCTTTGATCTTCGGGTCGACCGCTTCTTTGATTACTACATTTACCGCCGATGAAATGCCCGCTATAGCAGTAGGAGTTTTGGTTTCGGCAGGTGTCTTCCTGTTGACGTCATTGATATGTTCGAGGCAGCACAAGGAGAATTTACAATGATCTCTTATGGAACCGATCATGATGGGTGGCGTGGGCTTCGGACTGCTAGCCGCCTTCACTTTCGCAGGAATGAACTTCGCTGGATCGCTTAGCGCAGCAATATCGAGCGTCGCTGTAATACTAGCCGCAAGATCGGCGGCCCTGGTTGTCTTATCCGTAGCCACGGGCGGGGGCGTGTCGATCAGTGAGGCGAGAGGTAGAGATTACATTCTCCTTATCGTGAGAGGGCTATGTGAAGCGTTAGGAGTTATGTTCTGGGTCCTATCCCTTAGGCACATTGGGCCTACCACCGCTCTAGTTATTCTTATGGTCGCCCCCCTCGTAGCGACCTGCATCAATGCTTTAAAGAATGCCGGACCCACCTTGCTGTATGCACTGGCTAGTGGCGCCTTTTCTTTAGTTGGGGTTGGATTAATTGTTGGCGTGGGCGAGCCGTCGACTGTGGGAATATTTTACGCTTCAGCTTCATCGTTGATGTTGTTGGTGTCGCTTTTTGTGATGCAGCATCTCGTGATTAGCCAAAGGCCATCTACCATAATTCTTATTACTTCATTCACCAGTCTATTCTTGTTCATTCCTTTCGCTTGCCAAGATCTCGAATGGAATGGCGTGGCGACCGGAATGTCTATAGGTGTACTGGCTTTCTTCGGTAATTATTTCCTAGCGCGTGCTTTTAGGTCTGCTGCCACGCCGTTCGTGGTCTACGGTACGTATTACCTTCAAGTTCCCATCTTGTATTCCTTCGAAGTGGTTGCTGGTTTATCTGAGATTGGGCTCTTTCAAGTGTCTGGGATCGCCTTGACGATAGCAGGCTCGTTTTTGGCGTCCTTCGTTGAACGTCGCGTTAATGGAGTGACTTGTAAATGAGTTTCCCAGATCTTGTTCGAGCACTAGGTTCTCTTGATTGTAATATTGGCGCAATGCTGAGTGAGCTATCTTCAGGTTCCCTTGAAGACTACAGCATTAAGCTTTGCGAGGCTGCGCAAAGGTGCACGCCGACCTCCACCTTATACAGAGACCTTATAGCAAGATATTCAGGTACCGCAGACACCCCAGGTATTCGAGATAATCTTGAGAGGTTTCCTCTTATTCAAACTGGCTTTCATAGCCAATTGTTGCTCGATCCTATAAGCTACTATACATATGCTTTGTTTAGCTCTGGCCTGGCAAATATGGGCGCTAGATATTGCATAAACTATAGCTGCTCCACAAATAGCCTTCAAAACAAAAAGGGTGTTGGACCGGGTTGGTTGGATGCTGGCTCTTCTACCGTCAACGTCTTTGGCCTTTCTCGTAAGAAGTTGGACGACCTAACAGTGTGTCTGCCCAAGGGCGAAGTTTGGGATTTCGATAATTTACTTTCAAACTCAGATCCGGATTTAAGAAAATTAGCTCATATATTGTCTGGGGTAAGGGGAACTACCGCTGAGGCTGTTTTCAACAAAGCTAACGTCAAGCTTTCGCAGTTGATTTCTCAACGCATTGAAGGTGTTTTCTTCGGTGAAAATGCCGTCTGCGATATCCTCGCAGAGCTAATTTTTCGTGACGATCCAGTTGTCTCGTCCCTTCTTTTTGATTCCCACGTACGGAATGATATCGTTGGCGCCGTCAGGTCATGGAATAGTCGTTCCGTTTCGGCCATTCTTCCTTTTGGGACGGAGCTCTTCTGGATAAGGAAGGGGTCGAAGCTAAAAAACGCGATGATTATTGCTGATCGAATCCAAGCGGTTTCCGGGCCACAGGATGGAAGTTTTAGCTTGAATAAGTTCGATATTGTTAACGCCATCGAAAGCCGCGCTCTCGTACCTAGCTTGTTCCTGACGTTCACTATTGTTGGCATCCTTCCTAGGATTACGGTTCTTGGTGGGCATAGACAAATTTTCTACTTCCCGATAATCCATAAGACCATCATGAACGCTTTAGCTAAGGCTCGCTTTCACCCCCCGTCTGAACTCAACGATATGATCGGTGATCCTTTGCATGGCTGGATAGTTGGTCTTTATTTTTCGAATGATAATCCGCTGCGTAAATTGTCCTCGGGGATACTTGAGTCCGAATTTCAGGCCATAAGGGGTAGCCGCCTTAGGGATTCTGTTGAATCCTTCCCGATCCCTTCGGTTGACCCTACATGGGCTTCGCTTGTCGGAATGATTCGATAAGTAATCCATGCTTATCTTGAGCTATGTCAACAATAACATGATGGTGGCTTCGACAATGTACTTCTGTCTTAATTTTTCGACGTCAGGCTATAGTCTTCGCCGTTTGACACAAGGTTCCCGTGTGCCAGACGTCATCAGTGACGAAGGACAACTATGCGGTCGACAGCGGTCTGCCCCGCTCTCGGGCGCTGGATTATGGAAAGTAGCCATCACGCGCTAGAATGAACGGTCCGAACTTGTCTTCTAGAATATGTGTCTGATGAACTGCGCTTGCATCCGAGGTCAGTACAGTCGTGACACTTCGCTCATGTCGAACCACCCGCGACCTATGACCGAATTAACCAGTGCGGTGGGATCGTCTGTGTAGCACACGATCGCCAAGCTATCTTCGGCTCTACTACAGGTGACGTAGAACAGCCTTCGCGTACGATTGACCCCTGTATCCTCGCCCTCTGCTTCTCGTTTCAAGTCGTTGGCACTGGGCGGCTTCACGCCGAAAAGC
>NZ_PZKG01000173.1 GCF_003034985.1 Cereibacter changlensis JA139
GCGGGTCGATGTCGGCGTGGTAGCCGCGGATGTAACCGGCCTCCTCCAGCGTGCGCACCCGGCGCAGGCAGGGCGGGGCCGAGATGCCGACGCGCTTGGCCAGCTCGACATTGGTCATGCGGCCGTCGGCCTGCAGTTCGGCCAGGATGTGGCGGTCGATCGGGTCCAGTTTCGAACCGGCCATGGCAGTCTCCTTGTTGAGCGGGGAGATTAGGGTCTCCCCCCGTTCTGCGCAACATTCTTTCGCGGTTGCGCAAGAATTCTTCGGACAGTTACGAAAACCGGGCGGCCTGCGCAACAGGGGCTTTGGGGCTTCCGGCCCCCGCGCGCAGCGCCTATATGAGGGCCCGACAAACGGAATGGGGCAAGGGACAGATCATGGCCGAAACACGTCACACCCGGGTATTGATCATCGGCTCCGGGCCTGCGGGCTACACCGCCGCGGTCTATGCCGCCCGCGCCATGCTGAACCCGATCCTGGTGCAGGGCATCCAGCCCGGCGGCCAGCTGACCATCACCACCGAGGTGGAGAACTGGCCGGGCGACACGCATGTGCAGGGCCCCGACCTGATGGTGCGGATGGAAGAGCATGCCAAGGCGATGGGGGCCGAGGTGATCTCGGATTACATCTCCTCGCTCGACCTCTCGGTGCGGCCCTTCGTGGCCATGGCCGACAGCGGCACGATGTTCACCGCCGACGCGGTGATCCTCGCCACCGGGGCGCAGGCGCGCTGGCTCGGCCTGCCCTCGGAAGAGAAGTTCAAGGGCTTCGGCGTCTCGGCCTGCGCCACCTGCGACGGCTTCTTCTACCGCGGCAAGGAGGTCGTGGTGATCGGCGGCGGCAACACCGCGGTCGAGGAGGCGCTGTTCCTCACCAATTTCGCCACCAAGGTGACGCTGATCCACCGCCGCGATTCGCTGCGCGCCGAGAAGATCATGCAGGACCGGCTGTTCCGCCACCCCAAGATCGAGGTGCTGTGGAACCACGGCGTCGACGAGGTGGTGGGCGACGAGACCCCGCTCGGCGTCACCGCGGTGCGGGCCCGGCATGTCGAGACCGGGGCGATCACCGAGGTGCCCTGCGCCGGCTTCTTCGTGGCGATCGGCCATGCCCCGGCCTCGGAACTGGTGAAGGACCAGCTGGAGCTGCACAACGGCGGCTATGTGAAGGTGCAGCCCGGCACCACCCAGACCTCGGTGCCCGGCGTCTTCGCGGCGGGCGACCTGACCGACCATGTCTACCGCCAGGCCATCACCTCGGCCGGTATGGGCTGCATGGCGGCGCTGGACGCCGAGCGCTTCCTGGCCGGCATCGCCTGACGCCGAGGGGCGCACCCGCGCCCCTCCCGCAGCCGCCCGCGTCAGCGGGCGCGCATCATCCGCAGCAGCCGGTGGTCCTTCAGCACGAACTGGTGGAACAGCGCCGCCGCGGCATGCAGCCCTGCGAGGATCATCAGCCCGTCCACCGCCAGCACATGCAGATCGGCGGCATCCTCGATCCCGGCATACCAGGCCGCGGCGCCCAGCAGCGGCACGGCGAACATCAGCCCGTAGAGCAGCGCATGGATCGCCCCCGCGCCCTTCTCCAGCAGCGCCGGCCCCGAGGACGCGGCAGGCCCACCGCCAAGGATCGCCCGCAGCGCCAGCCGCAGCGAGGCCATCGCCAGCACCGCCAACCCGACCCAGACATGCAGCTGATAGCCGAGACCGCTGGCCAGCTGCCCCTCCTCGTAGACGGCGTCGAAGGCCTCTTCCATCGTCTCGCCGAACAGGTAGTTGAACAGGACGAGCGCCGCCACGGCCCAGTGCAGCCCGATCTGCAGCCCGCTGTATCCCGGTTTTCGCGTCATAGCCTTGCCTTTCCCGACAGGAGACCGGGCCCGAAGGGCCCCGGGCGGCCCGATGACCGCAGCCCCTGCCATGGGCGGCCAAGCTGACAGCAGCCTGACCCGCGCGCGGCCCCGCCGGCAAAACCCGCGGCAGGGCCTGCGACCGCCTGACGCAGCCTCAGCGGGCGCGCATCATCCGCAGCAGGAGCCGGTCCTTCAGCACATATTGATGCACCAGCGCCGAGACCGCATGCAGCCCGGCCAGCAGCATGATCGCATTGGCCGCGACCACATGCGGGGCCGCCGCCCAGCCAAGCCCGCCGCCCCAGGTCATCATGCCCAGCAGCGGGACCAGCACCGTCAGCCCGTAGAGCAGCCCCTGCACCCCCGCCGCGATCCGGTCGGCGCGGGTCCCGCCCTGCGCCGGCGCGCCCGAAACGAAGCGCACTCCCAGCCGCACGAGGGTCAGCAGCAGCACCAGCAGGCCGACCGCGACATGCAGGTAATGCCCGACGCCCTCCGGCAGCTGGCCCTCGCGCAGCGCGTCATAGGCGCGTTCCATGGTTCCGGCGAAGAGATAGTTGAACAGCACCAGCGCCGCGATGGCCCAGTGCAAGCGGATCTGAAGCCTGGTGTACCCCGGTTCCTCAGCCATGCGAGACCTCCTGACCTTTGACCGGCCCGGAAGGGGCCGGTCGGAGACCACAGGCTGCCACAAGCCGTAAACAAGAAAACGCGCCGCGTTGTCGCGGCGCGCTGCGGTCGGCGGCGAAGCGCCGCGAAAGGCAGGCTCAGGCCCGCCGGATCAGTGGACGTTCACCGGGGCGAGGTCGTTCTGCAGCGCCAGGGCGAAGGCGAGCCCGCGGTCGCGCACCAGCGCCAGGCGCTCGCCATCGGTGCTGTGCAGCGCATAGAGCGTCTCGAGCCCCTCGGCCATCTGCTGCACATCCTCGGGCAGGTCGATCACGGCCACCGGGCGCACATAGACCATGCGCGCGGCGTCGAGCGGCGGGAAATCATGCTTGGCGTTCATTCGGTCTGCTCCTTCCTTGCCACGTCCTTGGCCACCGGCCCATCATGCACAACGCGGCTGCGGCTGATCGGGATCCGTTGCACCACCGCCTCGGGCGCCGAACGGCGCAGGTCGATGTGCAACAATCCGTGTTCCATCGTGGCTCCGGCCACCTCCACCCTCTCCGCCAGCACGAAGCTGCGCTGGAAGGCGCGGGCGGCTATACCGCGATGCAGGAAGACGCGCTGCGTCTCCTCCTCCGCCTGGCGGCCGCGGATCACCAGCTGCCGGTCCTCGACGGTGATCGCCACGTCATCCTCGCGGAAGCCGGCGACGGCCAGGGTGATGCGATAGGCATTGTCGGCCACCGCCTCGATGTTGAAGGGAGGGTAGCCCTCGCCCGCGGTCTTGGCGGTGCGTTCGACCAGCCGTTCAAGCTGTTCAAATCCCAGAAGATAGGGGGAGCCCCCGAAGTTCAGCTTCGTCATGCGTCATGCCCTTTGCCAAGCGACATCCTGTGCGGACCCCGCAGTCGGGCATCCGTGAACCCAATATGGGAGGCGGCTTCGGCCCGCGCAAGAGCCGCGGCGGACGGGCAACGCCGCCGCGACAGCTTCGCCCGAACCGCAGATTTCTTCCCGCAGGGCGAGAATCCCGCTATATTTTCGCCACAGTGCACAGCACGACTCATCCAGCCCTGGCGAGAGACATGAACGCGTCCACCGAACTCAATTTCGAAGAGATGCTGCGGATCCGGCTGGAGGTTCTCCGCCGCGAGCACCGCGATCTGGACGACGCGATCCACGCGCTCGAAAGCGGCGGCCGCGCCGACCAGCTGGCCCTGCGCCGGCTGAAGAAGCAGAAACTGTCGCTGAAGGACCAGATCGTGAAGATGGAAGACGAGCTGATCCCCGACATCATCGCCTGACCAGGCTCCCGCCCCCCAAGATCTCCAGGAACCCTGGCCCTTTCACCTTGCCCAAATATCCTCGGGGGTGAGCCGCGCAGCGGCGAGGGGGCAGACAGCCCCCTCGAATTTTCGCAGAAAATTCGTACTTCAGGGGGTGAATTTTCTGCGAAAATTCAGGCCCGCCCCGATGCATCGCCGGCCTTGCCCCTGCCCCTGCCGCGGTTATAGTGCGCCGCTCTGGAACCGGGGGTGCGGGATGGCGGACGTCGGACTTATCATGGGCAGCCAGTCGGACTGGGCCACGATGAAGGAGGCCGCCAGCCTGCTCGACGAGCTGGGCGTGGCTTACGAGGCGCGGATCGTCTCGGCCCATCGCACGCCGGACCGGCTCTGGACCTATGGCAAGAGCGCCGTCGACCGCGGGCTGAAGGTGATCATCGCCGGCGCCGGCGGCGCAGCCCATCTGCCGGGGATGATGGCGTCGAAGACCCGGCTGCCGGTGATCGGCCGTGCCGGTGCAGACCAAGGCGCTCTCCGGGGTCGACAGCCTCTATTCCATCCTGCAGATGCCGAAGGGCTATCCGGTCGCCACCATGGCCATCGGCGCCGCGGGCGCCGCCAATGCCGGGCTGATGGCCGCGGGCATCCTGGCGCTCAACGATCCCGCGCTGGCCGCCCGGCTCGATGCCTGGCGCGAGGCGCTTTCCGCCTCCATTCCCGAGGAGCCCCGCGATGAGTGACCGTCTGCACCCCGGATCGACCATCGGCATCCTCGGCGGCGGCCAGCTCGGCCGGATGCTGTCGGTGGCCGCCGCTCGTCTGGGCTTCCGCACCCATATCTACGAGCCCGCCGCCAACCCGCCCGCCGGCGACGTGGCGCATCGGGTGACGACCGCGCCCTACAGCGACGAGGCCGCGCTCAGGGCCTTCGCCGACTCGGTCGATGTCATCACCTACGAGTTCGAGAACGTGCCCACCGCGGCGCTCGACCTTCTGGAGGCCGCGAAGCCGATCCGGCCGAACCGCCGGGCGCTGGCGGTCAGTCAGGACCGGCTGGAGGAGAAGGCCTTCCTCACCTCGCTGGGCCTCACCGTCGCCCCCTATCGCTCGGTCGACACGCTGGCCGATCTCGAGGCCGCGCTGCATGGCGTCGGCACGCCGGCGATCCTGAAGACGACGCGGCTCGGCTATGACGGCAAGGGACAGGCGCGGATCAGCGACGAGGCGCAGGCGCCCGAGGCCTTCGCCGCGATGAACGGCCAGCCCGCCGTGCTCGAGGGCTTCGTCAATTTCACCCACGAGGTCTCGGTGATCGCGGCGCGCGGGCTCGACGGCTCGGTCGCGGCCTATGATCCGGGCGAGAACGTGCATCTGGAGGGCATCCTCCACACCACCACCGTGCCCGCGCGGCTGAACGCCGGCCAGCGCACCGATGCGGTGCTGCTCGCGGCGCGCATCCTCAATGCGCTCGACTATGTCGGCGTGCTGGGAGTGGAGCTCTTCGTGACGCCGGACCTGCTGATCGTGAACGAGATCGCGCCGCGGGTGCACAATTCGGGCCATTGGACGCAGAACGGCTGCACCGTCGACCAGTTCGAGCAGCATATCCGCGCGATCGCCGGCTGGCCGCTGGGCGATGGCTCCCGTTTTGCCGATGTCGAGATGGAGAACCTGATCGGCCACGAGGTCGCGCGGGTTCCGGCGATCTCGGTCGAGAAGAACGCGGCGCTGCACCTCTATGGCAAGGGCGAGGCGCGGCCCGGCCGCAAGATGGGCCATGTGAACCGCATCCTGAAACCCGCCGACTGACGAGCCGCTTCCGTTTTCCCGTGATCCTTGGGATAAGCAAGCCGAGGGAGAACGCCATGATCCAGCCCATCGACCACACCGCCGGCATCCTGCGCGACCGGCTCGACGCGCTCATCGCGCGCGAGACCCGGCGCTTTGCCCAGTCGCGGCCCAGGACCAGGGCGGCGCTGGCCGAGGGCTCGGCCTACTTCCTCGGCGGCGTGCCGATGCATTGGATGAAGGACTGGCCGCAGCCCTTCCCGCTGCTGGTGGCCAAGGCCGAGGGCGCGCGGCTGACCGATGTCGACGGCTACGGCGTGGATGATTTCTGCCTCGGCGACACCGGCTCGATGTTCGGCCATTCCCCTGCCCCGGTGGCCAAGGCGATCCGGCATCAGGCGCGGCGCGGCCTGACCTACATGCTGCCGACCGAGGACGCGCTAGAGGCCGGGCGGCTTCTGACCGAACGCTTCGGCGTGTTCCGCTGGCAGATCGCCACCACCGCCACCGACGCCAACCGTTTCGCGCTGCGCGTCGCCCGCGCCGTGACCGGGCGGCCCAAGGTGCTGGTGTTCAACGGCTGCTATCACGGCACCGTGGACGAGACGATGGTGGAGCTGCTGCACGGCCGGACCGTCGCGCGCCCCGGTCTGGTGGGACAGGTCGCCGATCTGGGGCTGACGGCGGTGGCGGTGGAGTTCAACGACACCGCGGCGGTCGAGGCGGCGCTGGCCACCGGCGAGATCGCGGCGATCCTCACCGAGCCGGTGCTGACCAATTGCGCCATGGTGCTGCCCGAGACGGGCTTTCACGACGCGCTGCGCAGCCTCAGCCGCCAGCACGGCGCGCTCCTCATCCTCGACGAGACCCATACGATCTCCAGCGGGCTCGGCGGCTACACGAAGGTGCATTCGCTGTCGCCCGACATCTTTGTGGCGGGCAAATGCGTGGCGGGCGGGATGCCGACGGCGGTCTGGGGCCTGACGCCCGCGCTCGCCGACCGCTTCGCCGCCTATGACGAGACGCGGCCCGCCGGCCATTCCGGCATGGGCACCACGCTTTCGGCCAATCCGATGCAATTCGCCTGCCTGCGCGCCACGCTGGCCGAGGTGATGACCGCCGAGGCCTACGCCTA
>NZ_PZKG01000174.1 GCF_003034985.1 Cereibacter changlensis JA139
GCTTGCCGATCTCGTCGCCCGCATGTTCGCCGCGGGGTAGGCGGCTGGAACGGTCGCCCACCGCAAGCCGCGCCATCGCATCCGAGATCGCCCGCAGATTGGCGGTCACATGGCCCGAGACAAAGAGCGCCGCCACCAGCGCCACGACGGTGCTCAAAAGGCCGACGAGGACGATGACGCCCTTGGCGAAATCCAAGGCCGAAAGCGTGCGGGCGCGCTCGCCGGCGATCTCGGCCTGCGCCGCGGCGGTGACCTCTGTGGCGTGCAGGCTGATCCCCTCGGCGGCGCGGCGGATGCGGGCGAGGGCCGCTTCGGCGGCGATCTGGCGGGCGAGCTCCAACCGGCGCAGCTCGAAGAGACCCGTCGGCCCTTCGGCGAGGCCGCGCAGCTCCGCCAGCGCCTCGCTTCCGACGGCATCGGGGCGGGCCGCCATGTCGCGCACCAGCCGGTTGTATTCGCGCTGGAATTCTCCGACGGTGACGAGATTGTCGGTGCGGCCCGCGCCTTGCAGCGCCCGCGCGATGCTCTGCAGCTTCAGCCAGTCCTGCCCTTCGGGGAAGGAGGCGCGCAGCGTTCCCGCGAGGGTGGAGAAGCGCCGCTCCAGCGCGCCGATCCGGGCGTTGCGGCGCAGGATGCGGTCGGTCAGCTCCGACCGGGCCGAGGCGGCGTCGACCAGCGCGGCGATGCTCGCATCCATGTCGCGCAGGATCCCGGCGATGGCTGCCGCCTCCGGGCTCAGGTTGCCGGCGATCCCGGCGATGATCCCGCGCGCGGCATCGGCCTCCATGCGGATGCGGAACGGGCTTTCCATGGTCAGGAGATAGGGCGCGCGGGTCGCGAGGCCGGAGGTCTGCCGCGACAGGATCAGCGCGCGGTCCACGGCGGTGAGCGTTTCGTCATGCAGCCGGTCCATGCGGTCGGTCGCCTGCCGCAGGGTGATCCAGCTGGTCGCCCCCACGATCAGCGTCGCCGCGGCGAGCACGCCGAGCGCGAGGAACAGTCTGCCGCGGACGCTGGGCCGTCGTGGCGTCATGGCGTCGTGACGAAGATGTAGCCCTGTCCGCGCCGGGTCTGCAGATGGACGGGTTTCGAGGGCGCCGCCTCGATCTTGCGGCGCACGCGCAGGATCAGCACGTCGATGGTGCGGTCCATGTAGAGCGAGAGGTCGCTGCCCAGCTCGCGCAGCAGGTCGGTGCGGGCGACGATGCGGTCGGGGTTGCGCAGGAAGTACTCGAGCAGCCGGTATTCGGCATTGGTCAGGGCGATCTCGTTGCCGTCCGGCCCGATCAGCTCGCGCCGGGTCTGGTCGAGCCGCAGCCGGCCGAAGCCGAGGATCTGGCTCTGGCTGCGGTCGGGCGCCGCGACGGCGCCATGGCCGCTGCGGCGCAGGACGGCGCGCAGGCGGGCCACCAGCTCGCGCGGGTTGAAGGGCTTCATGATGTAGTCGTCGGCCCCGGTCTCCAGCCCGATGATCTTGTCGGTCTCGTCGCCGCGCCCGGTCAGCATGACGATCGGCAGGCCGAGTTCCGCCCGGACGCGGATCGCCAGCGTCAGCCCGCTCTCGCCCTGCAGCCGGAGGTCGATCAGCGCGAGGTCGAGGCTGCGCAGCGCGGCGGCGGCGAAGAATTCGGCGCTTCCGGCGACGGGCACCGGATCGAAGCCGTTCTCGGCCAGAAGCGCCGCCAAGGTCGCGCGCAGCTCCGGATCGTCATCCACGACGGCGACCACCGGACCCTGCGCCGCGGCTGAACTGGACATGTGACCCCCCATGCCGGGCCTCCCCGCCCGGCCGCTCCATGATGCCCCGGCCCCGGTGGCGCCGGGAGGGGCTTTCGCATTTCATTTGTGACCGAGCTGAAGCGGGATTGTAATATTGTTCATCGAAAAGCTCCGCCTTTGCAGCGCTGTTCATCCCGGGAGGGCTCGCCCGGGGCGATGCCGGCGTGCCAAGGTCGGGACGATCCGGGTTCTGCTGTGGGAGAGCGGCAGGCCGGAGCAACGGGAGGACTGCATGAAATACCCTACGATCAGCGCTCTGGCGCTGACTGCCGCCATGGCCGCTTCCGCCGCCTCGGCCGACCAGCTGAACGTCGTCTGCTCCAACGAGCAGACCTGGTGCGATCTGATGGCGCAGAATTTCAAGATCGACACCGGCATCGATGTCGCCATGGTGCGCAAGTCCACCGGCGAGGTGCTGGCGCAGCTGCGCGCCGAGAAGGGCAACCCGAAGGTCGACGTCTGGTGGGGCGGCACCGGCGATCCCCATATCATCGCGGCGAGCGAGGGGCTGACGACGGCCTCCGGCGCGGATGTCTCGGGCCTGCTGGGCTGGGCGCAGAACATGACCGAGATGACCGAAGGGCGCGCCATCGGCGTGCATGTCGGCCTTTTGGGCTTCATCTACAATTCCGAGGTTCTGGCCGAGAAGGGCCTCGCCGCCCCGGCCTGCTGGCGCGATCTGGCCAAGCCGGACTACAAGGGCGAGATCCAGGTGGCGAACCCGAACTCCTCGGGCACGGCCTATACCGAGCTTGCGACGCTGGTGCAGCTCTTCGGCGAGGACGAGGCTTTCAAGGTGCTGGCCGAGATCGGCGCCAACGTGAACCAGTACACCAAGTCGGGCTCCGCCCCGGTGAAGGCCACCGCCCGCGGCGAGACCACCATCGGCATCGGCTTCATGCATGACATGGTGAAGCTGAAGAAGGAGGGCTTCCCGGTCGAGCTGGTCGCGCCCTGCGAGGGCACCGGCTACGAGCTCGGCGCGGTGTCGGTGGTCGAGGGCACGCCCAATCTGGAAGCGGCTAAGAAGTGGGTGGAATATGTCATCTCCGCCGAGGGGCAGTCGCCGGGGCTCGAGGTCGGCGTCTACAACATCCCCTCGAACCCGGATGCCGCCACCGATCCCGACGCGCCGGACATGGCCTCGATCAAGCTGATCGACTACGACTTCGCCACCTATGGCGCGTCCGACACCCGCGAGCGCCTGCTGGCGCGCTGGGAGACGGAAGTGAAGAACGCGGGCGGCGCGATCGAGGAGTGATCGTCGGCTGAGCTCCACCGGATCCGCGCGTCCGACGCGCGGACCGACCCATGATCCGGGAAGATTTTGATGACGCGCACCGCGACGCTGTGGAGCCTGTTCGGGCTCGCGGCTTTCCTCATGCTGCCGTGGTACATGACCACGGGCTCTCTGCTGTCCTTCGACTGGGTAAGCGATGCTCCGTCGCGGCCCGCGCTCTGGCAACTGGGGCTCGGGCGCTGGTGGCTGGCGGGGCCGGGGCTGGCGCTGCTGGCGGCACTGGTCGTGGGCGTGCTGCCGATGCCGCCCGTCGCCCGGGCAAGGGCGTGGGTGCTGAGCGGCGCCGCCGGACTGGCGCTGCTGGCGGGGCAGGGGCTGATGATCCTCGGCGCCGGCCCGCGTCTCGCCATCTTAGGAGAGGCGTCGCAGCCGGGGATGGGGCTCGGCGCGCTCGTGGTGGCGCTGTCGCTGCTCTTCGTCCTCACCACCGGCATCTCGGCCATGGGGCGGGGCCGGGGCGACGCCTTCGTCACCGGCCTCGTCGGGCTGATCGTGGCGCTGGTCGGGGTCTTCGTCTTCTATCCCATGGCCTTCATCCTCGTGCAGGCCTTCGCGCTGAAGGATGGCGCCGGCTTCGGCCTGTCCGAGTTCCTGCCGCGGTTCTTCGCCACGCAGACCTGGTCCTTCGCCTGCCTGACCGGCGGGGGCTATTGCGGCCCGGCGGTCAACTCGCTGGTGCTGGGCATCCTGACCGGGCTCGGCACCACGCTTCTGGGCCTCGCCTTCGCGCTGGTCTTCTCCCGCACCGACTTCCGCGCCAAGAAGCTGCTGCGGGTGCTGACCATCCTGCCGATCATCACCCCGCCCTTCGTCATCGGACTGGCGCTGATCCTGCTGTTCGGGCGCTCGGGCACGCTCACCGAATTCTTCGCCTGGGCCTTCGGCATGGAGAAGACCCGCTGGCTCTACGGCTTCTGGGGGGTCTGGCTGGCGCAGATGCTGTCCTTCACCCCCATCGCCTTCCTCGTGCTGATCGGCGTGGTCGAGGGCATCAGCCCCTCAATGGAGGAGGCGAGCCAGACGCTCGACGCCGACCGTTGGCAGACCTTCCGCCGCGTGTCGCTGCCGCTGATGCGCCCCGGTCTCGCCAACGCCTTCCTCCTGGGCTTCATCGAGAGTCTCGCCGATTTCGGCAATCCGCTGGTGCTGGGCGGCAACTTCAACGTGCTCTCGACCGAGATCTACTTCGCCATCGTCGGCACTGTGGCCGATCCGGCGAAGGCCGCGATCCTGTCGATGATCCTGCTGGCGATGACGCTGGGCGCCTTCGTTGCGCAGCGCCGGTGGCTGGGCAAGAAGAGCTACGCCACCGTCACCGGCAAGGCCGACAACGGCCAGCATGCGAGCCTCAACCCGGGCCTGAAATGGACCTGCTATCTGACGGTCCTGCCCTGGGCCGCCTTCACCCTGATGATCTATCTGCTGATCCTGTTCGGCAGCTTCGTGAAGCTCTGGGGCTACAACCACAGCTTCACGCTGGAGCACTATCGCAACGCGTTCAGGATCGTGATGCGCAACGGCGTCCATTTCATCGGCTCGGCCTGGGACAGCTATTTCTCGACGCTGGCCATCGCGGCCATCGCCGCGCCGCTGACCGCCGCCGTGGGTCTGGCCACGGCCTATCTGCTGGTCCGGCAGAGCTTCTTCGGCAAGGACGCCTTCGAGTTCTCGACCATGCTGTCCTTCGCCATCCCGGGCACGGTCATCGGGGTCGCCTATGTGATGGCCTTCAACTTCCCGCCGATCGAACTGACCGGGACGGCGGTCATCCTCGTCCTCGTCTTCATGTTCCGCAACATGCCGGTCGGGGTGCGGGGCGGCATCGCCGCGATGAGCCAGCTCGACAGGTCGCTCGACGAGGCCTCAATCATGCTGGGGGCCAACAGCTTCACCACGCTGCGCCGGGTGATCCTGCCGCTGATGGGGCCCGCGATCCTCGCCGCCATGACCTACAGCTTCGTCCGGGCCATTACCTCGGTCTCCGCCGTGATCTTCCTCGTCTCGGCGCGGCACAATCTGGCGACGAACTTCATCGTCGGCCGGGTCGAGAACAACGAATACGGCATCGCCATCGCCTATTCGGTGGTGCTGATCGTGACGATGCTGCTCGCCATCCTCCTCTTGCAGGCCGTGATCGGCCGCCGCCGTCTGCGCCGGACCGACCGGGTGGCGGTGTGACCATGAAAGGCTCCGACATGACCAAGGGTTCCGTGCGTTTCGAGGGCGTCACCAAACGCTACGGCGATGTGGTGGCGCTGAAGCCGCTGTCGCTGGAGATCCAGCGGGGAACGCTCTGCACGCTGCTGGGGCCGTCGGGCTGCGGCAAGACCACCACGCTGCGGCTGATCGCCGGGCTCGAATCCGCCAGCGAGGGCAAGATCCTGATCGGCGGCGAGGATGTGACCCATCTGTCGGCCACCTACCGGCGGGTATCGATGGTGTTCCAGAGCTACGCGCTCTTCCCGCACATGACCGTGGCCGAGAATGTCGGCTACGGGCTGAGCGTGAAGCGTCTGCCGAAGGCCGAAGCGCGGGCGCGGGCCGAAGCCGGGCTGGAGCTCGTCGGCCTGAAGGGCTTCGGCGACCGCCTGCCGTCGGAGCTGTCGGGCGGGCAGCAGCAGCGCGTGGCCGTCGCCCGCGCCATCGTGCTGGAGCCGGAGGTGCTGCTGCTCGACGAGCCGCTGTCGAACCTCGACGCCAAGCTGCGCCGCCATGTGCGCGAGGAAATCCGCCAGATCCAGCAGCGGCTCGGCCTGACCGCGGTCTACG
Source organism: Cereibacter changlensis JA139 (assembly GCF_003034985.1). Taxonomy (GTDB): domain Bacteria; phylum Pseudomonadota; class Alphaproteobacteria; order Rhodobacterales; family Rhodobacteraceae; genus Cereibacter; species Cereibacter changlensis. The sequence continues at coordinate 5,849 of NZ_PZKG01000174.1, forward strand.
TGACGCATGATCAGGAAGAGGCGATGGCGGTCTCGGACCGGATCATCGTTATGAAGAACGCCGAGATCGCCCAAGCCGGCAGCCCGCGCGATCTCTACGAGCGGCCCGCCTCGTCCTTCATCGCCGATTTCATCGGCGACGCGAACCTGCTGGATGCAGAGGTCACCGCCTCGGGGGCCGTGACGATGGTGCGTCTGCAAGGACAGGAGTACACGCTTCCTCTGGCCACAGACCTGAAAGGAGCGGCGCGGATGGTGCTGCGCCCGCATCAGGTGGTCCTGAACGCCGCGCCGGCGCCCGGCAGCATCCCGGCGGAGGTCACCTATGCCGCCTATCTGGGCAACTCGATCCAGTACACGCTGGCGAGCCCGGCGGGCGAGATCTTCGCGATCCTGCCGCCGAGCAGCCAGCCCTTCGCCATGGGCGACACCGTGCATGTGACCTGGCGGCCCGAGGACATCCGGCTGGTCGCCGCCTGAAGCGGCGCGCGGGAGGCGCGCATGCTCCGATTACGGGGTTGATGGGGACGCCATCGGTGGCCTCCCCTTCGGGAGGAAGAGCATCGGGCCGCTCACAAGAGTGCCGGACCTGAGCATCGCCTGACGGAAGCGGCCATGCAGGAGCAAGGCCGCTGCTCCCTCAAGTGATGTCGGTAGCGGCGGATTCCCGACGGCGTGGAGGCGGCGCTGTCCGAGGGCGTCAGCGGCGGCACGCCGAAGGGGACAGACGGCTGGGAGCTCCGTTCAGCGGTCCGCCCGCCTGTCGAGCCGGCGGAAGGCCGCGCCGCCTAGCACTGCTCCGCCAGCTCGCTTGCGGCGC
>NZ_PZKG01000175.1 GCF_003034985.1 Cereibacter changlensis JA139
GCAGACGGCGCGGGTGATCTATACCGAGACCACCGCCCTCGCCGAACGCGAGTTCATCGCCGCCGAGCGCACGCTGGGCGCGGGGACGGGGCGCATCCTGTTCCGCCACATCTTGCCGCATCTGGTGCCGACGATCATCGTCTGGGGCACGCTCGGCATCTCGACCACCGTGCTTCTCGAGGCGACGCTGAGCTATCTCGGCGTGGGCGTGCAGCCGCCGACGCCGAGCTGGGGCAACATCATCTTCGAGAACCAGACCTATTTCCAGGCCGCGCCCTGGCTGGTCTTCATCCCCGGCGCCGCGATCCTCCTGCTGGCGCTGGCCTTCAACCTCGTCGGAGACGCGCTGCGCGACGTGCTCGACCCGACCCAGCGGGGACGCGAGTGATGCCGGTCTATCTTGCCCGCAGGCTGATCCAGTCGGTGCTGATCCTGCTCGGGGTCTCGCTGATCACCTTCTTCCTGCTCTACGTCCTGCCCGCCGATCCGGTGCGCCAGATCGCCGGACGCTCGGCCACGCCTCAGACCGTGGCCAACATCCGCGCGCAGCTCGGGCTCGACCAGCCCTTCCTCGTGCAATACGGTCGCTACCTCGCCGGGCTGGTGCAGGGCGACATGGGCCGCAGCTACCTGCAGAAGACCGAGGTCGCGACGCTGATCTGGTCGCGCCTGCCGGCCTCGCTGCTGCTCATGGCGGGCGGCATCCTCTGCGAGCTGGTCATCGGCCTCACGCTCGGCGTCATCGCGGCGCTTTGGCGGGGGCGGGCGCTGGACCAGGGGCTGATGGTCGGCAGCTTCGTCGCCGTCTCCGCCCCGCAATTCGTGGTCGGGCTGCTGCTCCTCTACGTCTTCGCGGTGAAGCTCGGCTGGTTCCCGATCGGCGGCTACGGCACGGCGGCGCATCTGGTGCTGCCGGCGATGACGCTCGGCATCCTCGGCTCGGGCTGGTACGGCCGGATGATGCGCTCCTCCATGGTCGAGGTGCTGCGCGCCGATTACATCCGCACCGCCCGCGCCAAGGGTTTGACCCGCGGCCGCGTCATCCTGCGCCACGCTTTGCCCAACGCCATCCTGCCGATCATCGCCATGATCGGCATCGACATCGGCGTGTTCATGGGCGGCATCGTCGTGGTGGAGAGCGTCTTCGGCTGGCCCGGCATCGGCCAGCTGGCCTGGCAGGCGATCCAGCGCGTCGACATCCCGATCATCATGGGCGTCACCCTCGTTTCCGCCACCGCCATCGTCATCGGCAACCTGATCGCCGATCTGGTGGCCCCCTTCATCGACCCGCGCATCCGCCTTCGCTGAGCGCACCCGTTCAACCAGAAGCCCGCAAAGGGCGATCCAACAGGAGGACTACATGAAGCACTGGCTCACCAGCACGGCCCTCGCCCTCTGCCTCGCCACCCCGGCGCTGGCGCAGGAGTATCAGCCCGATCCGAACGCCAAGGCGGGGGGCTCGATCACCGTCACCTACAAGGACGATGTGGCGACGCTCGATCCGGCGATCGGCTATGACTGGCAGAACTGGTCGATGATCAAGTCGCTGTTCGACGGGCTGATGGACTATGTCCCCGGCACCACCGAGCTGCGCCCGGGTCTGGCGGAAAGCTACACGCTTTCCGAGGACGGGTTGACCTACAGCTTCACCCTGCGCCCCGGCGTCACGTTCCACAATGGCCGCGAGATGACCGCGGAAGATGTGAAATACTCGCTCGACCGCGTGACCAACCCGGCGACCCAATCGCCCGGCGCAGGCTTCTTCGGCTCCATCGCGGGCTATGACGCCATGGCCACCGGCGGCGCGACCGAGCTTGCCGGCGTGAAGGTGACCGGCCCGCTGACGGTGGACATTACCCTGTCGCGGCCCGACGCGACCTTCCTGCATGTCATGGCGCTGAACTTCGCCTCCATCGTGCCGAAGGAAGCCGTCGAGGAAGCCGGCGCCGATTTCGGCAAGCTGCCGGTCGGCACCGGGGCCTATAAGCTTGGCGAATGGACCATCGGCCAGCGGCTGGTCTTCGAGAAGAACGCCGACTACTGGCGCGACGGTGTCCCCTATCTCGACAGCGTGGTCTTCGAGGTCGGTCAGGAGCCGATCGTCGCGCTCTTGCGCCTGCAGCAGGGCGAGGTCGACGTGCCCGGCGACGGCATCCCCCCGGCGAAGTTCCAGGAGGTGATGGCCGACCCCGAGCAATCCGCGCGGGTGATCGAGGGCGGGCAGCTCCACACCGGCTACATCACGCTGAACGTGACCCAGCCGCCCTTCGACAAGCTCGAGGTCCGCAAGGCCGTCAACATGGCGATCAACAAGGAGCGGATCACCCAGATCATCAATGGCCGCGCCAAGCCCGCGACCCAGCCGCTGCCGCCGTCGATGCCGGGCTATACCGAAGGCTACGAGGGCTACGCCTATGACGTCGAAGGCGCCAAGGCGCTCTTGGCCGAGGCGGGCGTCGCCGAGGGCTTCGAGACCGAGCTTTTCGTGATGAACACCGACCCGAACCCGCGCATCGCCCAGGCGATCCAGCAGGATCTGGCGGCCATCGGCATCAAGGCCTCGATCCAGAGCCTCGCCCAGGCCAACGTCATCGAGGCGGGCGGCGCGGGCACCGCGCCGATGATCTGGTCCGGCGGCATGGCCTGGATCGCCGACTTCCCCGATCCCTCCAACTTCTACGGCCCGATCCTCGGCTGCTCGGGCGCCGAGGAAGGCGGCTGGAACTGGTCGAAGTTCTGCGACGCGGCGCTCGATGCCAAGGCCGTCGAGGCCGACAGCATTGCCGATCCGGCCAGGGTGGCGGACCGCATGAAGCTCTGGTCCGATGTCTACATGGGCGTGATGGAGCAGGCGCCCTGGGTGCCGGTGTTCAACGAGCAGCGCTACACCATGAAATCGGCGCGGATGGGCGGGGCGGATGCGCTCTATGTCGATCCGGTGTCGATCCCGGTGAACTACGACTACGTCTACGTGACCGAGTGATCCCATGTGCAAGGCCTGCAACTACACCATCCACGGCGCGCAGCACCACTTCGGCTGGGACAACAGCCTGACGCCTGCCGAGCGGGTGGAGCCGGGATCGACGATCCTGTTCCACTGCCACGATTCCTCTGCGGGCCAGCTTGGCCCGCAGTCGACCGTCGCCGACGTGGCAGCCCTCGACTTCGGCAAGATCAACCCGGTCTCGGGTCCGATCTACATTGAAGGCGCCGAGCCGGGCGATGCGGTGAAGGTGACGCTGGAAAGCTTCGCGCCGCAGGCGCAGGGCGGCAAGGGCTGGGGCTGGACGGCGAACATCCCGGGCTTCGGCCTGCTCGCCGACCAGTTCACCGAGGCGGCGCTGATCAACTGGAGCTTCGATCCCTCCAGCATGGCGCCCGCGCTCTGGTCGAAGGAAGGCCGGGTGCCGCTGAAACCCTTCACCGGCACCATCGGCAACGCGCTGGCCGAGCCGGGGCTGCACTCGGTCGTGCCGCCGCGCCGGGTCGGCGGCAATCTCGACATCCGTGACCTTTCGGCCGGCAGCACGCTCTGGCTGCCGGTCGAGGTGGCGGGGGCCCTGTTCAGCGTGGGCGACACCCATGCGGCGCAGGGCGATGGCGAGGTCTGCGGCACCGCCATCGAAAGCCCGATGGATGTGGTGCTGACGCTGGATCTGGTGAAGGGCGCGAACCTCAAGACCCCGCGCTTCCAGACCTCCGGCCCGGTGACACGGCATCTCGACGCCAAGGGCTACGAGGTGACAACCGGCATCGGCCCCGACCTGATGCAGGCGGCGCGCGAGGCGGTGGCCAACATGGTCGACCATCTCTGCGCGACGCGCGGCATGGCGGCGGTGGAGGCCTACATGCTGGTCTCGACCTGCGGCGACCTCCGGATCTCCGAGATCGTCGACATGCCGAACTGGGTCGTCAGCTTCTACTTCCCGCGCTGCGTCTTCGAATGAGCGGGATCGCACCAGAAACGGGGGCGGCCGCCGCCCCCGTGCTCTCTGTCGAGGGGCTGACCGTTTCCGTCCGCGCCGGCGGGGTCGAGCGCCCGCTGGTGGAGGGGCTCTCCTTCACCCTGCGGCGCGGCGAGACGCTGGCCATCGCCGGCGAGAGCGGCTCGGGCAAGTCGATCACCTCGCTCGCCATCATGGGCCTCCTGCCGCCGCCCGCCGTGCGCGCCTCGGCGGGGCGGGTTCTCCTCGACGGCACGGACCTTCTGGCGCTGCCCGAGGCGCGGATGCGCGCCATCCGCGGCGACCGCATCGCCATGATCTTCCAGGAGCCGATGACCTCGCTGAACCCGGTGATGACCATCGGCGCCCAGCTCGTCGAGGCGCTTCGCGCGCATGAGCCGCTGTCGCGCCGCGCGGCGCAGGCCAAGGCGCTCGCCGCGCTGACCTCGGTGCGCATCTCGCAACCCGAGCGGCGGCTGACGCAATATCCGCACGAGCTTTCCGGCGGCATGCGCCAGCGGGTGATGATCGCCATGGCGCTGGCGCTGAAGCCCGACGTGCTGATCGCCGACGAGCCGACCACCGCGCTCGACGTGACCGTGCAGCGCGAGGTGTTGGACCTCCTGCGCGACCTGCAGCGCGAGACCGGGACGGCGATCGTGCTCATCACCCATGACATGGGTGTGGTGGCCGAGATGGCCGACCGGGTCATCGTGATGAACGGTGGCCGCATGGTCGAGGAGGGCCCCGTCGCCCGCATCTTCACCGATCCCGCCGCCGACTATACCCGCGCCCTCCTCGCCGCCGTGCCGCGCATGGGCAAGGGTGAGCCGCGCGAGACCGCCGCTTCCGTCCGTGCGGCGCCGGTGGCGCGGCTGCTCGACGTGTCGGTCGGCTTCGATATCCACGGCGGTCTTCTCGGCCGCACCACCCACCGCGTCCATGCCGTCGAGCATGTCAGCTTCGAGATCCGCCCCGGCGAGACCTTCGCTCTGGTGGGCGAATCCGGCTGCGGCAAGTCCACCATCGCCAAGGCGCTGGTCGGCCTCGCGCCGCATGAGGGCCATCTGGAGGTGGCGGGCCGCGCTCTCTCCGGTCTCGACAGCGCCAGCCGCCGCGCGATCTGCCGCGACGTGCAGATGGTGTTCCAGGACCCGATGGCGGCGCTCGATCCGCGCATGACCGTCGGCGATCTGGTGGCCGAGCCGCTCTTGATCCACGGCATCGGCACCCCGGCGGAGCGCCGCGCCCGGGCCGAGGATCTCTTCGCCCGCGTCGGCCTGCCGCGCGAGGCGCTCGACCGCTACCCGCACGAGTTCTCCGGCGGCCAGCGTCAGCGGATCTGCATCGCCCGGGCGCTGGCGCTGAACCCCAAGCTGATCATCTGCGACGAAAGCGTCTCGGCGCTCGACGTCTCGGTGCAGGCGCGGGTGCTGGAGCTTCTGGCCTCGCTTAAGCGCGAGTTCGGCGTGGCCTACCTGTTCATCAGCCATGACATGGCGGTGGTGGAGAACATCGCCGACCGGGTGGCGGTGATGTATCTGGGCCAGATTGTCGAGACCGGCACCCGCGAGCAGGTCTTCGGCAATCCGCAGCACCCCTACACCCGCCGCCTGATCGACGCGGTGCCGGTGCCCGACCCGGCCTTCGTCCGCCCGGCGGGGGTGAGGCTGTCGGGCGAGATCCCGAGCCCGATCCATGGCGTCGGGCAGGGGCCGCAGCGGGTCAACTTGGTCGATCTGGGCGGGGGGCATCTGGTGGCCGCCTGAGCCCGCACCCGGACCCGGCGCCCGCACCCCGTGCTTGACGCGCCGCCTATCCCGGCCGCATGTCGGGGGAGGGCGGCGCGAGGGGAAAGCGGCATGCGGATCTTGCTGGTGGAGGATGACGCCGGGCTCGGGCCCGCGGTGCGCGACCAGATCGCCGCCGAGGGCCATACCCCCGACTGGGCCGAGACGCTGGCCGACGCCGGGGCCTGTTGCGACACCATCGCCTATGACCTGATCCTGCTCGACCTGATGCTGCCCGACGGGCGCGGGCTCGACTTCCTGCGCCGGCTTCGGGCGCGCGGGGCCGCCACGCCGGTGATCATCCTGACGGCGCGCGACCGGATCACCGACCGGATCGACGGGCTGAACGCTGGGGCCGACGATTATCTGGTGAAGCCCTTCGACCTGGCGGAGCTTTCGGCCCGGATCGGGGCGGTGGCGCGGCGCTATGCCGGCAATCCCAACCCGCTGGTCAGCCTAGGCGCGCTGCGCATCGACCTCGCCTCGCGGGCGATCCACGGGCCGGAGGGGCAGATCGACCTTAGCCAGCGCGAATGGGCGATCTTCGAGGCGCTGCTGCAGCGGCCGGGCAGCATCGTGTCGAAGGCGCAGATGGAGGAGCGGCTCTATTCCTTCGACGCCGAGGTCGAAAGCAACACGATCGAGGTCTATGTCAGCCGGCTGCGCAAGAAGCTGGGCCGCGACGCGGTGCAGACGCTGCGCGGGCTCGGCTACCGGCTGGGCCGGCCATGACCCCGCGCAGCCTGCGCCGCGACCTGGCCCTGCGGCTCTCGGTAGGGCTCGCGGTGCTCTGGCTGCTGGCAATGACGGCGGCGGGGGTCATCCTGCGCGAGGAGATGGACGAGGCCTTCGACAGCGCCCTGCAGCAGACCGCGGGACGGTTGCTGCCGCTGGCGGTGGT
>NZ_PZKG01000176.1 GCF_003034985.1 Cereibacter changlensis JA139
GAAGCGGCGATGCCGTCACCCGCTGCGCCATAGGTCGAGCGCAGCCGGTCGGCAGACTGTTTCGCGCGCTTTTCCATGTCGGAGGCGCTGCGGGATTGAAGCGCATTGGCGCGCTTGAGTCCCTTTTCGAGCTTGTCGATCCGGGCTTCGACTTCGACGATCAGGCCGGGCAGTGCGGTTTCCATGGTGGTGTCCTTCAGAAGATAAACAGGCCGTCGGCCTCGGGGGCGGAGTAGGCGGATTTCATGGTTTCAGCGGCGCAGGCGCGGGACACGGCCATCGCGGCGGCGACAGCCCCGTCGATCCGGTCGGTCTTCCGGGCCTTGTGCATGCGGATCAGGCCGGAGTCGTTCCGGGATGCGACCACGTTCCCGAAGTGATTGCGAAGCACCGGGTGTCCGTCGTGGCGGATCAGGCAGCCATTCACCGTGCGCTCAAGGTCGCCAGCGGCCACGCCCATCGTCAGCGGGGCTTGGCGCATCTCGACGACAGGCAGGCCCTCGTCGTGCAGGTGCTGCATCGTGACGCGGGCGAGGTGCGGGTCGAAGGCGATCTCTTGCACGTCGTAGGTGGCGCACAACTCGCGGATACGGTCTTCGACGGCCTCGGGCGCGATGATCGGGCCGGGGGTGGCGATCAGCAGGCCATCGTCGCGCCAGCGCTCATAGGGCACCCCGTCACGGTCGGCGCGGGCCTTCAGGTCATCGCCGGGCACGAAGAACGTCGGCTTGATGGTGATCTGTCCATCGGGGTGCTTCCACGCCGCCACAACCGCCGCCAAGTCGCCAGACAACGCCATGTCCACGCCCAGCCAGCAGGGCAGGGGTTCGAGGTCGGCGAGATCATCGTCGAAGGAGCGGGCGTCGTAGGTGTCGAGGTCGAAGAGCGGATCACGGGAATTGGCGAACCACCGATTGAGGTTGAACTGCTGAAATTCGAAGGCCTTCGCGGGATTGTCCCGCGCCTCGTTCACATCGGCCCGCATCTTCTTCAGGTCGTGGAAGCCGTGGGCGAGGCCGGGGTTCACGCGATGCCAGACTGCCTCGTCCTGCCAATCCTCGCCGTCTTCGATCTCGAAGATGATCGGGAGAAAGGCCTCGTTCTCAACCTCGCCAAGCGCCACTCGGCGCGCGTAATCATACCGCTCTGCACCCAGGTTCTCGCGGCCCCGGCCTGCGGTCGTCGCGATGACGGTCAAGCCGCCCGCGCGCTTCAGCATGCCGGACTGCAAGGCTTCCCAGAGGTCGCGATTGGGCCAAGCATGGATTTCATCAGCCAGCACGAAGGTGGGGGTCTTGCCGTGCTGCGCCTTTCCATCTGAGGAGACGGCCTTGAGGGTCGAGCCGTCCAGCGCGCTCTTAATGGACTGGGGCGCATTGTTCGCGTCGTAGATCCGGGTGACGTCCATAAGCCGCCTGTCTTGGCGGATGATGTTCGCGGCCTCGGTGAAGCCCTGTCCCGCCATATCACGATTGCCGGATGCGAAGATGATCTGGCCTGCCGGGACGCGCTCGGGGCCTAGCAGGTGAAGCAGCGCCAGCGCAGCGGCGAGGCTCGTCTTACGATTGCCACGGGGAAGCAGGAGCATAACCTCGCGCACGATCCGTTCGCCGTCGGCGTCGCGCGGGCCGTAGATGCGACGCACAATACGCTCCTGCCAGTCAGCAAGTTGCAGGGCCCGCCGTGGCGCGTTGCTGATCGGGTGGCGCAGCTTCCGAAGAAACTGCACCGCCCGCTCACCATGGCCGAGAGGGTCGGCAATCGGGCTGCCGTCAAAGATCCACGCCGGATGTGTGCTGCGCTTGGTCATTGGTCAAAAGCGAAACAGTTTCGCATCTCAGGTCACGGCCAGCGGGTTGTCGTCGTCATCGTCGCCGGTGGCGTTGCTGCCGATCCTCGCCCGGCTGGTCGGGGTCAAACCATATTCAGCGGCGAGCTGGCGGGCGGTCTGCATGTAGCGGATTTGCAGCCCGCCCAGCTTCAGGTCGGGCACCGGCATAGAGTTGATGATCTCAGCGATCTGTCGCGCGGCACCAGCGGCAGAACAGTAGTTCTCGATGCCCGCCAAGTCGGCGCGGGTGATGATCTGCCGGGCGATCAGCTGGGGCATGATCCTGCGCCACTCCGCTTTCGCCTGAGACGACAAGTAGTCGGGCGCGGGCGGGGCCTTGGTCAGGGCTTCGGCGTCGGCGGAAACAGCGGGCTTTACCCCGCGAAGATGCTTGGAACTCATGTTAGCATCCTGCTATGTCTCGGGCAGAGCAACTGAAAGGCGGATTGGGTCAAATGAAGGACGTTGTTATTGTTATTCTTGTTCTCGTTCTTGGCTATGCCGGCCTTCTGGTGCTTGAAAAAAACGAACAGATTGAGCAGATGATTGCAATCCGCGATGAAACTAGAACGACAATGGCAGAAAGAACAAGCTTCGGGGAAGGTTGTGTTTCTTGGCTGAAGGAAGAAGGCGAAAAAGAAGGGAAGCGTGAAGGTGAATTTTACCTCGGTCGGTCTTGGCGAAAACACGGGCAGATGGTGTTTGAGGTTGTCGTTCCAAAAGATGAATTTGGCCTGAAAAGCGGCAGCGCGCTTTGCACTTATGACGAACAAAGCGGAATGATGTATTCCTATTGGGGCGAAAATAGAAACATCTGGATGTTTTATTGAGCGACTCACGACGCCACCGCTCGCAGCTTCCAGCCCCGCCGCCTGCCGATCTCGGCAATCTGCTTAATGTTGTAGGCGCGGCCCGCGTGGGTGATCCGGTCGCCCGTGGTGAACGGGGCAGGGTGCCAGCGCACCACGAAGATCAAGGTCTCGGCCTCGGTCTCGCCGAAGCCGGTTGCCACCTCGTCGGCGGACTGTTCCCGGACCTCGGCGCGCACCGTCATCAGCGGCTGCCAGACGGTCGAGACGTGGCCGGAGGGGGCGACGATCTCGGTCGAGCGCTCGACGGTGATCGTGCGGTCGAGGGCACCGGCGCGCATCAGGCTTTCCACTGCAACACCCCTTCGATCTGCATCACGCCGTGGTCGTAGGCCCGATCCGGCTGCGGATCGCGGAGCCAGAGGATCGACGGCTTCGCCCACTCGACGATCAGCGCCTGATCCGTCGCGGGAGGGTCGATCAGGGCGGCCAGACAGGCCGCGCCGATCTGCCGGGCGGTGCTTGCGTCTTCCAGCGCCCAAACGTTCACGTCGAGGAACACGCGGGCGACGTGCTGCCCGCCGGAGGCGCGGCCCAGGTATTGCACCTGATCTCCGCGAAGGATCACGCAGGGCATCCGATCAGGCCGGACAGGTCCGGTCCGCACGCTGTCGGCGGGCACCAACGCCAGCAGCTCGGGCGAGGCGATCAGCGCCGCCCGGACAGCAGTCTGAAGGACGAGGGTCGGTTCAAGCATTGCCCCGCCCTCCTGCATTCTTGATCGCCGCTCCAATTGCCCGCGCGATCCGGCGTTCGATCCTGGCCTTCGCGATGCGCCATGCCGGGCGCATGAAAGGCTGCGCCTCCTGCGTGACCGTGCCGAACTCCTGCAAGTGGCCGTGGCGCACCTCGGGGTTGCCGACAGTCACCAGAGCCTGCGCCTCGGAGGCCGTGCGCCGCCCGCCGCCGGAGGCATAAGCGGGTGTCGTCTCGCCGGGGCCGGTGACGGCGATAGAGTCGCGCAGGTCGCCGTCATCGACAGGGACGAGGGCGCGCATCTTGTCGGCGAGGTCTTCCGCCGATTTCATGAGGGCCGGGCGCAGCTCTGCGACGATCTCGGAGGGGATGGCTTTCAACCGCGCTTCGAGGGCGCGGGACTGATCACGCAGGGACATGGCCCGTCACCGCGTCGCGGTGCCCCTGTAGCAGCTCATAGACGCCGAACGGCACCGGAGCGGTGGCGAGTCCGAAGCTCGCCGCCTCGCGCTGCTCATACCAGAACGCGGCGAGCTGAAGGGCGGCTTCAGTCAGGTCAGCGGGTGCATCCTCCGGGAAGGGCTGGCCGGTGTGCTTGGCGATCCACGCATCGGCAGCCGCCAGCTTGTGCGCGAGCAAAGCCTCGTCGAGGTCGTGGTCGAGATTCAGTTGCGCCTTGAGTAGCGCGACAGGCGTGTGCGCGGTCAAGGCGCTGCTCCATATGTTATAACATAACATAATGTAGCACGCTGATTCAGGCAGGAAAAGTTATATTCGAGCTGTCTTGTGCGAAGGGACACACGCCGGTCCCCGTATCGCCGGAACTCCGTTGATACCCCCTCTCCGGACCTTGCGAAGTGATCGCAACATGGTTATTGGCTATTTACCATAAACTACTGGGGAATCGTCATGGGCGAAGCTAAGAGAAAGCGAAGTGCATCTACCCAGTCTTTCTTGAAAACTCTGGATGACTGGTCTTTCCCGGATAGTCAGTGGGAAAGAGAAACGGTCAATGAAATTCTTGGCCTGCCAGTATACACCGCAGTTAGATATCCAGCGGAAGTGCTGGCGTATATGAAAATGCCTGTGAAGGAGTGTCATGCAAACGCTCAATTCATGGAGCAGAATGATCCCGATGGTGAAATAAGGCGCGTCTCTGGGTGGTGGCCCCAGGACGGGAACTTTGTCCTTCACTCGGTGATTCTCCGTAAGGGACAGCATTTCTGCGTGACGCCACAGCAAATTGCATGCCCAGACAGCTTTGACTTTATACCTGACTCCAAAATCGAATGGCGGGACGAGGGTGATATTAGGCAGGCGTATCGTTCCGGGGTGGCGATCCGCTATGGTGTTCGTCTCGATCCGCGCAAGACTTTAGAGGAAATTGAAATTGTTCGCGCGAGGCTGAGATCCGGCATGAGTGTCTACCAAGCAACAAAAAAAGAAATCTAGAGAGAGGCATATCTAGAAAATGTAACTTGGCCTAAATATTGGATACCGGTAGCTATGTCGTGTCGAATCACAGGTCGGATAATGAAGCAGATCACGCTAGCCACAGTGGTGGCGCTCGCATTCCTAGTAAAACCGGCAATGTCTCAGTCAGTCCCTATTGAACCTGACGCGATCATCTCAGATACCAGCGATTTTCCTCGCTCGACGCTTATGTCGCTGGTCGATCCTGGCGTGGGCATGATCCGTGCGATGGGTTGGCGGTGTGACAGTTTGTCCGCAATCAGACCATATCTTATGTCTCGCGGCTTCACTATGACCTGTAATAATTTCAACTACACATACAATTTTGAAGACAGGGGCGGCAATTGGGTCGTAGAGCTTGACTAACTGGTCGTCTCTAGCGGTGTGGATGTTGAGCCTGCGGTAAAAGAAATAAGCTGAGGCCAAGCGAAGGACAGATGATGGATGTGACTCAAATTCAAACATTGCTCGGTCTTGCTTCTGGAGCGGTCGGTCTAACTGGCCAGGCGGCTGCTACCGTAGAAGCTGTGAAGAAGGCATTCGCTGGTGGGCCGAAAAGCGATGACGGAGAGGCTCAGCAATTGTTGAACAGCCTCGCTACGCAGCTCACTTCAGTGAACATGATGAATGTGCAGTTGAGCATGGCACTCAAGGATATTAGTGCAGCTATTGAAGATGAAGATAGATTTGAGAAAAGACTCGCCCGCTACAAATTGATCGACGGCGGCATGGGTGAAATGATTTATACCCTGCGTGATGACAGGATCGATGGGGATCCCTCGCATTACATTTGTCCAATCTGCCTTGAGAAGGAGCGGCAGTTCCATTTCGTGACAGGCGGAAAAGGTGAGTCTGGAAAGCACTGTCAAGGATGTCGGCACTACTTTTCTTTCGGGAAGGCTACTTACTCACCGCGTTAAAATGGAGAGACGGGGAACCTCACTCCAGACTTCTTGCTCTGAACTCATTCTCATTACGCCCTATGCTCATGGCGCTGCTTGTGTCGGGAGTGGCAGGAGGTGCAGAGGCTCTGCCAATTGTTGCGATCCCAGAAGAGGGCCTTGTCGCCCCGGTGCGGGATGATGTGATCGACGACGTTCGCCGGGGCGCTGCACAGGGCGCAGCAGGGGTGCAGGGCGAGGTGTTCGGCGCGGGCTGCCCGCCACTCGCTGTTGTAGCCGCGCTGCGTCGCAGTCGGGCGTTTAGCGTCATGTCGGGCGTTGCGGGCGCGGGAGCTGGCGATCTGGCAGGCGCAGCGGGTGCCATGGGGCACGACGCGGCCACAGGAACAGAGGCGGGGCGGGCGGCTCATTGCAAAGACCGAAGTGAATGCAGGCCTTCCCGGTCAAAGTCGGGGTCGAGCCCAGCGGCGAGGTTGCGCTCGCGACGGGCCTGATCTGCCGGAGAATTGTCTTCCTCGTCGGCGCTCCTGTGAATGGTCTTCAGCATGGCGACATGGCCGTCGAAGGCGCAGGTGATCTCCGCCGGGGTGGCGTTCCATGCCGTGTCCGGGCTCCAGCCAAGCCAGCCCGTCGCGATCTGGAACAACTCGCTGTAGTAGTCGGCCCATGGCATCGTTTTGGCGCTGGTGGTGCGTGGTTTGGTGCTGGCGGTGGGCGAGGGCATCAGGGCAGCGCAGAGACTCGCCAGCGGCCCGTGGGTGGCCTCGGTGAAGGTGCGCAGGGGTTGGCCCGCCATGTGGCTCAGGAAGGCCTCAGCGGCGCTCCTGTCCGTGGCGGCGATCAGGATCACTCGCCGGATCGTGG
>NZ_PZKG01000177.1 GCF_003034985.1 Cereibacter changlensis JA139
GAGCTGGGCGATGCCGGTCAGCATCGTCACCGCGAAGACCACCGAGCCGATCGCCGCCGCATAGCCCATGTCGTTCTGGTTGAAGCCCTGTTCGTAGAGCCACGTGCCCAGCACCTGGCTGGAGTTGTTCGGCCCGCCGCCGGTCATCACCATGACCTCGTTGAACACCTGGAACGCGCCGGTGATGGTGACGATGATCATCATCCCGGTCATTTCGCGGGTCAGCGGGAAGGTGATGCTCCAGAGCTGGCGCAGGGGGCCCGCGCCGTCCATCCGCGCGGCGTCGTAGAGCTCCTGCGGGATCTTCTGGATCGCGATGGTGAACAGCAGCGTCGAATAGCCGAAGCCCTGCCACTGGCTCATCGCGATGATGGCGTAGATCGCCGTCCGCTCGTCGCCGAGCCAGACCCGCGACCACTCCCCGAGGTTCAGCATCTGCAACAACCCGTCGAGGATGCCGATGTCGGGCTGGTAGATGAAGTAGAACAGCAGGCCGGTGACCGTTGTCGAGATCGCCGACGGAATGAAATAGATCGCCCGCCAGATGTTGCGCCACTTCTCCGACTGCAGGCCCTCGACGATGGCGGCGAGGCAGAAGGCGCCGAACACCTGGAAGATGATCGAGAAGACCGCGTAGGCGCTGTTGTTCCACAGGGCCCGCAGGATGACCGGGTCCTCGGCCAGCCTGCGGTAGTTGTCGAGCCCGACATGCGCCACCTCGCCGGTGAAGATGTCCTGGTTGGTGGTGCTGAGCAGGAAGTTGTCGACGATCGGATAGTAGACGAACCAGCCGACGATGATCAGCGCGATGCCGACCCATCTGAGGGCGAGGGCCTGGGAAAGGCCCTGCTGCCAGAGCGGCGCCCGCCGGGCGGGAGGGGTGGCGCCGCCCAAGGCGGCGCCAGTCTGGATCGGAAGCGGACGCGCGCTCATCTGCCCGTCACTTCGCCGCTTCGGCGGCCTTGCGGACCTCGGCGACCACGTCCTCGGCCGCGACCGTGCCACCGGCGAAGGCCTGCAGGTTCGACAGCCAGGCCGCGGCGACGCGCGGGTGGTTCACCGTGTCCAGCCACTGCATCAGGTAGGAGGCCGCGGCGATGTCCTCCAGCCCGCCGACCACCGCGGGGCTCATCTGCGCCGGATCGCTGCCGCCGATCACCGCGCTCGGCTGACCGTAGGGCGGGGCCGAGAGCACCTTGGCATTGGCCTGGGTGGTGACGAACTTCATGAAGTCCAGCGCCAGCGGCACGTTCTCCGAGGCCGAGCTGATCATGTAGCCCTCCGGCGCGCCTTCCAGCGCCTTCGGATCGCCCTTGGCGTCCTGCGGCGCGGGCAGCGGGAAGAAGCCGAACTCCTCCGGCGTCAGCTTGGTGGTGGCCGAGGCGGAGTTGTCGAACTCGATGATCTCCTGGTAGTACATCGCGGCCTTGCCGTCGCTCAGCTGCTGCAGCGCGTTCTGGTAGGCGATGCCGTTCATGCTGGCGCCGATGGTGCAGCGGTCGGTGATCGCCTTGAACTGGTTCAGCGACTCCACATAGCCGAGGTCGGTGTATTCCGCCGTCGCCGGGTCGAAGTCTTTCTCCAGCACCGCCTGCGGCACGTTGTAGGCCAGAAGCTGGCCGAGGTAATGCACCGCGATCCAGGGCTCCTTGTTGCCGATGGCGATCGGCAGGATGTCGGCCTCGCGGAGCTTGTCGCAGGTGGTCAGCAGCTCTTCGAGGGTCGCGGGCTCGGACAGGCCGAGATCGGCGAAGATGGTCTTGTTGTAGCCCATGAACTTGGCGTCGAGGTAGAGCGGGATGCCGTAGTACTTGCCGTCATAGGCGAAGGCGCTGACGGCGGCGGGGGCGAAGGTCTTGCCCCAGTCGGTGTCCGGCCCGATCACCGGCGTCAGGTCGACCGCGCGCTTGCCGCGGATGAAGTTGCCGCCCCAGGTGCCGGTCCAGGAGAAGAACACGTCCGGGATCGCGTTCGAGGCGACCAGCGTCTTGGTCTTGCCCTTGACGCTGTCGTCATCCTCCTGGATCAGCTCGATGCTGACGCCGGGATGCTCGGCCTCGTATTGCTTCGCCACCTCGACGAAATAGGGCGAGAGGCGCTGGGTGCCGAACTTGGTCAGGACCCGCAGCGTGCCGTTGTGGTCAACCGGCGCCGCCGGATCGGCGATCTCGGTCTGGGCCGCGGCTGCGCCGCCCCATCCGAGCGCCGAAACCGCGGCGACGATCGCCGTCATGGATTGCAAAGACCGTTTCATCCTTCTCTCCTTCTGTTGGCTTTTTTCAGGTATTCTTCGCGCCAGTCGTCGGCGCGTTGGTCGTTCTTGTCGCCCGCAGCGCTTCCAGATGCGCGCAGAGCCGCTCCAGCAGGCTGGCGAGGATCACCGGCGAGATCAGGCCGCGCAGCCGCGGCGACAGGCCGGGAAGCTCCACCCGCGCCGCGTCGAGCACCCAGAGCTTGTCGGTGTAGCGATAGGCGAAACGCTCGACCCGGTCAGAGAGCGGGCGGGCGGCGTCCTCGCCTTTCAGCAGGAAGATGCTGACCCCGGGCTCCACCAGCTCCAGCGTGCCATGGAAGAAATCGGCGGCATGCACCGGGCGACTGAGGACCCGCAGCCGCTGCTCCAGCTGGCGCATGCCGAAATGTTCCGCGACGGCCCAGACCGATCCCGCGCCGGTGACGATGTGATAGGGCTCGTCCCGCAGCGTTGCGGCGCGTCTCGCCGCCTCGGGTTCGTAGGCCCGCTTGGCCGCGACCAGCAGGGCGGGCAGACGCTGCAGCTCCTCTGTCAGCGCGTCGCAGTCGTCGATCCGGCCGGTCTCGGCCAGAAGCGCCAGCGCCAGCCCCAGCGTCTGCAGCAGGACGGATTCGGCGGCCGTCTCCGGCGTGGCGGGGTTGATCCGGGCGTGGTCGGCCTGCAGGGCCAGCGGCGATCCTGCCTCGCCGATCAACGCAAGGGTGGTGACGCCGCGGGCCTGGAGGAAGGCCAGCAGGGCGAGGGTTTCGGGCGCGCTGCCGGAGAGCGAGGGGATCACCGCAAGGGCGCTGCGGTCGAGGCCCGTCGGCGGGGCAAGCACCACCTGCGCCGCGACGCAGGCCTCGACCGGGAAGCCTCCGGCCCTGCGCAGCAGGTCGGTGGCGGGCAGGGTCAGCAGCTGCTCGCCGCCGCTGCCGATGAAGAAGGCCCGCGAGATGCCCTGATTGCGCAGCTGCCGGACCAGCGGGCGCAGGCCCCCGGCGATGTCGATGGCCCCGTGCAGCACCCGGAGGAAGGTCGCGCTGTCGAAGCCCGGCCCCGCCACGCCCTCGTCCCGCGCCGTCGGAACGGGCAGGGCGGAGAGGGTGGAGGAGGCAGGCGAGGCAGACATGATACCGATCCCACATTGGCGCGAAGAAAAGACCGATCTCTGGGCCGCGTCAGGTGAGAGACCGATCTCACATGAATAACGCACAGGGCCAGGGCGTTTGGCAAGAAGATTTTTCGGGAAATATTAGCGGTGCCGCCCGAAGTCGGGATGGGCGACCGAGCCGCGCACGATCAGCCGGGTGGCGAAGCGCTTGCTGCGCGGCGGCTCCTCGCTGCCGCGGATGCGGTCGAGCAGCATCTTCACCGCCAGCGGGCCGATCTGGGCAACCGGCTGGGCCACAACGGTAATCTGCGGATCGGTGAAGGTGGCGAGGTCGAAGTCGTCGAAGCCCACCAGCGACACGTCCTGCGGGATCGACAGCCCCATCGAGCGCAGAGCCAGCAGCGCGCCGGTGGTCATCAGGCTGTCGACGGTGAACAGCGCCGTCGGCCGCTCCGGCTGGCTGAACAGCCGGATCGTCGCGTCGATCGCATGCTCCACGGTCGATTGCGACACGGCGATCAGCCGCTCCTCGACCGCGATGCCGTTCTCGGTGAGACAGCGGGCGTAACCCGCCAGACGTTCGCGCGCCGTGGCGATGCGCGAGCCGTCGTGGATCAGCGCGATGCGGCGATGGCCGTTGGCCACCAGATAGCCCACCGCCTCATGCGCGCCGCCCTCGTTGTCCACGGTGATGCTGTCGCAGGGCACCCCCGCCACCACGCGGTCGATCAGCACCAGCGGCATGCCCTCGCGCACCATCCGAACCAGATGCGGATTGTCCTCGCCCGAGGCGGGGGCGACGATCATGCCGCGCACGTTCAACGCGCGCAGGTTGTCGAGGATCTCGCGCTCCTGCTGCGGGTCCTCCTCGCTGCTGGCGATCAGCAGGCTGCGGCGGCTGCGGCGCAGCTCGATGTCCACGTCATGGGCAATGCGGGCGAAGAACGGGTTCTGGATGTCGCCGGGCACGAAGCCGATGATCGGCATCTGGCCTTGGCGCAGCGCCTGGGCGATGCGGTTGCCGCGATAGCCCAGCCGCTCCGCCGCCTCGCGCACCCGCTCGGCCGCCGCCCCGCCGACATAGCCGTAGCCGTTCAGCGCCCGGGCCGCCGTGGCGCGCGAAACCTCCGCCACCGCCGCGACATCCTTGATGGTCACGGCGCGCTTGCCGGCAAAGGGCGGACCATCCCCTTCCATCTGCACAATCCCCTCGCGACCCCCTGGCCGCCTGTGCCTCGCCTAGCAGAGCCGGCCGGAGGCGCATAGGAGAAACATGCGCCGCGGGCCCGCTAGCGGCTCAGTCGGGCGCAGGCGGCGGCGATGCGGGCTAGCGCCTCGGTCAGCTCGGCCTCGGAAGTGGCGTAGGAGATGCGGAAATAGGGCGACAGGCCGAAGGCCGATCCGGGCACGACGGCGACATCGGCCGCGTCGAGCAGCCAGTCGCAGAGATCGCGGTCGCTCTGCAGCACCCGGCCCTCCGGCGTCGTTCGTCCGATCAGGCCCGCGCAGCTGGCGAAGGTGTAGAAGGCTCCCTCGGGGCGACGGCAATCGATGCCGTCGATCCGGTTCAGGGCCGTCACCACCAGATCGCGCCGCCGGGCGAAGCTGTCGCGCCGCGCCGCGAGGAAGTCCTGCGGCCCGTCCAGCGCCGCGATCGCCGCGGCCTGGGTCACGGAACAGGGGCAGGAGGTCGACTGGCTCTGCACCACCGCCATTCCGGCGATCAGCGCCGCGGGCCCGCCGGCGTAGCCCAGTCGCCAGCCGGTCATCGCATAGGCCTTGCTGACCCCGTTGACCGTCAGGCAGCGGGGCTTCAGCGACGGGTCGAGCGCCAAGGGGGTGACGAAGCGGAAGTCGTCGTAGACGATGTGTTCATACATGTCGTCCACCATCAACCAGACCTGCGGATGGCGATGCAGCACCTCGATCAGCGGGCGGTAGTGCTCGGCCCCATAGGCGGCGCCCGTCGGATTGGACGGCGAGTTCAGCAAAAGCCAGCGGCTGCGCGGGGCGATCGCCGCCTCCAGCGCCTCGGCGGTCAGGCGGAAGCCATCCTCGGCGGGGCAGGGGACGGGCACCGGCGCCCCGCCGGCAATCCGCACGATGTCGAGGTAACTGGTCCAGCAGGGCGTCGGGATGATGACCTCATCGCCAGGGTTCAGGCTGGCCATCATCGCGTTGTAGAGCATCTGTTTCGCCCCGGCGCCGGCGGTGACCTCGGAGGCGGCGAAACTCAGGCCGTTCTCGCGCGCGAACTTGGCGCGGATCGCCCGCTTCAGCTCCGGCGAGCCGTCGAGCGCGGTGTATTTCGTCTCGCCCCGCCGGATCGCGCCGATCGCCGCCTCCTTGATGTGGTCGGGCGTGTCGAAATCCGGCTCGCCGGCCCCAAGGATGATCACCGGGCGACCGTCGCGCCGAAGCGCCTGAGCGCGGGCGGTGATCGTGAGGATCTCGGACACGCCGAGATCCCCGATGCGGTCGGCGGGACGGAACTCCATGGTCATGCCCTCAGATGTCGAAGACGACGCCCTGCGCCAGCGGCAGCGCATGGGAGTAGTTGATCGTGTTGGTCGCGCGGCGCATGTAGCCCTTCCAGGCGTCCGAGCCGCTCTCGCGCCCGCCGCCGGTCTCCTTCTCGCCGCCGAAGGCCCCGCCGATCTCGGCCCCGGAGGTGCCGATATTGACATTGGCGATGCCGCAATCCGACCCCGCGGCCGAGAGGAAGCGCTCGCTTTCCCGCAGGTCGGTGGTGAAGATCGACGAGGAGAGCCCGGCGCCGACGGCGTTGTTCTGCTCGATGGCCTCGGAGAGGTCGTTGAAGCGCATCACGTAGAGGATCGGCGCGAAGGTCTCCTCGCAGACTGGGCCGGCCTGGCTCGGCATCTCGACCAGCGCGGGGCGGGCGTAATAGGCGGTCTCCGGCGCGGCGTCGGCGACGCGCTCTCCGCCATGCACGGCGCCGCCGGCGGCGTGGGCCGCGGCAAGCGCCTGCTGCATCGCCTCGAAGGCGGCCCGGTCGATCAGCGGGCCGACCAGCGCCCCGGTGGTCAGCGGGTTGCCGACCGTGACCGAGGCATAGGCCCTGATCAGCCGCGGCACCAGCGCGTCATAGACGCTGTCCTGCACGAAGAGCCGGCGCATCGAGGTGCAGCGCTGGCCCGCCGTGCCCATCGCCCCGAAGGCGATGGCCCGCAGCGCCATGTCCAGATCGGCCGAGGCGCAGACGATGCCGGCATTGTTGCCGCCGAGCTCGAGGATCGAGCGTCCGAAGCGCGCCGCTACCC
>NZ_PZKG01000178.1 GCF_003034985.1 Cereibacter changlensis JA139
ACAATAGCGGATATGCGCGGCGAAGTCCTCGTCATCGCGGATGTGATGCTCCCAGAACCGCCGCCGCCATATCCCGTGCTCGCGGCGTTTCTCGTGGCTCGCCCGTCTCGGGCACGGCGGCAAGGCCCGGGAAAACCGCGCCTTGATCACCGACATGCGCAGCCCATAGCCGCAATCCCCCGCCGGCAGGGTCCAGACGCAATGCATGTGGTCCGGCAGCACCACCCAGGCGTCGATCGCGAAGGGGCGCTCGGCCCGGGTGGCCCGGACCGCCTCGCGCAATGCCGCGATCTCCTGCACCAACACGTCCGACCCGCGTTGCGCCAATCCCACCGTGAAGAACACGGTCGCGCCGGGACGTTTCGGGCGGAGGTACTGCGACATTCCGCCATCCTCCGCGAGCGCGGTTAGCAAATCCTTGCCCTAGCCGGGTCCCCTGCGCGCCCTACCTCCCGAAAACACCGTAACAAGGGGCCGTCCATGTCCGTTCTGATCCTCTACGCCGCCACCGCCGTCACCTTCCTCGCGCTCGATGCGCTGATGCTCAGCTTCGTGATGAAGCCGCTCTTCACCCGCCACATCGGCGCGCTGATGCTGGAGAGCCCGCGTTTCGCCGCGGCGGCGGTGTTCTATCTGGCCTATGTCGCCGGGCTGGTCTGGCTGGTCTCGCTGCCGGCGCTGCGCGACGGCGGCAATGCCTTCGTGATGGGGGCGGTGGTCGGCGCCATGGCCTATGGCACCTACGAGTTCACCAGCTACGCCATCCTGCGCGACTGGCATCCCTCGATGGTGGCGACCGACCTGATCTGGGGCACGCTGCTCACCGGCTTCTCGGCCTGGGCGGGCGTCGCGGTCACACGGGCGCTGATGACTGCCTGACCGGTTTGCGATGCATATCGGATGTGCATAGGATGTGCATCTGACGCACAACCCCGGAATCGCTCACGATGATCATTTACGGCATCTCCACCTGCGACACCTGCAAGAAGGCGATGAAGGCGCTCGAGGCGGCCGGCAAGGCGCCGGAGTTCCGCGACATCCGCGCCAAGCCGCTGTCGGAGGCCGAGATCGACGAGCTGGTCTCCACCTTCGGCGATGCGATCATCAACCGTCAGTCGACGACGTGGCGCGGCTTGTCGGACTGGCTGAAGGCCTCGGACCCCGAGGCGCAGCTCGCCGCGCAGCCGACGCTGATGAAGCGTCCGGTGATCCGCGACGGCGACCAGCTGCTCTTGGGCTGGGGGGCGGACGTGCAGGCGAAGCTTCTGGGCTGAGAAACAGCCCGCCTTGCCGCGGGCTGTTCCAGATTCGCTTGAAATCGGTTGATCAGAGCAGGCGAAGGTCGCTGGCCGAGGCCCGGCCATCGCGGCCCGACTGAAGCTCGTAGCCGATCTTCTGGTTGTCGTTCAAGCCCTTCAGGCCCGCCCGTTCCACTGCCGAGATGTGAACAAACACATCCTTGCCGCCGTCATCCGGCGCAATGAAGCCAAAGCCTTTGGTGCTGTTAAACCATTTCACGGTGCCCGTCGGCATTCCGTTTCTCCCTATCTTCAGCCTTCACCCTGGGCGTCATTGCCGCGGGTCGTGCATCCAGGTCTTCCGCGTACTGCCTGGAAACAGGAAAGCGTCAGAACGTCTGTTGTCACGGCCAAAAGCATGCCAAAACCCGGATGAAAATCAAGCGTGATGTGGCGGGGCGCTAACCAGGCTTTCCGCCGGAAAAGGACGGACATGCGGAACGCAGCACTGGTGCTGGGCATCATCGGCGGGCTCTGGGCGATGCTCGTGGGCTTCTTCGGCTTCGGCTATACCGAGTTCATCGAGGCCAATGGTCCGATCGGCGATCTGGCGCAACAGGTTGACAATGTTCAGCTTGTTCGCGCCGCGGCCTTCCTCGCGCCGGTGCTGGCCATCGCCGGGGGCGCGATGGCGCGGTCGGTCAACATGCTGGGCGGGGCGCTGATGCTGGCGGCGGCCGGGCTGCTGTGGCTCGGCTTCGGCTTCAACGTCTTCACCATGTTCCCGATCGCCATGTGCGCCTTGGGCGGCATGTTGTCGCTCGCCGCGCGGCAGCCGGACGCCCATTGAAGGGCGC
Organism: Cereibacter changlensis JA139; assembly: GCF_003034985.1. Lineage (GTDB taxonomy): Bacteria > Pseudomonadota > Alphaproteobacteria > Rhodobacterales > Rhodobacteraceae > Cereibacter > Cereibacter changlensis. Next base: position 2,096 of record NZ_PZKG01000178.1, read on the forward strand.
CCGGCGAGGGGCTCAGGCGGCGCCCGGCAGCTTCGCCTCGGTCGCGAGGCTGTCGATCACCGCGTCCAGCGTCAGGCTCTCCACCCGGGTCTCGCCCAGACGGCGCAGCGAGACGGTGCGGGCCTCGACCTCCTGCATGCCGATGGCGAGGATCACCGGCACCTTGCCGACCGAATGTTCACGCACCTTGTAGTTGATCTTCTCGTTGCGGGTATCGGCCTCGGCCTTCACGCCACGGGCCCTGAGAGCGGCAACAATTTCAGCCACATAGGCATCGGCATCCGAGACGATGGAGGCCACGACCACCTGCCGCGGCGCCAGCCAGAACGGCAGCTTGCCGGCGTAGTTCTCGATCAGGATGCCGATGAACCGCTCGAACGAGCCGAGGATCGCGCGATGCAGCATGTAGGGCCGGTGCTTGGCGCCATCCTCGCCGATGTATTCCGCCCCGAGCCGGTTCGGCAGGTTCGGGTCGACCTGGAAGGTGCCGCACTGCCACTTGCGGCCGATGGCGTCGGTCAGCTTGAAGTCGAGCTTCGGCCCGTAGAAGGCGCCTTCGCCGGGGTCGATCTCGTAGGCCGCGCCGACCTTCTTGATGGCGTTCTCCAGCGCGGTCTCGACCGTGTCCCAATCCTCGTCCGAGCCGATGCGCACATCGGGACGGGTGGAGAGCTTGATCTCGAAGCTGTCGAAGCCAAGGTCCTTGTAGACGCTGGAGAGGAGCGCGATGAAATCGGCGCACTCGCCTTCGATCTGCTCGGCGGTGCAGAAGATATGCGCGTCATCCTGCACGAAGCCGCGCACCCGCATCAGCCCGTGCATCGAGCCCGAGGACTCGTAGCGGTGGCACGATCCGAATTCGGCCAGACGCAGCGGCAGGTCGCGGTAGGACTTCAGGCCCTGATTGTAGACCTGCACATGGCAGGGGCAGTTCATCGGCTTCAGCGCGTTGATGCGCTTTTCCTTGGCATGTTCTTCCTCGACCTCGACGATGAACATGTTCTCCTTGTAGGCCTCCCAGTGGCCCGAAGCCTCCCACAGCTTGCGGTCCACCACCTGCGGCGTGCGGATTTCCTTGTAGCCCGCGGCGCGCTGGCGCATGCGCATGTAGTCTTCCAGCGTGCGGTAGATCTGCCAGCCGTTCGGGTGCCAGAACACCATGCCGGGAGCTTCCTCCTGCAGGTGGAACAGCTCCATCTCCTTGCCGAGTTTGCGGTGGTCGCGCTTGGCGGCCTCCTCCAGCATGTGCAGATGCGCCTTCAGATCCTCGCGGTTCTTGAAGGCCACGCCGTAGATCCGCTGCAGCATCTGGCGGTTGCTGTCGCCACGCCAATAGGCGCCCGCCACCGACATCAGCTTGAACGCATCCGCCGGGACCTGCCCGGTATGCTGCAGATGCGGGCCGCGGCAGAGATCCTGCCACGCGCCATGCCAGTACATCCGCAGCGGCTCGTCGCCGGGGATGGCCTCGATCAGCTCGACCTTGAAGGGCTCGCCGCGCTCTTCGTAATAGGCGATGGCGCGATCCCGCTCCCAGACCTCGGTCTTCACCGGGTCGCGGGCGTTGATGATCTCCTTCATCTTCTTCTCGATGGCGCCGAGGTCTTCGGGGGTGAAGGGCTCGGCGCGGTCGAAGTCGTAATACCAGCCGTTCGCCACCACCGGGCCGATGGTGACCTTCACCTCGGGCCATATCTCCTGCACCGCCCGCGCCATGATATGCGCGAGATCGTGGCGGATCAGCTCCAGCGCCGGAGCCTCGTCCTGCAGGGTGTTGATGGCGATGCTGGCGTCCGCCGGGATCGGCCACTGCAGGTCGAAATGCTTGCCATCGACCTGCGCCGAGATCGCCTTCTTGGCGAGGCTGGTCGAGATCGAGGCGGCCACCTCGGCAGCGGTCACGCCCGCGGGATAGTCGCGTTTGTTGCCGTCGGGAAATGTGAGGGAAATTTGGGCCATATGGCTCTCCTCGTCGGTTTGGCGCCCACGATGCGCCCGGTTGCGGGTTATGTCGGGCGGGGTTTTGCCTTTCGCGCCGGGGAAAGTCAACCGGCGGCTGGCCGCAGGGGCCGGGCTTTGTTATGAAAGGCAAAAATCCGAGGAGGCCCCATGTCCGAGCCGCAATTCCTGACGACACCAGAGGGGCGGCGCATCGCCTATCGCCTGACGCCGGGGCAGGGGCCGACGGTGGTCTTTCTCGGCGGCTTCCGCTCCGACATGGAGGGCAGCAAGGCGCAGCACCTGCAGGCCTGGGCCGAGCGCGAGGGCAGGGCTTTCCTTCGCTTCGACTATTCCGGCCACGGCGCCTCCTCCGGCGCCTTTCTCGACGGGGCGATCGGCGACTGGTTCGAGGATGCGCGGGCGGCGTTGTCGCTCGCCCCGGGACCGCTCTTGCTCGTCGGCTCGTCGATGGGCGGCTGGATCTCGCTGCTGCTGGCGAAGGCCCTGCCGGAGCGGATCGCGGGGTTGGTCGGCATCGCCGCCGCGCCGGATTTCACCGAGGACAGCATGTGGACGGCCTTCGACGCCGATCAGCGCGCGGCTCTGCTGCGCGACGGGCAGGTGGCGCAGCCCTCGGATTATTCTGACGACCCCTACATCATCACCCGCCGCCTGATCGAGGAAGGCCGCGACCGGCTGGTGCTGCGCGAGCCCTTGCCGCTGCCCTTCCCGGTGCGGCTGCTGCAGGGCACGGCCGACACCGACGTGCCGCCCGCCGTGGCGCTGCGGCTGCTGGACCACGCGACGGGCGGCGATATCCGCCTGACGCTGGTGAAGGGCGCCGACCACCGCTTCTCCAGCCCGGACTGTCTGGCGCTGATCGAGACCACCGTCACCGATCTGCTGGCGGGGATGCGCTGATGGCCGAACCGGTGATCTTCATTCCGGGCATGCTCTGCGATGCGCGGCTGTTCCTGCACCAGATCCTGCAGCTGTCGCAGAGCCGCGCCGTCACGGTGATGCTGCCGCTGCAGGCGACGGTGGAGGAGATGTCCGAAGCGGTGCTGGAGGCGGCGCCGGCCAAGGTGGCGCTGGTCGGGCATGGGCTCGGGGGCGATGTGGCGCTCGACGTGTTCCGCCGCGCGCCGGAGCGGGTCAGCCGCATGGCGCTGATCGCCTCGAACCCGATGGCCGAGACGCCGCAGCTTGCCGCCGCCCGTGAAGCCCGGATGGTGGGCGCGCGGATGGGGCGCATCGCGCAGGTGGCGCTGGACGAGATCCCGCCCGGCGCGCTGGCCCCGCTCGAGACGCGCGACGCCACGCTGGCGCTGTTGCAGGAGATGGCGGTGGGGCTGGGGGCCGACGCCTTCCTCGGCCAGTCGCGGGCGATGCAGCGGCGGCCCGACCAGCAGAAGGTGATGCGGCGGGCGATGTTGCCGGTGCTGATCCTCGCCGGGCGGCTCGACACGGTGGTTCCGCTGCGCCGGCAGGATTTCCTCTCGGCGCTGATGCCCTACGGTCGGCTGCAGATCATCGAGGATGCCGGCCACCTCGCGCCGCTGGAACAACCCGAGGCTGTCACGGCGGCGCTCCGGGCCTTCCTCGACGGGCCCTCCTCAGTTCGATGAGGCCAGCGCGATCACCGGCTTCTTCGGTGAGTTGGCGTCGATGAAGTTCAGGACCAGCGGGCGGATGTTCAGCCGCCAGCTTTTCCCGGCGAAGATGCCGTAGTGGCCCGCTCCCGGCTCCAGATGGCTGGCTTTCTTGCTGTCGGGCAGGCCGGTCAGCAGCTTCAGCGCGGCGACGCATTGGCCGGGGGCCGAGATGTCGTCCTTCTCGCCCTCGACGGTCTTCACCGCCACCTGCGTGATCGCGCCGATGTCCACCTTCTTGCCGGCCACCACGAATTCGTTCTTCGCGATCTCGCCATTCTTGAAGATGCGCTCGACGGTCGACAGATAGAACTCCGCCGTCATGTCCATGACCGCGAGATATTCGTCGTAGAAGCGGTTGTGCGCGTCATGGTCCGAGGCGTCGCCCTGCGCCACCCGCATGATCTGTTCGGAAAACGCCTTCTGGTGCCGCTCGAGGTTCATCGAAATGAAGCTTTGCAGCTGCAGCAACCCCGGATAGACCAGCCGCCCGGCGCCCTTGTACTTGAAGCCGACGCGCTGGACCGCCAGCTGCTCCAGCTGGCCCATGGTGATGCGGCGGCCGAAATCGGTCACGTCGGTCGCCGCGGCATCCGGGTCGATCGGCCCGCCGATCAGCGTCAGCGTGCGCGGCTGCGCGGAGGGATCCTCGCCCGCCAGATAGGCGGTGGCGGCCAGCGTCAGCGGCGCAGGCTGGCAGACGGCGATCACATGGATGTCCGGCCCCAGCGCCCGCATGAAATCGACGAGGTAGAGCGTGTAATCCTCGATGTCGAACTTGCCCGCCGACACCGGGATGTCGCGGGCATTGTGCCAGTCCGTCCGTACACTAGTAACGGTACCGTCCGAACTAACCGGTCCCGGACGACGACGGACGGTCCGTACCGAACCGGTACGGGGTAGGGACGGGACGGGACGACGGGTAGGGGGTCGGACTAAGTTA
>NZ_PZKG01000179.1 GCF_003034985.1 Cereibacter changlensis JA139
GCGCAACCGCGCCGCCAGATTGCCGGTGATGAGCGAGGCCACGAGGAACAGGCCCAGCGTCAGCAACTCGCCCTGACGCGAGACGCGGAAGCTGTGGCGGGGTTCGGTGAACAGGTAGTTGTAGGCGAAGAAGCCCAGAACCGCCGTGGCCATGGCGAGGCCGAGGCCCCTGCGGCTGGCCACGACAACGACCGCCGTCATGTAGATCACCGAAAGGCTGGCGACCGGGAACAGCTGCTCTGCCGCATAGGCAAAGGCGGAGGCCAGAATGACGGCGAGAGCCGCCTCCCCCCAAGCCAGCGGCTCATGCGCAACATGCGGCAGATGCCAGCCCGCCCTTGTTGTCCGTTCATCGGGTTCCGCGGCGAGCGTGATCTCGAACCGTCCGGACTGGCGCAACAGGCCCGCGGCGACATCCTCGGTCGTCAGCCGCGACCAGAACGGACGTGGGCGCGGGCGGCCGATCACGATGCGCTTCACGTTGCGGTCCGCCGCATAGGAGAGGATCGCCTGCGCCACATCCCGTTCGGCTTCCAGCGTGGCGAGTTCCGCCCCCAGCCGCTCGGCCAGGCGCAGGGTTCCTGCCAGCCGGTCCTTGTCCGCATCCGGCAAATTCTCCGCCCGCGCCTGTGTGACATTGAGTGCGATCCATTCGGCGCGGGCGCGGTCGGCGCTGCGTTTTGCGACGCGGATCGCCTCGCGTGCAGCGGGGCTTTCGTTCACGCAGACCAGGATGCGCTCCTGCGTCGGCCAGGGCCCGGCAATGGCGTTGGCCGCCATGTGCTCGCGCAGTTGCGCATCCACCCGGTCGGCGGCGGCGCGCAGCGCCAGTTCGCGCAGGGCCGTGAGATTGCCCTTGGCGAAGAACGAGGTAAGGGCGCGCGCGGCCTGATCCTGCGGATAGACCTTGCCCTGCCGCAAGCGTTCCAGAAGTTCGTCGGGCGGAATGTCGATCAGCTCGATCTCGTCAGCCATCTCCAGCACGCGGTCGGGCACGGTTTCCCGCACCCGGACGCCGGTGATGCGGGCGACGGTCTCGTTCAGCGTCTCGATATGCTGGATGTTCAGCGTGGTGAACACGTCGATCCCCGCCGCCAGAACCTCTTCGACATCCTGCCAGCGCTTTTCGTGCCGTCCCCCGTCGGCATTCGTGTGAGCGAGTTCGTCGATCAGGGCGAGCGCGGGGCGGCGGCGGAGAAGGCCGTCCAGGTCCATCTCCGTCAGCGCCCGCCCCTTGTAGATCACCGGCTTCCGCGCCAGTTGCGGCAGGCCTGACAGCTTTGCCTGCGTCTCGGCCCGGCCGTGGGTCTCGATCAGGGCCGCCAGCACGTCCGCGCCCTCGGCATGCCTGCGCTGCGCGTCGTCCAGCATGGCCCAGGTCTTTCCCACGCCCGGCGCCGCACCGATGAAGATCTTCAACCGCCCACGCCCTTCCCGCGCCGCCTGCGTCAGCAGGGCGTCGGGGGAAGGGCGGGTGTCGGCGGCGGATGTCATTGCGTCGGCGTTCCTTGCCCGCCAGCGCCAGGCCCCGGAAAGGCCGCGTCGAGGGCGAGGTTCGTTTCCAGCACATTCACGCGCGGCTCACCGAAAAGCCAGAGGGTTCGGCCAAGCGTGGCCGCCTCGATCAGCCTGCTGACGGCGCCAATATCCACCCCACGCGCCGCGGCGATGCGGCCTGCCTGCGCGAGGGCATTCTCGGGACTGATGTCCGGATCCAGCCCCGATCCCGAAGCGGTGACGGCGTCGATGGGGGCGGAGCGGCCGGTCTTGGCCTCCCAAGCCGCCCGGCGTTCGGCCACGGTGGCGATCAGCGCAGCCGATGTCGGACCGAGGTTCGAGGCCCCTGTTCCCCCCGCATTCCAACCGCTGGCCGAGGGGCGGGGATGCAGATAGCCCGCCCCCTCGAACGGCTGGGCGACGAGGGCGGAGCCGATCACCGTATGGTCCCGCAGAACCAGACTGCCGTTCGCGGCGGCGGGGAAGAGACCCTGCGCAAGGCCCGTTAGGACAAGGGGATAGGCGAGGCCGGTCAGGGCGGTGAACAGGATCGTCAGGGAGAGTGCGGAGCGCAGATGGGCGAGCATGATGGTCTCCTCAGGCCAGGTTCAACGCGACAAGGCACAGGTCGATGGCCTTGATGCCCAGGAAGGGCGCGATAAGGCCGCCCAGGCCGTAGACGAGCAGGTTGCGGCGCAGAAGCTGGGCGGCGCTGGCAGGGCGGTAGGCGACGCCGCGCAGGGCCAGCGGCACCAGCGCGATCAGGATCAGCGCGTTGAAGATCACCGCTGACAGGATCGCCGAGCTGGGCGAGGCCAGCCCCATGATGTTCAGCACGGCGAGCCCCGGATAGGCCGCGACGAAGATCGCCGGCAGGACCGCGAAGTACTTCGCCACGTCATTGGCAATGCTGAAGGTGGTCAGCGCGCCGCGCGAGATCAGCAGTTGCTTGCCCACCATCACCACCTCGATCAGCTTGGTCGGATCGCTGTCCAGGTCGATCAGGTTCGCCGCCTCTTTCGCCGCCGGGGTGCCCGCGTTCATGGCGACGCCGACATCGGCCTGAGCCAAGGCGGGGGCGTCGTTCGACCCGTCGCCGCACATCGCGACCAGCCGCCCACCCGCCTGTTCGCGGCGGATCAGGTCCAGCTTCATCTCGGGCGTGGCTTCGGCCAGAAAATCGTCCACCCCCGCCTCGGCGGCGATCGCGGCGGCGGTCAGGGGGTTGTCGCCGGTGATCATCACCGTGCGGATGCCCATGGCCCGCAGTTCGGCGAACCGCTCGCGCACGCCGGGTTTCACGATGTCCTTCAGATGCACGACGCCAAGGATCTGCGCGCCTTCGGCCACCAGCAGCGGCGTGCCGCCTGACCGGGCGATGGCGTCGACCTGCGCCGCCAGCGCGCCGGGCGGGGTCTGCCCGGTCAGGCGGATCACCGCATCAACTGCGCCTTTGCGGAACCGTCGGCCATCGGCAAGGTCCAGCCCTGAAAGCCGGGTCTGCGCGGTAAAGGCCACCGGCATCGCCCCTGCAGGCATCCCGAGGCCCGCCCCCAGCAGCTCGCGCGCCTTCTCAACGATGGATCTGCCCTCGGGCGTCTCATCCGCCAGCGAGGCAAGCGCCGCCGCCTCGGCCAGACGACGGCTCTCCACGCCAGGGGCCGGGAGCAGCGCATCGGCCATCCGGTTGCCGAAGGTGATGGTGCCGGTCTTGTCGAGCAGAAGCGTGTCCACATCCCCCGCCGCTTCCACCGCGCGGCCCGATTTGGCGATGACGTTCGCCTTCACCAGCCGGTCCATGCCTGCGATGCCGATGGCCGACAGCAGGCCGCCGATGGTGGTGGGGATCAGCGTCACGAACAGCGCGCCCAGCACGACCACCGGAATGGTGGCGCCGGAATAGCTGGCGAAGGCGGGCAGCGTGACCACGACGAACAGGAAGATCAGCGTGAGGCCCACCAGCAGGATGTTCAGCGCGATCTCGTTCGGCGTCTTCTGACGTTCGGCGCCTTCGACCAGCGCGATCATCCGGTCGAGAAAGCTCTTGCCCGGTTCCGCCGTCACCTTCATCACCAGCCAGTCCGACGCGATGGTGGTGCCCCCGGTGACGGAGGACCGGTCTCCCCCGGCCTCGCGGATCACGGGCGCGGACTCGCCCGTGATGGCGCTTTCGTTGACGCTCGCCATGCCGCGCACCGCTTCGCCATCGGTGGGCACGATGTCGCCCGCCGCGACATAGACGAACTGCCCCGCCCGCAAACTGGTCGAGACAACCTCGCTCGCCGTTGCGGGGTCGGCATCCGGCCCGTCCAGCACGCGCACCTTGGTTTCCGACTTGGTGGCCCGCAAGGTATCGGCCCGCGCACGGCCGCGCCCCTCGGCGAGGCTTTCGGCGAAGTTGGCGAAGATCACGCAAAGCCACAGCCAGAACGCAATGTGCAGGGCCACCCCCGCGCCGGGCGTTCCCGATGCCAGGTCGCGCAGGCCCAGCACGGTCGTCATCGCCGCTACGATGGCGGTGACGAACATCACCGGGTTGCGCCACAACTGCCGCGGGTCGAGCTTGGTCACGCTCTGCCGGGCGGCCGTCCGGTAAAGGCCGGACATATCGGCTGCTTTTCCATCTCTGGACATGGGGAACCTCAAAAGCTCTGCCCGGCCATCCGCGCGGTCTCTTCCGCGATGGGGCCAAGGGCAAGGACGGGGAAGAAGGTGAGCGCGCCAAGGATCAGCACTGTCAGCACCAGAAGCGTCACGAACAGCGGCCCATGCGTTGGGAAGCTCCCCGCGGTCACCGGCGCGCGGGTCTTGCGCAGCATCGAGCCTGCGATGGCCAGCAGGGGCACGATGATCGCATAACGACCCATGAGCATGGTCAGGCCCAGGGCGGTGGTGTGCCACGGCAGCGCCGCGCCGAAGCCTCCGAAGGCGGACCCGTTGTTGCCGGTCGCGGAGGAATAGGCATAGAGGATCTCGCTCAACCCATGCGGCCCCGCATCCTGCACAGCCGAAAGCGCCGCAGGCGCGGTGGCGGCGACCGCGCCCCCCACCAGAATACCGAGCGGCATCGACAGGAAGGCAAGAACGGCCAGCGTCACCTCGCGCCCCTCGATCTTGCGGCCGAGGTATTCCGGCGTGCGCCCCACCATGAGCCCGGCCAGAAAGACCGCCAGCACGACATAGAGCAGCATCCCGTAGAGCCCCGCCCCGACCCCGCCGAAGATCACCTCGCCGATCTGCATGAACACCAGCATCACGAGGCCCGACAGCGGCATGAAACTGTCATGCATGGCGTTGACCGACCCGTTCGAGGCCGCCGTGGTGGAGGCTGCCCAGAGCGCCGACAGCATGGCGCCGAACCGCTGCTCCTTGCCCTCCATGTTCGCCCCCGGCCCGAGCAGCGGGTTGCCCGCGACTTCGGCCCAATGGATCACCGCAAGACCCGCCACGAACATCACCGCCATGGCGGCGAAGATCGCCCAGCCCTGCCTGCGGTCCCCGGCCATCCGGCCGAAGAGAAAGCAGAACGCCACCGGGATCAGCAGGATCGACAGGCATTGCGCGAGGTTCGAGGCGACGCTCGGGTTCTCGAACGGATGCGCCGAGTTGACGCCGAAGAACCCGCCGCCGTTGGTGCCAAGCTGCTTGATCGCGATCTGCGCCGCGGCGGGGCCACGTGCGATGATCTGCTCTCCGCCCTCGACTGTCACGGCCGTCACCGCCCCTTGCAGCGTCTGCGGCACGCCCTGCCAGGCCAGGAACAGCGCCAGGATGATCGACAGCGGCAAGAGGATCCACAGGACCGACCGCGTCAGGTCCAGCCAGAAATTGCCGAGCGTGCCGCCCTTCGCCGCTGTGAAGCCCCGGATCACCGCCACGGCCACCGCCATCCCGGTGCCCGCGCTGACAAAGTTCTGCACCGTGAGCCCGGCCATCTGGGCCAGATAGGACAGCTGCGCCTCGCCCGAATAGGCCTGCCAGTTGGTGTTGGTCACGAAGCTGACCGCGGTGTTGAAGGCAAGGTCGGGAGCCATCCCCGCAATGCCGTCGGGGTTCAGCGGCAGCAAGCCCTGGCTGCGCAGGATCGCATAGAGCAGGAGGAACCCCGCCAGATTGAACGCCAGCACCGCCATGGCATAGCTTCCCCATGTCATCCCGCGTTCGGGGTTGACGCCGGCTGCCCGCAGGACCGCGCGCTCCATGCCGGCAAGGGCGGAAACGCCGCCATAGACGCGGCCCATCCACAAGGCGAGGCCAAGCGGCGCGCCCACGAGGGCGGCGAAGTAGAGGCTGTAGGCCAGTATCGTCATGATGCGCGCCTCAGAACCGGTCGGACCGCAACAGGGCGGCCCCGAGATAGACGAACAAGCCCGCGGACACGGTCGAGCCCAGGATCAGATCGAACAGAGGCATGTCACATCCGCTCCAGGCCGCGCACGGCGAGGGTGAACAGGGCAAAGCCGGCCAGCCCCAGGCCGATGTAGATGATGTCGAGCATTGCGGATCCTCCGGTTTGGTTGCCGCGAGGCTGGATCCGAAGCCCGTAAAGATGCCATTCCTGTTCAGGCCGAAGGGCGTAAAGGCCGCGTAAAAAATGCATTCGGCATTAGTTCCGTCGCCCTTCGCGGACCGAGATTGGCGTCGCCAAGCCCGGTCTCCGCCGTCTGGAGAGCTGTTCTTCCTCCTCTGCCGGACGGCCGCTTTCAGGACTGCGGTCGGCTACTTCGAGGACCCGGATCAACTATGAAACACTGTCACACCTGCGCAAGTAGCGCTCACCACCTTGACCATAGGCAGCCCCAAAGTCGGCCCATTTGCCGTGTGGCTATGTGCCCTTTCGGACAGACGCTCCGATTCATGCATGCGGCCGACAGCCTTCTGATGCCGCAGCGCGTCGGAGGCTGCCTGCTGAACAGTCATCCCGCTTCAACTTCGCCAACCATCATCGGCAAGATGGCCTTTCCTTCAGATAGAGGCGCTAACTTGCCAATGATGTGATATGCGACTCACGATTTTATCCAAGACTTTGCATAGGAGAGTCCAGATGCCAGTTGATCCGGGTCCATTTGAACCCGTACTCGAGGGCTTGCCCATCGGTATCCCTCTAGTGGTCGATCTCGAC